>CAIXEA010000181.1 GCA_903918315.1 uncultured Acetobacteraceae bacterium | reverse complement strand
TCCAACACATCGGAAAAACGCATCCGACGGATCCCTTCGTGAATGCGTGCCCGGTCCATCTGTGCCCCCGTTCCTCACAGGGCAGATGACCGGACACGTCACGAGCTACAAACACCGGACAGATCACGAGCTAGCCACACAGCCGGCTTGCCCATGTCCGTGGGCCAGCCGATCGGCTAAGCTCCGTGGGCGATAACCAGGAGCGTCCAAGCATGATCACATTCTACTATAATCTCGCCCCGAACCCGACCAAGGTTGCCCTTTGCCTTGAGGAAATGGGCCTGGCGTACGAATTGAAGCCGATCGACACCCGCAAGGGTGAGCAGCATGAACCGGCATTCCTGGCGATCAACCCCAACGCAAAGCTGCCGGCGATCATCGACGATGGCGTGACCGTGTTCGATAGCAACGCGATCCTGCTGTATTTGTCGGAAAAGACCGGCCAGTTCGGCTCCCCCGATCGCGGACCGCTGCTGTCGTGGATGATGTTCATTGCCTCCGGCATCGGCCCGTATTCCGGTCAGGCCGTGCATTTCCGCAATGTCGCGCCGGAGCCGAAGGACTACGCCGTCAACCGCTACACGTTCGAGGCCAAGCGCCATTGGGGCATCATCGACGCCCGTCTGGCGACGCACCGCTTCATGCTCGGCGATACCTATACCGTCGTCGACATGGCGCTCTGGGGCTGGTCGCGGCTGGTGCCGATGATCCTCGGGCCGGATGCGATGGCGGGATTCCCGAACCTCAAGCGTCATCTTGACGAAGTCAGCGCCCGTCCGGCCGCCGCCCGCGCCCTGGCGCTTAAGGATCGGCATAGCTTTAAGGCAGAGATGGATGAAGCCGCGAAGTTGGCGATGTTCCCGCATCTCGCCGCCAAAGTGGCCTGACGGGAGTCCCCGCGCGATGACCGCCACAGCCTCCGAACAACTCGGCCGCTTTGTCGCGGCATCGCGCTGGGACGACCTTCCGCCGATCGTGCGGCACGAAGCCAAACGCTCCTTGCTAAATTTTATCGGCTGCGCCCTTGGTGTCGCACAAAGCCCGCCGGTCACCATGGCGCTGCGGGTGCTGGCGCCGCTCGCCGGCCCCGACCGCGTCACGGTTCTGGGGCGGAGCGAGCGGCTCGACCCACTCGGCGCCGCCTTCATCAACGCCATCGGCGGCAACCTGCTGGATTATGACGATACGCATCTACGCACCGTCATCCACCCCGCCGCGCCGGTGTCGCCAGTGGCGCTCGCCCTCGCCGAACAGCGGGGCCTGTCAGGCATTGACGTGCTCCACGCGCTGCTGCTGGGGATGGAGGTCGCGTGCCGGATCGGCAACGCCGTCTCCCCGCATCATTACGCCCGCGGCTGGCACATCACGTCCACCTGCGGCATTTTCGGTGCGGCCGCGGCCAGCGCGAAGCTGCTCGGTCTGAACGCGGCGCAGACCGCACATGCCATTGGAATCGCCTCCAGCCAATCCGCCGGCACGGTGGAGAACCTGCCGCAAGCCGCGAAAAACGTCAGCGTCGGCAATGCCGCCCGCAACGGTCTGTTCGCCGCGCTTCTGGCGGAGCAAGGCTATACGGCTGCGCCCGCCGCGCTCGAAGGGCCATTGGGCTGGGCCCGCGCCATGGGCGACACACCCGATGTGGCCGAGATTATCGGCGACCTGGGCACCCGTTGGGAAGCGGGCAAGAATACCTACAAGCCCTATCCCTGCGGCATCGTCATGCATCCGGTGATCGATGCCTGTCTGGCACTGCGCCAGGAACACCGGTTGAGCGCGGCTGATATCGCCTCGGTGGAGGTTTCCGGGGAGCAGCTCCTGCTCGACCGTGGTGACCGCATCGTAACCAACGACCGCGACTCCCGCGTCAGCATTCACCACTGCGCGGCGGTGTCGTTCCTGTTCGGCGGGGCTGGCCTGCGGGAATTCGAAGACGCCACCGTTCACGACCCGGCGGTCGCGGCCTTCCGCGCCTGCACCACCGCCCGGCTGGATACGACCCTGCCGCGCGGCGCCGCCACGGCGACCGTACGGACCCATGACGGGCGGACGCTGACCAAGACCGTGCACCACGCCAAAGGCAGCAATGAAATCCCGCTGACCGACGTCGAGATCGAAGCGAAGGTTCGGGACTCCGCCTTGCATGGCGGCTTCCCGGGCGCGATCGACACCGTGATCGCGGCCGTCTGGGAACTGGATGCGATGCCGTCGATCGAGACGTTGATGCGCGCCGTCGTCAGGCCTGCTTA
The DNA here is from genome assembly GCA_903918315.1 of uncultured Acetobacteraceae bacterium. GTDB lineage: Bacteria > Pseudomonadota > Alphaproteobacteria > Acetobacterales > Acetobacteraceae > Rhodopila. The sequence continues at coordinate 48,854 of CAIXEA010000181.1, read as the reverse complement.
GCCACCACGCCCGCCATAGCCGTGATGTCTGCCTCGCTGAAGCCCAGCTCCCGCAGCACCTCTGCCGTATGCTCGCCCAGCCGGGGCGCGTCGCGACGGATATTTGCCGGCGTGCTGGCGAAGCGGGTCGGGGGTTTGGCGATGCGTATGGCGCCCTCACTCGGATGGTCAATCACCGGGAACATGCCGACGGCTTTCAAATGCGGCTGCTCCGTTACTTCGGCCATCTTCGTGAACGCCGTATGCGGCACGTCGATGCGCAGCAACAGTTCGATCCACTCGGCCGTGGTGCGGGTCAGGGCGATCTCACGCATCGTGGCATAGACCACGTCGATATTCTGATTGCGCAGCACCGGATCCCGGATCCCGAGTTCGTCGATCAGTTCGGGCCGATCGACGGCCTCGAAAAAGGCGCACCAATTGGCGGTGGAATAGGGCAACATGGTCATCCAGCCGTCCTTGGTCCGGGCCGGCTTGCGCTCTCGCATCCGTTTGTAACCCGGCCCGCCCAGCGGTGGCTCAAACGCCATGCCGCCCATCATCTCCACGCTGTTGAAAGCGGCCAGGGTTTCCAGCATCGGCACTTCGACCAACTGGCCCTCCCCGCTCCGTTCGCGTTGAAAGAGAGCGGCGCAGACGGCGGAGACCAGGGCCATCCCCGTCAGCTTATCGGCCGCCAGGCTCGGCACGAATTGCGGCGCATCATCGGATCCCATGGCGGAGGCGAAGCCGCTCGCCGCCTGGATGATCTCATCAAAGGCCGGACGCGCGCGCCAGGGTCCGTCCTGCCCGAAGCCGGTGGCGACAGCATAGATCAGGCGCGGATTCAGGGCTTGGCAATCCTCATACCCAAAGCCCAGCCGCGCCATTCCCGCTGGGCGCACGTTGCTGACCAACACATCGGCCGTCGGGATCAGCCGGCGCAGCGCCTCCTTCCCCCCTTCGGTCTTCAGATCGAGCGCGATAGAGCGCTTGTTGCGGTTGATCTGCAAGAACACCGACGCCATCCCCCGATGGCGGAACAGACCGGAATTGCGCGCGGTGTCGCCGTGCAAGGCTTCGATCTTGATCACGTCCGCGCCCCAGTCCCCCAGCGTCTGGGTGGCAAAGGGGCCGAGCACAACGGCGGAGAGGTCGAGAACACGGATGCCCTTGAGGGGGCCTGTGGCTTCGGTCATGGTTTCCTGGCCTCTGGCTATTTTGCCAAAACTACCCCAGCTCCCCCAGCCTGGCGACAGGCTGCCCAAAGGAAACCCCATGCCGCGCATCATCCGGTTCCGCGATCTGGAGCCCAGCTGGACCACCAAGCAGGCCAAAGAGCCCGGATTCATGCGCTGGCTCGTCACCTGGGTCGGTGGGCCGGAGGGGTTCATCAACACCAATCCCGGGACCGCTCTCGAAAGCCGGAATCATGCGGTCGGGATGATGTACCTCCCGGTCGGGCAGCGTCAGGCGGACAAGCACGTCCATGGGGTCACTGAAATCTACGTGATCCTGCGGGGCGAACTGGAAGGTTTCGATGCCTCCGGTCATCCGCACCGTGCCGGGCCCTGGGATTGCACCTATATCCCCGTCGGCTGCCCGCATGGCGTGCGCAATTGCGGGCAGGAGGACGTGATCCTGTTCTGGGTCCATGACGGGGTGGAGCGCAACGGCACCGCCATTTACTACCCCGATGACCATGTCTTCACCGATGCCCCGCCGATCGAATTGGTAACCTTCTCCGATCTGGAACCAGGCTGGTCCGGTCCCGAGGCACGGGTTCCCGGCACCATGCGCTGGTCGGTCAATTGGGTGAGCGGTCTGGAGGGTTCGCCCAACCACAGCCCGAAGCAGGCCGTCGCCAACAGCAAGATCGCCATCGGCCTGACCGTGCTGGAGCCAGGCCATACCCAACCGGCCGAGCTCCTCCCCGTCGATCGCCTTTGGCTGGTGGCGGAGGGTCAGGCGATCACGCGTGACGATAGCGGGCACGCGGTGTTGGGGCCGCTCGACGGTCTGCATGTCCGGGCCGGGGAACGGGCCGCCTTGCGTAACAACGGCCCGGAGACGTTGCGCCTGCTCTGGGTGGACTCGCCGCGGGGGGCGTAGTCAGCTACCATCCTTGCCCCAGAGATTGTCCCAAACCAGATCCTTCCAGCTGTCCGGCTTGTTCTTCAACGAGCCCGTGGCATGCATGAATTCCGCGTGTTTGAGATAGCCGCGCGGGGTCGAGCTGTATTGCAGCATTTTCGGATCGGTCATCATCCCTTCGATCCAGGCGAGGTCACGCTTCTGGGGTTCGCGGGCCACGTAAATCTGCGCGGATTCATGCGGGTTGGATTTGATGAAGGCGAATGCGTCCTCCAGCCCGGCCGCTGTCGCGGCGTATAGTTTCGGGCTGCCATCGTGGAACTTCGCACCGGCGAAAATGGCGGAAATCGATGACCCCGGTTCCATATAATCTTCCGAATTCATCACCATGTGGACCTTGCCGGATTCCATCATCTCCACGCTGAATGGCACGATGGCCAACTGGCTGCGGACCTCGCCCACACCGCTCAGGATCATCGCCATTCCATCGGGATTAGACATGGTCACGACATTGGAATCGAATTTGAAGCGGTTGTCCCAGCCATATTCCTTGGCTGCCGCCATCTGCAGCGACAGCGCCTGCGCCGTCACCTTCAGTCCGGTCAGAGCGATGCGATCATTCGGTCCGATATCACGCACCGACTTCAGATGCGGATCGTTGCTCAGCAGCCAGATCGGGGAGGCCGAGAGCGGTGTCACCACCCGCACCTTCTGCGCCCCACGGGTCTTGTCCCACAGCACGAAGCCCGGCCCGAACCCGCCCATCGCCATATCGGCATCGCCCGACAGCAGCATGTCGCTGCCGGCCGGCCCGCTCGACAGATGGTTCAGTGTGATCTTGATCTCGCCGAGCCCCGCCTCGGTCGCCCGCTTCTGAATGAAACCCCGGTCGATCGCGACATAGATGGGCAGATAGCCCAGCCCGTAGGGCATCACGACCCGCAGTTCGTTCGATTCGGCCTTTGCCAGACTGGCCCAGCCGCCCCCCAAGAGCAGCGAAACCGCAAGCACGGTTCGGCGTAACATTGACCACATGACCCGTTCCTCCATTGGGTCGAAGTGTAATGCCGTATTGAGGATTTCGGAAAGCCGGGCTTTACCTCGGCTGGTTATCCCGGAGCAACCACCGATGCACGCCCTCGACCGCCGTCTGGAAACCGCCCTCACCCTCGCGACCGAGGCGGGCGCCATGGCCATGCGCCTGCGCCCCGAACCCGGCAGTACCCAGGCGAAGCTGAAAGGCGCGCAGGACTGGGTGACGGAGGCCGACGGCGCCGTCGAGCGCTTTCTGTCCGACCGTCTGCTGCAGGCCTTCCCCGAGGACGGCTTCCAGGGAGAGGAGGACGGCATCGGCCGCACGGGCACCCTGCGCTGGGTCGTCGATCCCATCGACGGCACGTCCAACTATGCGCGCGGCGGCAACCGATTCTGCGTGTCGCTCGGCCTGATGGAGGGTCGCAGCCCGCTCGCGGGCGTCATCGTCGCCCCCGCTATTGGCGAGACTTTCGCCGCCCGGCGCGGCGGCGGCGCCACGCTGAACGGCATTCGCATCCGCGCCGCCGATACAACCGCCCTCCCCCGCGCCACCGTGGAAATCGGCTGGTCGGGCCGCCGAAGCGATGCCGATTTTCTGGCCCTTTGTACCCGCATCCGTGGATCGGGGGCCGCGCTGCGGATGGGCGGATCGGGCGCGCTGGGTCTGGCAGAGGTCGCCGCCGGGCGGCAGGACGCCTATGCCGAGTTGCACATCAATCTCTGGGACGTCGCCGCGGCGCTGGCGATCCTGACCGAGGCCGGTGCCAGCGTCAGCGATTTCACCGCGGGCCATGGCTGCAGCGAGGGCGATGCCATCCTGGCCTGCGCACCTGGCATCGCCGGCGCGATGACCGCACTCTTTTGACAGAACCGCCCCGCGGGGCTTTTCTGCGCCAAGCAACCGAGGAAACCCAAAATGCAGCCTCACGGCCGCCCCCTGGAGGGCATGCGCGCGATCGCGCTTGAACACGCCGTCGCCGCGCCTTTGTGCAGCCGGCACCTCGCTGACATGGGCTGCGACGTCATCAAGATCGAGCGGCCGGGCGGCGGCGATTTCGCCCGCGACTATGACAGTTTTGTCCATGGCCAGAGCAGCCATTTCGTCTGGTTGAATCGCGGCAAGCGCAGCATCACCATGGACGTGAAGCAACCCGCCGCCCGCGCCGCGCTGAACACGCTGATCGGTGGTGCCGACGTGCTGCTACAGAACCTCGCACCCGGCGCCGCCGCGCGGCTGGGCCTGAGCTATGAGGCACTGAAGCCGATCAATTCGAAGCTGATCGTGTGCGATATTTCGGGGTATGGGGAGAGCGGGCCGTTTGTGCAGAAGAAGGCCTATGATCTGTTGATCCAGGCTGAATCGGGGCTGATCGCGGTGACGGGGTCCCCGGAAGAGCCATCACGGGTGGGGATTTCGGCGGCCGATATCTGCACCGGAATGTATGCGCTGACCGGCATCCTCGGCGCCCTGGTCCGGCGCGGCCGCACTGGCGAAGGCGCCAATATCAAGATCGCCATGCTCGACGCGCTGGCGGAGTGGACGACGCAGCCGATGCTGCGCAAGGTCTACCAGGGCACGCTGGTGCCGCGTTCCCCCACCAATCATCCGGCCATCGCCCCCTATGGCGCGCACAAGACCAAGGATGGCCAGGTCATTTTCGGCATCCAGAACGACCGGGAGTGGTCGGTGTTCTGCGACAAGGTCATGGAACGCCCGGACATGCGCAGCGATCCGCGCTTCGGCTCGACCAATGACCGCAGGGACAACCGCGTGGTGCTGACGCAGATGATCGAGGACCGGTTCGCGCCCCTGACCTCGCTGGAGGTGGTGCAGCTGCTCGACGACAATGGCATCGCCAATGGCCGGCTGAACGACGCTCAGGATGTCTGGGACCACCCGCAGCTCGCCGCCCGAAACCGCTGGCGGGAGGTTCAGACCGAGCACGGCCCCTATCGCGGCCTGCTGCCCCCCTTCACCTTCACCGATGTGGAAATGGGCATGGGCCCGGTCCCTGCTATCGGCCAGCACACCGATGCGATCCTGGGCGAACTCGGCTATTCCAGCGATGAAATCGCGGCGATGCACGCCTCGGGGGCCGTATGACCGACTTTGATCCCGCCCAGCACCGCATGGTGCCGGAGCAACGCTGGTTCGACGATTTCAGAATCGGCGAACGCTTTATCCTGCCGAGTCGCACGATGACCGAGGCCGTCTTCCTCGCCTTCCAGGGCGCCAGTGGCGACAACCATCCGGTCCATTATGACCTGGAATACTGCAAATCCCGCGGCATGCCGGGCCTGCTGGCACATGGGCTGCAAACCCTGGTGCAGACCGCCCCGGGCGCTGGCCTGTTCCCCTTCCTGGTGGAAGACTGTCTGGTCGGCTTCATCGAGCAGTCCAGCAAATTCCTCAAACCGGTCTTCACCGGCGACACATTGTATTCCGCTTTGGAGATCGAGGAACTGACACCCGGCCGCACCACCGGGGTTCTGGGCTTCCGGACCACGATCCACAATCAGCGCCGGGAACTCGTTCTGGAGGGTAAGCAGCGGTATTTACTGAAGAAAAAGCCATCACAGGGTTGATCGGGGCGGTCGCGCGGCAAGAAAGGCAGGAAATTTTCAATTGGGGCACATCTTGCCCTTTTTCCGCCATGAGTCGGTTCCATACCTCGCCATGTTCAAAACCCCCTGAGGCCGACCAATGGCACGCATGAACAGCCTGATGCATCCCGGTAAAGTGCTCCGCGAAGAGTACATGGAGCCCCTGCGGCTCGACGCCGCCGCGTTGGCTCACGCGCTGGGGGTGACACCCAGCCGAATCACACCGCTGATCGCGGATGAAGCGCCGCTGAACTCCGACCTGGCGCTGCGACTCGCCCGTTGCTTTAAGACCAGCCCGCAGTTCTGGCTTGGCCTGCAAAGCGCTTACGACCTCGCCACTGCCCGGATGCAATTCGGTGCGGAGATTGAGGCACAGGTGATGCAGCTCGCCGCCTAAGGCGCAGTTTCCCCGTTGAGATGATCGCTTCGCGGTTCAATCCTTAACGGTGCTGCTCTCAGTCGAAGCCGCCTTATTCTCCGCCCCTTTTCGGGCCGCACGCCGCAATCTGGGTTTGGGTTGCGGCGTTGTCGTATCCAGGACCGCGTGCAAGGCCGCCACGGTTTCTGGTGCCAGCCGGTGAATCGCCTGAGCCAGACGGTTGGCCAAAGCGGTCTGCTCCGGCGTCAGCCCTGCCGTATTGACGGTCACGCGCGGGTTCGACAATCGCGCCAATCCCGCCAAATCATCGGCATCGTCCCAGATCAGTCCGAAATATTCGTTGACCTGGTGCACCAGGCCGGGGCTGGGCGCACCCCGCCTGCCATGTTCCAACGCCGATAAATAGGCCGCTGAGACCTGCAACGTCTCTGCCAGATGTGTCAGCGTGACTCCACGCTCAGCCCGCAAGGCCCGCAGTCGCGCGCCGAACGGTGTCACCGCACCCGCCGCAGCAGCAAGCGCACCGATCCCTGATTGGCGGCGTGGGGATGCGAGGCCGCCAGGACCAAAGGACGAATATCCGGCAAATTCAGCCAAAGCGGGAACTCGCGCCGAATGGCGCCGCCGTGCTCTCCACTGCCACGCCCGGTAATCACCTCCACGCATCGCACCCGATCGGCGTGGGCGGTGCGCAGGAAGGACATGAGTGACAAATAGGCCCGTTGCGTTGTCTGCCCGTGCAGATCGAGCCGCCGCGCCGCAGCCAGCTTGCCGCCCTGAAACCGCTGCCAGGTGGAGGTATCGATACCGCCGGAATGGGACCCAATCGCGACTGACGGCGTATGCCGGGTAACCCGCGCATGCGGGACCGGCACAACGGGCCGCCGGACAGCCGGAGGGGCCGGCGCTGGCGCTGGCGCGACGCGCGGGTCCGGTGGCACCGCCACCTTGCCGCGCAAGGGCGCGATCGCGCGGGCATAATGCGCCCATTCCTCGCGGTCCGTTTCCGTCAGCACGCGGCGCCGGAGTGCCATCAGGGATCTCGACTGAGGCCCTTCGCGGTCAGTTCGGCTTCATATGACGCCCAACGCCGCTCGAACTGCTGGCCCAGTTCCAGGAGATAGGCCCAGGTGAACAGCCCCGAATCATGTAAGTCGTCAAAAATCAGCCGCACGGCGTAGTTGCCGACGGGCTCGATTTCCATAATGCCGACATGGCGGCGGCCAGCCACGGTCACGCGTTGCCCCGGGCCGTGCCCCTGGACTTCCGCACTGGGGCTTTCCACCCGCAGATATTCAGCGGGCAACGAGACCGAGGCACCGTCCTCGAACGTGACATACAACGTTCGTTCAGCCCGGCTGTAGCGGATGTCGGTGGCGATAATCATCAAGGGTCCAACGGACGGGCTTCATCCGGCAGCATGATCGGGATGCCGTCGCGAATCGGGTAGGCAAGCCCGGCTTTGCGACTGATCAGCTCATTGGCTGCGCGATCATAGTCCAGCGGCCCCTTGGTCAGCGGGCAGACCAGAATCTCCAGCAGGCGGGGGTCAACCGGGGTCGGGCGGGGTGCGGTTTCGCTCATGCACGCTCTTCTAGCTCAATGGGCGGCCGGGGGGGAGGTCCGAACTGGCGGCCCCCATCTGCAGCAAGGCCAGCAATGTCACGGCACGATCGGCTTCAGAAGGCGCTTCGAGGAGGGCTTGCTTCTCCGCCGGCTCAAACGGGCAGACCATCGCCAGGGTAACCACCAGCGCGTCGTCCGGCATGCGGCGGATCGCATCCCAGTTGGCGTCGAACTTCTGATGGACGAAGTAGGCCTTCAAGGCCGTCAGCAAGGCGTCACGCTCCACCCCCGTCGCGGCTGGCGCCGTGTCGAGATCCGCTGGGAAGCCCGAAAAATCCGCTCTGACCCGGCGATAGCCACGCCGACCGGGCAATTCTTCGGCGATGTGAAAGCGTGAGAGGCCGGTGAGGGTGATCAGAAACCGCCCATCGTCCGATTCGCTGAACGAGGTCAGCCGGCCCAGACAACCGGTGCGATAAAGGCCGGGACCATGTTCGGTTGGGGCCGCATGCGGATCAGGTTGGATCATCGCGAACATGCGGCCTGACGCGAGCGAATCCTCCGTCATCGCGAGGTAGCGACGCTCGAAGATGTTCAGCGGTAATTTACCCCGCGGCAACAGCAAGGCCCCGGCTAGCGGGAACACCGCGAACTCGGTGGGCAGATCATCCGCCCGCGGGTGAAAATCGACCATCAGCTGAACAAAATCGCCGACAGGCGCCGCCGGGCGGTTTGAGTCACCGCATCATCGGAGCCCCAGGCCTCAAAGAATTTCAGCAATTGAACCCTCGCCGCGCCCTCATTCCAGGTGCGCGCACGCTTCACGATGTCGAGCAGCGCGTCGGCCGCCTTTTCTCGCTCACCCATCGCATTCAGCGCGGTCGCCAGCTCATACCGTGCTTCATGATCTGCTGGATCGACGGCCAGACGGGCTTCATAGGTGGCGAGCTGCGCCTGCGCTTCCCGCCCTTCGCGGGCCAGGGCAAGGGCGCTGCGGGCCCCGGCGATTTCGGCGTGTTCGGCCAGTTTCTCCGGCACCTGCTCCAACGCTTCGAGAGCCTGCTCTTCCTGGCCGAGGGCGATGAGGGACCGCAGCAGGCCGCCCCAGGCATCGCCGTTTTCGGGCTCTTCCGCGAGAACGGAGCTGAACAGCTCACCGGCCGTCTGGGCGTCGCCTTGCTCGAGCGCCGTCTTCGCCTCCGCCAGCACATCCGCTGTCGGCATGGTGCCGCCGGCATTCTTCAACAGGGTCTCGATAAAGCGCTTCACGTCCGATTCCGGCAGCGCGCCTTGGAACAGGTCCGCAATCTGCCCCTGCCAGAAGGCGACGACGGTCGGCACCGACTGCATCGGCAAGCCCATCTGAGCGAGCTGCTGCACCAACTGCCGATTCGCGTCGATGTCGATTTTGACCAACTTCACCCGGCCGGCCGCCGCCTTGACTACTTTTTCGAGGGTCGGGGTCAACTGTTTGCAGGGACCACACCAGGTCGCCCAGAAATCCACGAGGACCGGGATGACCCGAGAGGCCTCAATGACCTCTTTCATAAAATTTTTCTGGTCCCCTTCCATGATCATGGGGGGTGTACCGGGGTTTGGGTCTTGGCCGATGATCGTATCCATGGTGTCGAGTATCCCGCGTGTCGGACGATTTCGTCCGTATAAATGAGGTTTCTGGCCGATAAGACAAGCACCGACCCGCTTCACATCCGACCATGACGCCCGCCACCGCCGCCGTCCAGCACCCGCAATTCTATGGGTTGCAATCCCCGGCGAACCCCATTATCAACCGCGGCCTGGACGGAGCGCGGGCGTAGCTCAGGGGTAGAGCACAACCTTGCCAAGGTTGGGGTCGAGGGTTCGAATCCCTTCGCCCGCTCCAGATTTCCCTCATTATATCAAGGCATTAAAAACGGTCCTTCGGGGCCGTTTTTGCTTAGAGGGCCTGGATCGCAGCTCAATCTGAGCTCAACCAACGCAATCGGCAGAAAGCCGCCATATACCTTGTCATGAGTTTGGCGGCGCCCAATTCCCCGGCGACGCTGTTGGCGAGGCCTCGTACAGCATCGATCCCTCTCTCCCACGTCATCCAAGGGGAAGTGTGACCGTTCAAGCGGTTCGCCGGCGCCGCATAACGGTTAAGATTGACGGGCCCGCGCCTGAGGCGAATGATCGCCACCAGTTTAATGACAGGAGCGTACGCCATGCCGTTGGAGTCACTGCAGCCCCAGGATATCGATCTCGACGCCGTGCGCTGGCGCGCCCGTGTTGACCTCGCCGCCGCCCACCGCCTGGCCGTTATGCACGGCCTGAATGAAGGCATTTTCAACCACTTCACCCTGCGCGTGCCCGGCACCAACGATCGCTACTACCAGATCCCTTTCGGCCTGCACTGGTCGGAAGTCACCGCAAGCTGCTTCATGGAAATCGCTTATGACGGTACCCGCCTCAGCGGGGAGGGGGAGATCGAGCGCTCCGCCTATTGCATCCATGCGCCGATCCATAAGCTGAAGGAAAATGCGGCGGCGGTGTTCCATACGCATATGCCCTTCGCCAGCGCGCTGTCGCGGCTGGAAGATCAGCACATCCTGGCCATCGGCCAGACCGAACTCGGCACCGCGGTGCACACCGCTTATGACGAAATCTACACCGGCCCCGCCTTCGACCCGGCCGAGGGCGCGCGCCTGGCCGAGGTCATCGGCGACAAGACCGTGCTCATGATGGCTAATCACGGCATCGCCACCGTCGGCAAGACCGTCGCCGAGGCTTATGATCGCCTGTACTATGCTGAGCGCGTGGCCCAGGTGCAGCTCTATGCCATGTGGACCGGCAAGCCGCTGAAGCACCTGCCGGCGGAGGTGGTCGATCACACCCTGGCCGAGTTCCGCAACAATCGTTACCAATATGGTGGCCGCCCGAACTGCGAATGGCATTTCGACGCCCTCAAGCGCATCCTTGACCGCAAGGAGCCGGACTACAAGGACTGAACCCGCCCAAAAACCGGAGGAAACGTAATGAAAATCGGTCGTCGAAGCCTGAGCGGGCTGCTGCCCGCTATGGGACTGGCCCTATCCGGACTCGCCACAGGTGGATTGTTGGGCATTGGCCCGGCAGCCGCCGCCACCGCGGACGAGCAGGCGGTCGCGAAGAAGGTTGAAGCCTTCCGCGCCGCCCAGTTCGCCCGCGATCCGAAGGCGCTGGACGCGCTCTGCGCGCCGGAGCTGAGCTACAGCCACTCCGACGGGCACGTCGAAGACAAGGCCACGTTCATCGCCAACGCCACCAACGCGAAGTCGAAGGCGATCACGCTGGAGTACAAGGATGTGTCGGTGCGCATTGTCGGCACGGCCGCCATCGTTCGCTTCCATTGGATGGGGGAGAGTGAATCCATCCCCGACGGCAAGCGCAGCAGCACCAACCTGACGATCCTGATGACCTGGCAAAAGCAGGCCGCCGGCTGGAAACTGCTGAACCGGGCGTCGACGAAAATCTGACAAGGCCAAGCGGGGGCATGCCTGGCGTGTCCTCGCTCGCCCCAGAACGCGGCAGCGTAAGGCCCTACCCCGCCTTCGGCACCCCCGCCGCCCCCAAAGCCGCCGCCTGCCGCTCCGCCAGGGCCGCAGCGTCGAAGCCTTCGATCAATTCGTGGAACATGCGGCTCCAGTTGATCCGTGCTTTCAGCCGCAGGAACACTCCGCCCAGGCCAATGGCCGAACGGTCCATGAGCACGAACTCCCGCGGGGGTTTGACGCCGCCGGTGCGTTTCAGCCCGGCATGCACCTCCGCCGCCACGGCTCGCCCGAACTGGGGATCATCCGTTTCCTGGATCGGGCGCACCCGGTCGTCCATCAGCGGCTCATACAAAAATTTCGCCCACAGGCCGAGGACTTCCATCTTCTCCTTCGACAGGTCCGTGAAACCCCAGGTGGTATAGGCGTGGTGCGCCTTGGCTTCGTCATTGTCTCGCACCGCCTCGAACAGATCGATCACGCCGCGCACGAACGGCGCGCCGAACACCCGGATGGCGCCGAAATCCAGCAGATTGACCGAGCCATCCGGCCGCACCTGGTAATTCCCCATATGCGGATCGCCATGGATGACACCGAAACGATAGAACGGCACGTACCAGGCGCGGAACAAGGCCTCAGCGATGGCATTGCGCTCCTCCTGCGGCGGGTCCTCATTCAGGCGGTCCATCAGGGGCCGACCTTGGAGCCAGGTCATGGTGAGGAGGCGGCCGGTGCAGAAGCCCGGCATGGGAACCGGGATATGCACCTGCGGCGTATCGGCCAGCATGGCGCCATAAAGCCGCATCTGCGCCGCTTCGCGGGTGTAATCCACCTCCTCCCGCAGGCGTTCGGTCAGCTCCTTGTAGATTTCCTCATGCTGAATGGCGCTGTCCATCCGGTGGTACACCGCCATCGCCAGTTTCAACTGCCGCAAGTCTGCTTCCACCGTGGAAGGCATGTCGGGATATTGCAGCTTGCAGGCGACATCGGTGCCGTCGGGCAAAACCGCGCGATGCACCTGACCCAGCGACGCCGCGGCCGAGGCCTCCTGCGTGAAGGAGGTGAATTTCGACTGCCAGTTCGGCCCCAACTCGCTCCCCATGCGCCGGCGCACGAAGGCCCAGCCCATGGCCGGGGCATTGGCCTGCAACTGCGCCAGTTCCAGCGCGTATTCCGCCGGCAGCGCGTCGGGCACGGTGGACAGGAACTGCGCCACCTTCATCAACGGGCCTTTCAGCCCGCCCAGGATGACCTTCAGATCCTCGGCATGCGCGGATCGATCGGTTTTGATGCCAAATACCCGCTCCCCGGCGACGCGCGCGGCGATGCCGCTGACGGCGCCGGAGGTGCGCGCGAAGCGGCGAAGTTCGCCGAAAAGATTGCTGCCCTCGGCCATTACCCCGCCTGCTCCAGCTCATCTATGAAGCCCGAGATCACATCCAGGCCCTTGGTCCAGAACGCGGGGTCCGACGCATCCAGCCCGAACGGGGCCAGCAGCTCCTTGTGCCGCTTGGTGCCGCCGGCGCGCAGCATATCCAGGTATTTGGCCTGGAAGCCCGGATGGCCGTTCTGGAACACCGAATACAAGGCGTTCACCAGGCAATCCCCGAAGGCATAGGCGTAGACGTAGAACGGGGAGTGCACGAAATGCGGCACATAGGACCAGAAGACGCTGTATTCGGGGGTAAATTCGAAGGCCGGGCCAAGGCTCTCGGTCTGCACATCCAGCCAGATTTCGCCAAGCCGCTCAGGCACCATCTCCCCCGATCTGCGTTCGTCGTGCAGGCGGGTTTCGAACTGGTAGAAGGCGATCTGGCGAACGACGGTATTCAGCATGTCCTCCACCTTCGAGGCGAGCATCACCCGCCGCTGCGCCGGGGTGGCGGCGTCGAGCAAGGCGCGGAAGGTCAGCATCTCCCCAAAGACCGAAGCGGTCTCGGCCAGGGTCAGCGGCGTGCCGGACATCAGGTAGCCCTGCCCGCCCGCCAGCACCTGGTGCACGCCGTGGCCGAGTTCATGCGCCAGCGTCATCACGTCGCGGGTGCGGCCGTGATAGTTCAGCAGCAGATAGGGATGCGCGCTCGGCACGGTCGGATGCGCGAAGGCCCCCCCCGATTTGCCCGGCGTGGGGCCGGCGTCGATCCATTGGTTGTCGAAGAAGCGCTTGCCCACGGCGGCGAGGTCCGGGCTGAAGGCGCCGTATGCGCTCAGCACCCGCTCCCGCGCTTCGCCCCAGGGGATCACCCGATCCACATCGTTGAGCAGCGGCGCGTTGCGGTCCCAGTGTTGCAGCTTCGGCAGGCCCAGCCAATTGGCCTTCATCGCGTAATAACGGTGCGACAGTCGGCTATAGGACCCTCGGACGGCCGTCACCAAGGCATCGACAACTGCGTCTTCGACCATGTTGGAGCGATTGCGATAGCTGCCGGGGCGCTCGTAATGGCGCCAGTTGTCGATGATCTCCTTGTCCTTGGCCAAGGTGTTGGTGATCAGGGAGAACAGCTTGATGCGCTCGCCGAAGGCCTGGCCCACCGCCTTGCCGGCGGATTCGCGCACCGATCGGTCCGGATCGGACAGCTTGTTCAGGGTGGCGCTGACGGTCAGCTCCTCCCCGTTCAGGGGGATCCGCATCGAGGCCATGGTCTCATCGAACAGGCGGCTCCAGGCGGAGCGGCCGGTGACCTCTTTGTCGTGCAGCAGCTTCTCGACTTCATCGGACAACTGGTGCGGACGGAATACGCGCAGGTCGCGCAGCCAGGGCGCATAGCGCGCCAGCGACGGGTCGCTCTGCTTGGCGGTCAGCACCGCGTCGTCCATGCGGTTCAGTTCGAGGGTGAAGAAAATCAGATGCGTGCTGATCAGCGTGATCCGCTCACTGACCGTCTGATAGAACTGGCCGATGGTGGCGGAGGTGGAGTCGCCCGAGAACAACAGTCCAGAATACGAACCCAGCCGACCGAAGGTCTCCTCGATCCGTTCGTATTCGCTGATCGCGGCGGCCAGTTCGCCCCCGCTTAATCCCGCCAGCTTCCCCTGATATGCCCCTTCAAACACCCGCGCCAACTGTTCGGCCAGGGCAAAATCGGCCTCGATCTCCGCGCTGGTGGGCGAGGGATACAGGTCGGTGAGGTCCCAGGACGGGAGGGTTTCGGCGGCGTCCGACATCGGTGGCAATCCTCAGGCTGGTGCGTTGACTCCCGATGTAAGGTAGGACCCCACGGGATAGAAGGGCTGATAGAGATAAGACCCGCGCAAGGGAGGTATCGTGCGCACTTACCCGACCTGGCCGAACCTGCCGGCGATGATGTTTTCCCGCGCGGGGGAATGGCCAAACAAGCCGCTGCTGCGGTCCTGGCGCAACGGTGCCTGGCACGGCATAACCTGGGGGGAATTCGCCCGCATGGCGGCATCCTGCGCCCGGCAACTGCGCGCGGCAGGGGTGTCGGCCGGGGACCGGGTGCTGATCTGCGCCGAAAACCGGCCCGAATACCCGATTGCCGAAACCGCGCTGATGGCCATCCGCGCCGTGCCGGTACCGGCCTACACCACCAATACCGTGAACGATCACGCTCATCTGCTGCGGGATTCCGGGGCGCGAGCGGTGATCGTGTCCAACCCGGCCCTGGCGGCGAAGCTGATCGAAGCCGGTGCGCATGCCGGCGGTCTGGATCTGGTGGTGGTGATGGAAGGACAGGGAGCCGGTATGACAGCCTGGTCCAGCCTCATCACCGACCCGGCCCCGCCCGACGATATCGCCGCGGAGGCCGGGCATATCCCAACCACCGCCCTCGCCTGCCTGATCTACACCTCCGGCACCGGCGGCGCGCCCAAGGGGGTCATGCTCTCGCATCGCGCCATTTTGTCGAACTGCCAGGGCGCTTTCATCCTGCTCAAGCCGCTGAAGCTGGAGGATGAGACCTATCTGTCCTATCTCCCCGCCTCCCACGCCTACGAACACACCGTCGGCGGCTTCTTCCTGCCGAGCATCGGGACCGAGATCGTCTATGCCCGCGGCGTCGAACACCTCGCCGCTGATATGCTGACTGTCCGCCCCACCATCATGACGGTCGTGCCGCGCGTGCTGGAGGTCATTCGGGCCCGCGTCCTGGCCCAGGTCGCGCGTCAGCCTGAGAACCGCCAGCGCCTGTTTCAGAGAGCCCTGGATATCGGCCTGAAACGCCTGGACAAAGCGCCACTGACGCTGCTGGAGCGGGTCCTCGATCCTTTCCTGGACCGCCTCGTCCGCGCCAAGGTCCGCGCCCGCTTCGGCGGTCGGCTGGTGGCCGCCTGCTCCGGTGGGGCGCGCCTGGAACCTGAAGTCGGCCGCTTTTTCCTCGCGCTTGGCATCCGTATCATCCAGGGCTACGGCCAGACCGAAGCGGGACCGATCGTCAGCGCCAATCCGCCCGATGCCATCCGCATCGAAACCGTGGGCACCGCGTTGCAAGGCGTCGAACTGCGTCTGGCTGAAGACGGGGAGATCCTGATCCGCGGCGATCTGGTGATGGACGGCTACTGGGGCCGCCCGGACGATACCGAAGCCACCATCGTCGACGGCTGGCTCCACACCGGCGACATCGGGGCGATCGGACCCGGGGGCTACGTGCGGATCACCGATCGCAAGAAGGACATGATCGTCCTGTCCGGGGGCGAGAACGTATCCCCCGCCAAGATCGAGGGCATGCTGATGGCCGAACCCGCCATCGCCCAGGCCGTGGTTGTCGGCGACGGGCGGGCCGGGCTGACCGCGCTTGTGGTGGCGTCAGAGGGCTTCGACGATGTCGCGGTCGCCGTCGGCGTGACCGAAGTGAACCAGCGCCTGTCCGTGACCGAACGCATCCGCAAGCACGCGCTGGTGGAAGCCTTCACGGTAGACAACGGCCTACTGACACCCACGCAGAAAATCCGTCGGATGCTGGTGATCCGGGCGAATACGGAGATCCTGGCGAAATTGCAGCGGTAACGGGGGGGGAGTGCCCCCTCAACCGAGACACGATCGTCAGCGCTTCCCCGCACCAAACCACCCCAGGTCCACCGCCCCACCCATCGCCGCATAACCAGCGCGGTTGGGATGCAGCCGATCACCGGGGCCGCCGGTGGTGGAGTTGGGGGCGAATTCGGGCTTGATCGCCCCGGTCGTGCCATCCAGCGTCACCGCGTCGAAATCGGCCACGCCGTCGAAAATTTTCTCGGATTTGAAGAAGGCGTTCAGGGCCTTGCGCTTCGCATCGACGTCCGGCGTTCCGTGGGTGGGTGTGCTGTTCAGGGCGGTGGTCAGCGTCGCCACGTAGATTTTCACCCCCGGCAGCCTGGCCCGCAGCGTGGCGACGCCCTGGCGATAGCCATCGGCCACGGCCTCCATCGTCGCGCCGGAGGTGCCGAAATCGTTAATACCCTCCAACCACACCACCGCGCCGACACCGGGAAGGGAGACGATATCCCGCTCCAACCGGCTGATGGCCGAGGGGCCACCACCGATCGGATTGGCCGCGTAATCCTTGGGTCCGACGACCTGATTACCGCCAATACCCTGATTGACGACAGCGTAACGGTCCCCAATGGCAGCATGCAGACGGCGGGAAAACACGTCAGGCCAGCGATCATCCCCGTTCAGGGTCGATGCCGTGCCGTCGGTGATCGAATCACCAAACGCAACCACCGCTTTGGTGCCCGGTGCGGCGTTCATGATGACCGCGTCGAGGAAGTACCATGACGTGGTGGAGAACGGAAAGGCGCCCTCAGCCTCATCCCCCGCCTGCGATCCACCCCCCTGCGGGCCGAGGTATGAGGTCTGCAGCGCCTTGGCATGCCACGTCATCGGCCCGCTTTCCCCCACGACATGGAAGCTGACCGCGAGCTTGCGCCCGCTCAGCATCGGGTCGTTGGGGGATGTGACAAAGGACAGCGCGACCGGATCGCTCTCGACCCATTGCCCTGGCGCGACGGTGACGCTGGTTTTGCCCTTGAAGGTGACGGCACGGTTGCTGCCTTTGAGCACCGCGGCACCCGATGTCTGTAAGCCGGTATGCGCATCGGCGAAGGTGACCGGTTTCGTTCCGAATACGTTCGACAGGCGGATCCGCGCCTCACGGCCCCAGATATCCGGGCGAACGATCAGGCGGAAGGTCTGGTTGATGGCGCCTCTGGACGGTTCGGGGAAGGCGAATTTCAACTCCGGCTGCGCCGTGGCATTGCCGACGGGATAGGGCCCCTGGGCGGACCCGGTCCAGCTTACGACCCAATTGCGGCTGTCGGCGGCGACGGCCGTGTTCGCGACCATCGCGCCAGCCAGCATCATGGCAAAAGCATATTTCAACATCGTTCCCTCAGTGCGTTACAGTATGCGGATCGATACGCTCGATCTCTACCCGGTTAGAATTATAGGTCGTCGCACCACACGGCGCGGAGCGATCCAGCGTGAGGCTGTTGGCGCAGCCATTGGTATCGGCACCGGAGGCATCGGGGGTGAACCAAGCCCCCTCTTTGACCGAAACCACACCCAGCGCGATGCCGTCCGTGACCTCCACAATCATGCGGGTGGAACCGGCCGCGCTGACGATCCGAACCATGTCGCCGTCGGCGATGCTGCGGGCGGCGGCATCCAGCGGATGCAGCCAGACGGTGTCCGGATCAACCCGGGCGAGCGCCGGCTGATTGCCATGGATGGAATGGGTGCGCGCCCGTGATTTGGGGGTGCAAAGACTCAACGGATACCGCACCGCATCGTCCGCCGGCGCGTTCCAGGTCGGGATCGCGGTGATGCGGCCAATCCCATAAGGATCGGGATTCGCGGCCAGGGTCGTGGAATAGATTTCGATCCGCCCCGACGGGGTGGAAAACGGCTTTTCACCGCGGATTTCCGCCGCGAACGCCACCGCGTCCCTGGGCTTGGGGAAGCGCGCGACGCCCTGTTCCTTGAACTGCTCGAAGTCACCGACCGCCTGGGCGGTCAGATCGCGGAGCCATTCATCCTCGGTCTTGTCATTGTAGCCGGCGATCCCCAGCCGCTTCGCGAGATCGCTGAAAATATCGATATCATTACGGCACTCATACATCGGTTCGATCGCCTGACGCATGTAGATGCTATAATGCCCGGCGCCGGCCCAGGGGGTGTGGACGTCATTCCTTTCCCAGAAAGTCGTCGCCGGCAGCAGGATATCGGCGTAGCGCGCGGTGGGGGTGAGGAAATTGTCCTGGGCGACGAAGAATTCCACCTTGTCCAGGGACGCGACCATTTTCGACGCATTCGGTGCCTGATTGAACAAATTACTGCCTGCGGAATAAATCAGCCTGATATCCGCCGGATAGCCACCCGCCTTGCCCCGCGCCAGCAGATCAGCCAGCAACGGGGACGCCACCCGCGCAACGATCGGATTCTTGCCCGTGGGCAGGCTGCCAATAGCGCGACGGCCGGTGGCACCATTGCTCACCCCGGAATTGCCGCCGGGAATGCCGATATTGCCGGTGATCGCGGTCAAAGCGTAGGCAGCGCGATGAAATTGCTCACCCTCAATCGTGCGGCCAGGGGCATAGCCGCAATGCAGCGCCGCGGGCTTGCTGGTAGCGAACTCAACCGCCAGACGCCGTAACGTTTCAGCGGGAATGCCGGTGATTGGCTCCGCCCATTCCGGGGTTTTAGCGATCCCGTCGCGTTCGCCCATGATATAAGACCGGTACGATTCCGCGCCGTCCGGCAATCCCGTGCTATCAAAGCCGAGCACATGACGGTCGCAAAAATCCTGATCGTGCAGGTTTTGTCTGACGATGACCTGCGCCATCGCGATCAGGGCCGCGGTGTCGGTGGAGGGGCGGATGAAAATGTGCTCATCCGCCAGCACCCTGCTGGTGATGGTGCGGCGCGGGTCGACACAAATCATGCGCACACCGGCCTGTTTGGCCTGCCGCAGGAAGGGCATGGTACCGGTGCCGAAGGTGCCGTCAGCCGGACTCCATCCCCACATCAGAATGAGTTTGGAATTGATGTAGTCGGTCGGTTCGCGTCCAGACGCCTTGTAGTCCGCCGCGGTGCCAAAGGTGGTGCGAACGGCGAAGACCTCCGCTTCGGCGGACATGTTCGACCACAGATCAGTGCAACCGCCGGCCATGTAGTGGAATCGCTGCGCGGCGGCGCGGCCATGCAGGCTGCTGAGACTGCCGGTGCGCGACGCATCCAGGATCGCCGCGCTACCATAGGTTTCCCGGACGCGCCGCATCTGGGCGGCGACTTCGTCCAACGCCTCATCCCAACTGATCCGCGCAAACTGCCCCGAGCCCCGCGGTCCGGTGCGGCGCATCGGGTATTTCAGGCGATCAGGATGATAGACCCGCTCGATCTGCCCAACGCCGCGGGCGCAGGCCGGAAGCGGCGGATGGTCCGGGTTCCATCGCCGTTGATCGGTGGAGATATGCACGATCCGCCCATCCGCGACATGCGCGTTGACCACGCAGCGGCCCCCGCAATTATGGCCGCAGGTGCTGGTGACAACGGCTTCCCCCGCGCGCGGGGCGGGACGTGGAGCTTCGTATATTGTTTCGGTCACAGCATGTCATTCAGAAAGCGTAGCAGCCGGGGGGCCAAAAGGAACGATCCGGTGGCGGGGTCTTTCGGATCCGTGGCCATCCAGTAGTGCCCCCAACCCGGAAAAACGGCATTGCGTGCGTAGAACTTTGCTTGTTTCAATGCGAGCAGGAAATCGTCGGATTGACCGCGATCAACGATATCATCCTCCGTGCCATAGGCCAGCAGGAAGGCGGTCTTGTTGTTTGCCATGGTCACGTAGCTCATGGGTGAGGCGTCGAAGAAGACACGCCGATCATCCATGGGTGCGCCACCGAGGAATTGTTCGGTGATTTGGTTACGTGGACGGCTGACCTGATCACTGTTCCACTGCCGGACCATATCGTAGATGCCATAGACACCGATGGCAGCTTTCACCTTGGTACTCTCACCGGCATAGGTATCGTTTCGATATACGCCGGAAAAAATTGGGGAATCGCCGGCCAGTGCCACCAGGCTCGCGAGATGCGCGCCGGCGGAATCCCCGATCAGGGCGATGCGAGCCGGATCAACCTTGAAAGCGGCAGCCTGCGACCGCAGAAACTGAACCGCGGCGCGCACGTCATGCACCGCATCGGGGAAGCATTTGCGCCCCGGTGCCGCGACGCGGTAGTCAATCGCCAGCAGCACATAACCCCGCTCGGCCAGGAATGGCCCCCAAAAGCGGTAGATATCCCGCGATCCCTGCTGCCAACCGCCGCCATGAACGGCGACCAAAGCGGGGAACGATCCGGGGGCGGACGGGATATAGGCATCGGCCAAAAGCACGACACCGTCATGGTTGCCGAAAACGATCGCACGGCGGATGTCTGTCATTGCGAACTCCAGTTCATGTACAACAACTCACGGGGGGCAAATCACATTCACCAACGCCTGCTGCCCGGCCCGCACCGCCGCCACGGCGCGCTGCAAGGCGGCGGGTAAATCCGCCGGCCGCTCCACCCGCTCCCCATGGCCATCATGTGCCAGCACGATCTTTTCAAAATTCGCCGCCGGCAGATCGGCCATCAGCCGCCCGTCACCTTCCGCTGCCGTACCGTTGCCGTACATTTCCAATGTCGCCCGGCGCACCGCGCCGTACAGGGCATTGTTGTAGATCACCGTCAGAACCGGCAACGCCTGCATCTGCGCGACATAATGGCAGGCGGTGGGGTTGGAGAACATATAGGCCCCATCGCCGAGAACCGAAACGACCATCCGGCTGCGTGCCGCCAGCTTGGCACCCAGGGCCGCGGGGAAGCCCCAGCCCAGGCCACCGGCGGAACTAAGTGCGAACAGGCTGCCGGGACGGGTCAGGGGGCAATATTCCTGACGGAAGGAATATTCGCTGATGACGATGGCGTTGCGATCGATGACCGCCCGCAGGCAATGGTTCAGCCAGGGCAAGGAAATAGTTTCGGCCTGCCCTGCTTTCTCGACCTCATCGCGCCAGCCGGCGTGCAGGGATTCTGACCGGGCCGTCAAACGGTCCAATCGCGCGGAAACATGCGCCATCGCATATGTCCGCAGTTCTTCATTCAGCGCATTGAGGACCGATAGCGCCGTCGCGGTGATCGTCATGTCGGACGGAAAACTGCGCATCGGCAGGCGGGCGTGCAGCGGGTCCTCACCGATCTGAACGATTCGGGCGGTGGAAGGGGGGGATTCCTTGCTGGGAAGCCAGGGCACGTCCGTTTCGAAGACGATGACCAAATCGGCCTCGGCCAGCAACGGGCCGGGGGCGGAACCCTGGAACATCGGATGGTCCGATCCCAGCGCGAAATAGCGGGTATTGTAAGGAATGACGGGAATGGCCCAGCGGTCGATCAACTGTTCGAGCGCGATGCTGTCACGCGGATCCTTGCCCAGCATGCCCGTGATGATCAGCGGGTTCTTCGCCTGCGCGATCCAGCCCGCCAGAATTTCGATATCATCCGAAGCCGGGATCGGCGCCCGTGGCCCGGCCCGTTGCGCCCGGTTTGAGGCGCAGGGCCCCACGACCTCCCCCAACACCTCCCGCGGCAATGACAGATAGGACGGGCCTTGCGGGGACGCATGGGCGATTTCCAACGCCCGATCCACCACCGTGCCGGCCTGATCGCCACGCTTCATTTCGTAATCCCACTTGACCATCTCGCGCAGCATGCCGGCCTGGTCATACATCTCCTGCGCCCAGTGGATGTGCACGCTGCGCGAGCCCTCCGCCCCGGTTTCGGTGAAGGGGGTGCGGCCAGACGTCAGCAGCATCGGCACCCGATCGCGGCTGGCGTTGATGAGCATGTTGATAGCGTTGGCCGTGCCGACGTTCGTATGCAGCATGACGGCCTGCGCCCGGCCGGAGACCATGGTGTAGCCATGCGCCATGCCCACCGCGCAGTTCTCATGCGGCACGACCATCGGGCGCGGCACGATGGCATTGGTTTTGGCGGCACGGGCATAAGCCTCGACGATCGGGGCGAAGTCGGTGCCTGGGTTGCAGAACAGATGCTCGATCCCATGCGCGGCGAGGGCGTCGAGATACTCTTCCGCGGCGATGCGGGGTGGGTTGGTCATGAACGCTCTCCCGGCTGTGTTGGGCGGAGTGTGGCGCGCCCCCTCGGGGAAAGGAAGGGTCAGCCGCCCCGGATCGCCCGCCAGACCCGCTCCGGCGTCAACGGCATGTCAATCGTGTCGATGCCCAGCGCATCGATGACAGCCAGCACCAACGCCTGCGGGGCCGCGATGGCGCCGGCCTGGCCCACACCCTTGACGCCCAGCGGGTTGGCATCCGTCGCCACCCCGGTCAGGGTCACGTCGAAATCCGGCATGTCATCCGCACGGGGGAGCGCGTAGTCCAGCAACGAGCCGCTCAGCAACTGGCCCGAAAGCGGGTCATAGACGACGTGTTCCAGCACCGCCTGGCCAATGCCCTGAGCGACGCCGCCATGCAGTTGGCCCAAAGTCAGCATGGGGTTGATCAGGGTGCCGTAGTCATCGACCGCGGTATACCGATCCAGCCGCACGAAGCCGGTATCGGGATCAACCTCGAGCTCCGCGATATGGCAGCCATTGGGGAAGGTGATGATGTCGAGCAAATTCCAGACATAGGTGTCCAGGCTGTCGCCCTGGTCGCGGGCGGCATGCGCGACATCCAGCAGGCCGATGCCGCGGGCGGGATCACCGACGACGGAAAAGCGGCCATCGGCGAAGTCCACCGCCTCCGCCTGCAGCAGGCGCGCTGCGATCAGGCGGGCCTTGTCCAGCGTGGTGTTGATGGTCTTCACCAAAGCCGCGCCGCCCATATGCATCGACCGCGCCCCGCCATGGCCATTGCCGGCGCGGACCAGGCCGGTATCAGCCTGAACATAGACAAAGGCCTCCGGCGGCATGCCCAGAAAATCGGCGGCGATCTGCGGATAGGTGGTTTCGTGGCCCATACCATTGGACTGTGTGCCGACGACCAGAGCAATGCGGCCGTCGGCCTGAAAGCGCAGTTCCGCACCCTCATTCGGGGCGCCGCGGGCGGTTTCGAGGAAGCAGGCAATGCCCATCCCGCGGCGCAATCCTCGCGCTTCGCTCGCCGCACGACGGGCGGGGAATCCGGCGCGATCCGCCTTGGCCACCGCATCGTCCATGTTCGCGGCAAAGCGGCCGCCGTCGATGGTCGTGCCGAGGGCCTTTTTGTATGGAAACGATCGAACCAGATTGCGCCGCCGCAGTTCGACCGGATCCATGCCTAGCTGGCGGGCGGCGCGATCGACCAGCCGCTCCATCAGATAATTCACCTCCGGCTTCCCCGCCCCGCGATAGGCGTCGATCGGCAAAGTGTTGGTGAACACGCCATGCACCTCCATGAAGATGGCGGGAATGACATAGCCGCTGCCCATGGCGTTGGCCGGGGCGTTGGTGGAGCTGCCGGGCCCACCAGAGGACAAATAGGCCCCCAGATTGGCCGTGGTCGCCACATCCAGCGCCAGGAAATGACCCTGCGCATCCAGCGCCAGGCGCGCCTTGGTGACGTTGTCCCGGCCTTGCGCGGTACTGATGAAATCCTCACCCCGCTCGCTGATCCATTTCACCGGTCGTCGGAGGTCGCGGGCGGCGTGCAGCAGCAACACCAACTCCGAATGGAGCGCGTTCTTGATCCCAAACCCGCCGCCGACATCCGGGGCGATAACGCGGATACGTTCAGCGGGTTCATTGAACACGCCCATGAGCTGATCGCGGATGGCATGCACGCTGGCGGCGGAGAGGATCAGCTCAAACCCGTCGTCGCCGAAGCGGGCAATGGCGCCGCGATTCTCGGTCGACGCGATCACGAGGCGATTGTTGATAAGATCCATTTCGACAACATGAGCCGCCGAGGCCAATGCGGCTTGCACGGCGGTGGCATCACCCTTCTGGAACCGATATGACAGATTGCCCGGGATATCGTCCCATAGCACCGGGGCATCGGCCGCCCTGGCGGTGGGTCCGTCAACGACACAGGGCAGCGGGTCGTAACTGACCAGCACCGCTTCGGCCCCATCCCGCGCAGCCGCATGGGTTGCGGCGACGACGAAGGCCACGGGATCGCCGACATGGCGGACCCGCGCGCGAGCCAAGGCCGGCCGGGGCGGGATGCGCATCGGCTCGACCGAGGCGACCTGCGTCGGGCAACCCATCAACCCGAGATGGGCGATATCGTCATACGTATAGACGGCCAGAACCCCCGGGATGGCGCGGGCGGCTTCGGCGTCGAGACCCGTGATCTGCGCATGCGCATGCGGTGACCGCACGACCTGGGCCCAGAGCTGGTCCGGGAAGTCGATATCCTCAACATAGCGGCCGGTGCCGGTGAGAAAGCGTTGGTCCTCCGTGCGGAGGAGTGATTGGCCGATAAATGCCATGGGGTATATTCCGTGAGCACAGAGATAAGGCGCGCCACCGTCCAGGATGGGCGCTGATCGCGATACCGCGTTTAACACAGATGAACACGGATCAGACTCGATGGTACCGCGCGGCGCATCGATCCCGATCTGTCATCGTCTGTGTCAAAATCCCGCCGCCAACCTCAAGGTGACGGCCACCATGCGGCGGTCAGATCGGCGCCGACTTCGCGCCGCGGATCAGGCGCCCCGGCAGCGCACCGGTCGCCTCCCCTTCCCGGTAGACCGGCACGCCGGAGACAATTGTCGCCTCGTACCCCGCCGCTTTCTGGATCACCCGGCGCCCGCCGCTCGGCAGGTCATAAACCACCTGTGGCGCATGGAGCGCCAGCCGATCGTAGTCGATGACGTTGATGTCGGCTTTGAAGCCTGGTTTCAGAACGCCGCGATCATGCAGCCCGATGGCTGCGGCGGAATCCGAGGTCACTCGCCGGATCGCCCAGGGCAGGCCGAATTTCGCGCCCCGGGTGCGGTCGCGGGTCCAATGCGTCAGCATCGTGGTGATCGCGCTGGAATCGCACAGAATGCCCACATGCGCGCCGCCATCGCCCAGACCGACGATGGTCGCGGGATGGGCCAGCATGTCATGCACGGAATCAAGATTACCCTCGGTATAGTTCGACAGCGGGCGATACAGGATCGCCTTGCCATCCTTCTCCAGCAGCAGGTCATAGGCCAGATCCGCGGGGTCCCGGCCTTCGCGGGCCGCACGGAAGGCGATGCTGTGTTCCGGTGCCGGCTCGTAATCCGGTCGATCATGCAGCGGGAAAATGCGGTCCCAGCGGGATACGCGGCGGGCCAGGACCTCGTCGCCGATACTTTCCGACAGAATGCGCGCGCGCACCTCTGGCTGGCGCAACGCCGCGATCCGCTCCGCATGCGGCAAGCCGGCCAGGGCGGTGTAGCTGGGACGGTCAATGAACGGGTTCTGGGAAATCTCGAAGCCCAGCAGAATGCCGGTGGCGCGCGTCAGCACCTGGCCGAGCATGCCGACCCCCTCGGCATTGGCCTCAGCGATCCAGCCAGTGACGCGGCGCCATTCTTCGGGCTTGGAGTCCCGTTGCAGGATGGTGATCGCCATACCGCGGCCCGAGGCCGCCGTCACCCGGCGCAGCATGGCGAATTCGCGCTCGGCGTCATCGAAGTCGGAGATCACCTGCAGCCAGCCCGCACCAATGGCGCCAAGCGCCTGGCCGATGGTGGTGAGTTCGGCCTCTTCGGCTTGCAGCGTCGGGATCAGCTCCCCGGCTTTGGTCTTGTGGTTGATCGAGCGGGAGGTCGAGAAGCCCAGTGCCCCAGCCCTCACCCCTTCGGCCGCCAGACGCGCCATCGCGTCGCTATCGGCCTGGGTCGCGGGTTCGCGGGCCAGGCCGCGTGCGCCCATCACATAGGTCCGCAATGCGGCATGCGGAACCTGTGTGGCGATATCCAGATCGTAGGGACGGGCTTCGAGCGCGTTGAGGTAATCGGGGAAGCTGGTCCAGTTCCAGGGCAAGCCCTCGGTCAGCACGACTTCGGGGATGTCCTCCACCCCCTCCATCAGTTTGACCAGCATGTCGCGCTGGTCGGGATGGCAGGGGGCGAAGCCGACGCCGCAATTGCCCATCAGCGTGGTCGTGACGCCATTCCATGACGACGGGGTGATTCGGCTGCTCCAGGTCGCCTGGGCGTCGTAGTGGGAATGCGGATCGACGAAGCCAGGCGTGACGATCTTGCCACGGGCGTCGATTTCCTTGGTCCCGCGCGGCAGGTTGGGGCCGATGGTCGTGATGCGGCCGTCCTTGACCGCGATATCGGCTTCGTAGGAGGCGGCGCCGGTGCCATCGACGATGGTGCCATGGCGGATGACGAGGTCGGACATGATTGGTTCCTCTCTTATTCAGCTGGGCGCTGGTACCAGACGCGGCCGTCCTTCAGGGTCATTTGCGGGATCAGGCGGCGTTTGGCGGTGATGGTGTCGCCGTCGCTATCGCGCAGTTCGAACGCGCCATCGCGCAGCTCGAAGACCGAGATATCCGCGTTCGCCCCCGGCTTCAGAGTGCCGACCGTACCCTCATAGCCCATGATTTTCGCCGGGGCGGCGGTGGAGCGGCGGATAATCTCGGCCAGCGGCAGGCCGAAATGCAGCAGCTTCGACATCGTCGTCGGCAGGTCCCAGACCGGGCCCTTGGTGGCGCTCATCATGGTCAGATCGGTGGAGATCGTGTCGGGCAGGAAGCCCTGATCCAGCGCCCGCTCGATCATGCGGAAGTTGAAGTGGTTCCGCCCATGCGCGCAATCGAAGATGATGCCGGCTTTCTGCGCCTCGATCACCTGCGGCAGCAGGAACTGCTTCTCCTGCCCCATGATCCCGTGGGCGCGGCCGTGGTAGCAGTGGGTGACGATGTCGCCGGGCTTCATGTGTTCGATCAGATCAGGCAGCGGCACCGGCGAATCCGTGATGTGCATCATCATCGGCACCCCGCCCGCCATGTCGGCGGTGCGGCGCGCGAGCTTGACCGGTTCGGCCGAATACTCCCACACCAGCCCCGGTCCGAAGCGCAGTTTCACGCCAATCGCCAGATCCGGGTTTTCGCTGATGGTCCGCGCGCAGCCCTCGGGGTCGGCATAGGGAAAATGCTGCAACTCCCCGCCGCGGGAGGTGCCGGTGATCCCGATGGCCGACAGGTTCACGAAGGCCCGCACCCGCGTGCGCACATCGTTGTCCAGCACCTGCCGCAGCCCGGCGAAGTTGGACGAGCCCGCGCTGCCCGCGTCGCACATCGTGGTCACGCCGCTGCAGCTGCAGAAATGATCGGTGCGATCGCCCATATCATGGCCGTTCACAAAGACATGCGCGTGCATATCGACGAGGCCGGGGGTCACCAGGAACCCCTTGGCGCTGATGGAGCGCCGCGCCTGCTCGGCCGGAATGGCCGGGGCGACGGCGGCGATTTTGCCGGCGTTGATGCCGATATCCATGATACCGCTGTAGCCGGCGCTGGGGTCGAGGACCTCCCCGCCCGTCAGGACCAGATCGTATTTCATGGGGTTACCCTCCTGCCGTACCGTTTCCGGGATCGTCATCCCGGGGCGGGTTTGTGGCAAGGGGCGGCTATCTGGTCTTCTTCGCAGCTTTCTCCCGCCGCTCCGTCTCCAGTTCGCTTTCGACCGCCGCCAGCACGTCCGGTTCAACCAGCAGGCCTTGCCGTTCATACTGCTTGCGGCTGCGGCTGAAACGCACGACCACCGCGCTTCGGGCACTGCGGGCCTTGGCCCGGCGCGATAACAGCGCGTCCCCCGCCGGCAAACCGACCAGGTCATCCAGCCCCACGCAGCGCAGGCACGCGGGGCCCTCATTCTCCATCACCAGAAACCCGCCGGTGCCGGCGCAGCGATGGCAGGTCCAGTCCTGGTTCAACGGCTGAATCACCACGAGGTCCGGCGGTCGGCTGGCTTTCTCCGCCAGCTTCTCGCGTTTTTTCTCCGACAGCGCCGGCGAGACCCAATGGGTGCGATACAAGCGCTCGATCGTTTGGTCGCCGCTTTTGCTGAATTGCAAGGTCTGACGCTGCCCCGTTCGGGCGACGTACTGCGTCTCGCTCGGCGTCAGGTCTTTGCCGTTGGCCCAGGCGCGGAACAGCTTCATCGCTTCGCTCAGGCGGGACAAATTGGTCTGAGCGACAGACTCGAGACAAGCGACCTCCCCCCGCCGCCAGGGCGCCGTCCGCGGCCGTTTTCCTGGCGAAGAGCACAATCACCATGGCCACGACCGTCAGAACGGCGATCATCGCCCAGGCCTCATTGATCGCCTGTGTCAAAGCGGCTTTTTCGATCAGCGGCTTGAGCAGCGCCATCGCCGCCGCGTCAGGCGGGCCGGCGGGACGTTCGGCGAAGGCCCTGGCGGACAGGCCGATAAACGCGGCGGCCTCGGCGTCGCCGGCCTTCAACCGCTCCACGATCGCCAGGCCATGCAGGGTCGTGCGGCTGTAAATCACCGTGTCGATCAGGGCCAGGCCGATGGCGCCGCCGAGATTGCGCATCAGGTTGAACAGGCCGCTGGCATCCGGGACGCGGGCCGGCGCCAGATTGCCCAAAGCCAGCCGGGTCGGGGGCAACAGGCAGAACATGATCGCCAGGCCGCGCAGGACCTGCGGCCAAAACATGCCATCGTAGTCAGTCTGAGGGCTCTGCCAGGCGCTCAGGCCCAGGCCCGCCGCGAACAGCCCAAACCCGGCAAAGGTCAGCAGCCTGGCATCGACCCTTTGTTCCAGCGTCACGGCAACGGGCGCCGCCAGCAGCTGCGCCACCCCGGTGACCAGCATGATCACGCCGATCTCCCAGGGGTCGTGGGAGCGGACGAAGGCGAGGAAGACGGGCATGAGGTAGACCGATCCGAACAGGCCGATCCCCAGCACGAAACTCAGAACGCAGCCGATAGTGAAATTCCGGTCGGAAAAAGCCCGGAGGTCGACGATCGGATGGCCGGATCGCAGCGTTCTGGCGGCGAAGCCCGCGCCGCTGGCCAGGCTGAGAAGCAGAAGCCCGATCACCAGGCCCGAGGCCCAGCCGCGCTGCGGCGCCTCCTTCAAGGCAATCTCCAGCGCCGCCAAAGCCAGCGCGAGCATCGCCAGCGACGGGGCGTCCAGCGTCCTTGCCTCCGTCAGACGGGGCGGGGATCGCGGCAGCAGGGCGGCGGCCAGGATCGCCGCGGCGATGCCGGGCGCGACGTTGATCAGAAACAGCCAGTGCCAGGAATAGGTGCCGGTGATCCAGCCGCCGGCGACCGGCCCGACCGTTGGCGCCAGGACCGCCAGCACCCCGGCCAGCATGGTGGCGATCCCCTGGCGGCGCACCGGAAACAGCAGGAACACGGCCGAGAACACCGCTGGAATCAACGTCCCGCCGGAGAAGCCCTGCACAATGCGCCAGGCGATCAGCGTGCCAAAATCGCCGCTGGTGGCGCAGCCCAGGGAGGCGAGGGTGAAACAGGCCACCGCGCCCACGAACAGCCAGCGCATGCTCAACAGCCGGGTCAGAAAGCCGGTCAGGGGAATCGCGACGACCTCGGCGATCAGGTAGGCGGTTTGCACCCAGCTCATCTGGTCCGGCGCGATGCCCAGCGCGCCCTGGATGTCCGGCAGGGAGGTCGCGACGATCTGCACGTCGAGTATGGCCATGAACATGCCGATGCACATCGCCCCGAAGCCGAACCAGGTCGCGGCCGTTACCGGCGCGCGACCTTCCGCGTTAGCGATAGGCGACACCGCGAGGCCCCTGCAGCGCGGCACTCTCCGCCCGCACGCGAATGGCCAGAACCGCGAGATTGGCAGCCGAGAACAGCAGCGCCAGGCCCGGCAGGCCCAGGCACAGCGGCAGGGCCGCGATTTCGCCGATAACCACGAGGTAGTTGGGATGTGAGACGTAGCGGTACGGTCCCGCGGCGATCAGCGGCGCATTGGGCAGGACGATAATCCGCGTCGTCCAGCGGCGGCCCAGCGTCGCCAGAACCCAGAACCGGCCACCCTGCAGCGCCAGAAACACCAGCAGCCAGAGCGGATCGAGCGGCCTGTCCCAGCCGAACGCCCAGAGACTCGCCAGCCACGCAGCATGCAACAGGACGATCAGGGGATAGTGCCGCGGTGCGACCTCGAACGCGCCGCGGGCAATCAGCGCGGCGGTGTTGCGCCGGGCGAGCCAGAGCTCCCCCAGCCGTTCGGCCGTGACGCAGGTCAGCAGGACAACAGCTGGGATCACGCGGCCCTCGTGAGGGAAATACAGCTGGTCACGAAACCAGGTCCCATGGCCGTCAGCAAGGTTCGTGCCGGCAGGCCGTCGTCGATGAGGCGTTCCAGCACGAACAGGGCCGTCGGCGCCGACATATTGCCGTATTCGGCCAGGATGGTCCGCTCGTGGTCGAGCGTGCCCTGCTGCAAAGCGAAAGCCCGTTCCAAAGCAGTGACCACCTTTTTGCCGCCGGGGTGGAAGGCCAGGCGATCAAAATCGGCCAATTCCAGTCCGAACCGCGCCAGAATGCCGGCGATGGCGGGCGCCATCTGGGCCTCGGCGAAGGGCGGAATGGCGCGGTCGAAAATCACCCCGAACCCCTGCCGATCCACCGACCAACCCATGATGTCGAGCGTGTCGGGCCAGGTGTGCTGGCCGCTCATTTCCACCGCGGCGAGGCCGTCCTCCCCGGTGCGCAGCACGCAGGCGGCCGCGCCGTCACCGAACAGCGCCGTGGCCACGATATTCGCCGGGGTCAGCTCGTCCAGCCGGAAGGCCAGGCTGCAGGTTTCGACCGCGACCATCAGCACGACGCTGCCGGGGCGGGACTCCGCCATGCGGGCCGCCAGCGAGAGGCCGCTGACGCCACCGGCGCAACCCAGTCCGAACACCGGCACCCGCTCGACCGCGGTATTGAACCCCATGCGGCTGGTGGCGCGCGCATCGATGCTGGGCGTGGCGATGCCGGTCGAGGAGACCGTGACGATCGTATCCACGTCCCGGGCCTGAATGCCGGCGGCATCGAGCGCCCGCGCCGCCGCATCGGCGAACAGCGCGACGGCCCCGTCGAGATAGGCCGCGCTGCGTTCCGGCCAGCCCAGCGGCTCAAAATACCAGTCGATCGGGCGGACGGCATAGCGGCGCCGGATGCCGGATGTTTCAAACACCCGGGCCAGCCGCTCGAAATCGGGATACCGCGCTGAGAAGCCGCGATGCGCCGCGGCGGCGACGTCCCGCTGCTCAAAGCAAAAAGGCGGGACGGAGGTCACGACAGACATCAGCTGGACGGGTTGGGGCATGGATTTTTCTGAATGACCAGGTTCTGTCCGGCGGAATGCAAAGGACGCGCAGTCTGTTTATCCAGCATCGGGGCCCGGCAGGAATCGCCGGAATCTACGCACGCCGGGTCTGGGTCCAGCCCATATACAACCCCGAGGCCACCACGACCCCGGCACCGGCCCAGGTCAGCGCATCCGGGAAGTCGCCGAAAATCAGGTAGCCCACCAGGACCGAGCCCAGCATCTGCGTGTACTGAAACGGCGTCACGATATTGGCCGGGGCGAATCCCAGCGCCAGCGCCACGAAATAATGGCTGATCGCCCCCAGCACCCCCATGCTACAAAAAAACGCCAGATCGGCCCAGTTCTCCGGCGTCTTCCAGACAAAGGGCAGCACCAGCAGCATCCCGAAGGCCCCAACGACGGAGCTGTAAATGGCCTGGGTCGGGGCGCTTTCCGTGTCCGAAATCCGCCGTGTGAAGATCTGGTAGAACCCGTTCATCAGGGCGCTGAAAATCACCAGCAGCGCCGCCCAATGGAACACCTCGGTCCCCGGGCGGATGATGATCAGCACGCCCAGAAATCCCACGCATACCGCCGCCACCCGGCGGGGATTGGTCCGCTCCCCCAGCATCGGCCAGGCCAAGGCCGCGACCAGCAGGGGGCCGATCATGTTGATGGAGGCGGCTTTGCCGATGGGGATGAAGGTGATGGCGAGGAAATAGACAAGGTTCGAGATGAACAGGCTGG
This sequence comes from uncultured Acetobacteraceae bacterium, assembly GCA_903918315.1. Taxonomy (GTDB): domain Bacteria; phylum Pseudomonadota; class Alphaproteobacteria; order Acetobacterales; family Acetobacteraceae; genus Rhodopila. The sequence goes on along the minus strand of CAIXEA010000181.1, from coordinate 16,731 downwards.
CGGAACGGGCGAGATGCATCCCGAACCGCCTGGTCCGTAGCATCTTCATCCCGAACCGCGGCAGGAACACGATCAGCATGAACAGCACATGCCCGAAGGCCCGCGCCCAGGAGACCTGCAAGGAGCTGTAATGCGCCCCCAGCAGCTTCGCGAACCCGTTCATCAGCGGCGAGGTCACGCCGGAGAGGCAGATGAAAAACACTCCCGCCAGCAGGTTGCGATCCCACTGCCGCCCAGGCGAACCGGCCATGGTTTTAGAGCGCGATCGCAGGATTACGACCTCCGATGATGCCACCTCCGGTCATCCCGCGATGGCGCATGATCGCGGGATTCAGACCTTCGGTGATGCCACCTTCGGTCATCCCGCTTTGCTCAGCCCTTCGTCGGCGCCCAGTTATACACACGCTGGTGACTCCCCCCCATCAGCATCGCCCGGTCGCTGGCGGAGATGCGATCGGTCAGACGGAAAGGCTCCACGCCCTGGGCGTAGGTCAGCAGCTCAACCGCCCGGGTCCAGTCGGTGCCCCAGAGGCAACGGTCAAAGCCGAACGCATCAAAGATGCGGCAGAGCGGGTCCCAGATGTCGTTATAGAGATACGGCTCATGCGACAGGGTGCAGGCGCCGGAGATCTTGATCACGATGTTCGGCTGCGCGGCCAGGGCCAGCACCGCCGGAAGATCACCGAAAGGGTTGGGCGGTGCCGGCGGCTCGAAAGGTTGTTGCAGGCCGATATGGTCAATCACAATGCGGGTATTGGGATTGCGCGCCGCCATCTGCGCGGCCTGGCCGAGCCGCCCCCAGCAGAGCAAATTGACCGGCAGGCCATGGCGGGCAGCTTCTTTCAACACCAGAGTCAGCCCCGGATCCGCCGGATCTTCCGACGCGCCACGATTGAGCATGATCCGAATGCCGACGGTGCCCGGGGTGGCCTTCCAGTCGGCGATGGTTTCACCAACCGCGGGGTCGTTGGGATTAACCGGCTTGACGACACCGAAGCGGCCGGGGAACTGATTGCGTACGCTCAAGGCGTAGCTGGCATCGTATTGGTACATGGTGAAGGCGGAGACCAGGATCGCGCCGTCCACGCCAACGGCGTCCATCGCGGCGACCATGTCCTCACCGGTGACCTCGGCCGGGCCATGCAGGACAGCCGCCCAGGGACGGCCTGGATGGTTGCGCTCATAGGCATGCACCTGGGCATCGATAATCGGCATGGTTTCCACCCTTTTTCACGATGGGTGGAGGCTACGACCCGGCGGGATGACCGGCAAGGTTCGCGGGCCTATCCCGCCCATCAAACCCCGAAAATAGCCCCACGGACATTGACCAAATCCGCGCTGGCCGCAGCCGCCTCGGCCACCCCGTCATCGGATTCCCGGATGGAAAACGGGGTATGACGAACCTCCCAGAATTTGCCCTGCCCGAAGACAGCCACACCGCCCCCGGTATCGTCGGCGTACCAGCCATCATGCACCGCCACGACCGCCAGCCCGGCCGCGCGCGCGGCATCCGGTTCCCCCTCACAGAAATGATCCGTCATCCCCGCACCGCCGGGGACGATCGCCGGTGTGCGGCGGACCATTTTGACGGCGCAGCCGGGGGCATCCAGCGTTGCGGATTCGGTGCGCACAATAAACATCATTGCCGGCTCACTCCGCCGCTTTCTTCACATCGTCATCCCGGAACTGCGTGCGGAACACGCCCCATTCCGCCGCACCGACGCGATTGAAGGCGTCGCGCACCGTCAGAGCGCCCTGTTCCGGATAGCGCTGGGTCGCCTTGAACCGCGCCAAAGCCTGATCGCAGGCCGTTATGGACGCCATCAGCAGCAGCGCCGGGACGATGGCCAGTTTGAAACCAAGCGCCTCCGCCGCGCGCATGTCGATATCCGGGGTTTTCCCGCCCCAGACCACGTTCAGCAAACACGGGCCCTTCACCAGCTTCGGCACCGCGGTCAGCTCGTCCATGGTCTGCGGGGCCTCGACAAAGGCCATATCCGCACCGGCATCCAACGCGGCATTGGCGCGGCGGATCGATTCCTCGAACCCCATCACCGCGCGGGAGTCGGTGCGCGCGATCAGCAGAAAATCGGGGTCACGCCGGGCGGCGGCGGCGGCGCGGATCTTGGCGATCCAGTCCTCCAACGGGACGATTTCCTTGTCGTCGAGATGGCCGCAGCGCTTGGGTGAAACCTGGTCTTCGATATGGATGCCCGCCACGCCTGCGCGTTCGTAATCCTGCACGGTGCGGATGACGTTCAGCTCATTGCCATAGCCGGTATCGGCGTCGCAGATCACCGGCACATCGACCGCGCGCGCCATGCGGGCGCCGTTGGCCACCATTTCGGAGCCAGTGAGCAACCCGAAATCCGGGTAGCCCTGCGCCACCGAGGTGCCCGCGCCGGTCATATAGACCGCCGGAAAGCCAGCCTGAGCCACCAGCATCGCCGTCAGCCCGTCATAGGCGCCGGGGGCGGTGACCATGCCGGGCTGGCGCAGCAGGGCCCGCAACTTCGTCGTCTGGTTCATCCCATCGCTCCTTATTTCCGTGCCGGATCGGCGTCCCAGGGACCCGGGAAGCGGCCACGGCTCTCCGCGGGCACACCGAACACCTGGTCCTGGCTGGGCCATTGATCGCGCGGCAATTCGTATGACACTTCCAGCCCGTTGCCATCAGGGTCCCGGAAATAAATCCCCAGGGAAATGCCATGATCGGCGATCGCCTCGATCTTCACCCCATGGTCCTTGAGGCGTTGATACGACACCGCCAGCGCCGCGAGACTATCGACCATCCAGGCAAGATGGTTCAGGCCGACCTGGCCCCGAGGCTGCAAGGGCGCTTCAGGGCCGAGTTGCATCAGGGCGACCTCATGCGACTGGTCCAGGTCGGCCGACATGAAGGCCGCGACGCCGGGGCGGTGATGATAGGTGTGCAGGCCCAGCACCTTTTCGTACCAGTCACGCGCCTTGTCGGCATCGCGGACATAGAGGTTCACATGGCCGAGATACATCGTCCGATGAGTCATGACGGCCCGTCCTCCTGGTTGAGGAAGGCCAGCACGCGGTCGGTGATTTCCTGCTTCGGGAAGATGGCGGCCAAAGCCCGGGCGCGGGTCAACGGGTCGCTGGCGAAGAAACGCTCATACAGCACCTGCCGCTGCCCGAAGGAGCTGCAGGCGATATCCCAGGCCAGATGGAACAGCTTGATCCGCGACCGCGCATCGCTGCTATCGGTCGCCAGATACTGAGAAATATGGCCAGCCAGGGGGGCGTCCATATCCGCCTCCGTCGGCAGGATCATCAGGCTGGACGAGCCCAGCAATTGCAGGATCTCCGCCATCCGCGGATAGGCGGTCATGAACAGGTTGCGGGTGGTTTCCGCCGGCAGGGGCGCCGGGCACATCACGCCATATTCGTTCAGCCTGGCATCGGCCTCGGACGCGCGGATGCATGCGCGCATAAGCTCAGTGTACATCATCAGCTCGCCGATGCGCTCCTGCGAATGCGGCAGATGGGCATTGCCCAGCGTCTCGGTCATCAGCAGGGCCACGCCCAGCACCAACTCGCATTTGGCGAGGTTCTTGGCCGCGCCCTGATGCGAGGTATGCGCCGAGGAAAAGGTTTTGTAGGCGGTGTTATTCAGCAGATCGACGCTGCCGTAGATGAACACCCGATCCCAGGGCACGACCACGTCGTCGAAGAAGACGATGCTGTCCATTTCCTCAAACCGCGAGCCCAGCGGATGGTCGAAATGCGACTTGCCATAATCGAAGGAGTCGCGGCACAGGAAACGCAGCCCCGGCGTGGCGGAGGGGATGGCGAAGCTCAGCGCGAAGGGGCTGTGGGCCTCGGTGTGCTGGCCGAGGCGGGGGGAATAGACCGCGATCTCATCGGACAGCGGGCCCAGCGTGGCCAGCACCCGCGCGCCGCGCACGACCAGACCGGCGGAGGTTTCCTTCACCACCTGCAAGGCCGTCCCCTCCTGCAGGTTGAAGGCACCATCGACGGTGCGGCTGCGTTGCAGGTTGATCAGCGCGTGCGTGAGGACGAGATCGTTCTCACTGATATACGCGTAATAGCGGCGCATATTCTCGGCATAGTCGGGTCTGCCCTGGCCGAAATAATCCGCCGCCCCCGCCCAGGCGGCATAAGTCACATTCATGAAATCCGGGGAACGACCCATCATGCCGCAGGTCGTGCGTGCCCAGTTCAGCATCATCACCCGGCGATTTTCCAGATCCTGCTGCGTGCGGGGAATGATGAACGACAGGCCCAGCCGATCGCCGGTTGCCGGTGAGACATAGGTCATGGAGTCGTGCAGCGCCGGGTCCATCTGCTGATCGTAGAGGGAGGCGATGGCGCGGGCGCCGCCGCTCAGCCCAGGATGGCTGGTGACGTCCCTGACGCGCTCCCCGCGCAACCAGACCTCGGTATCCTGGGCCCGCAGGCGGTCCAGGTAGTCTTTGCCGGAGCGTGCTGGCATTGGCGTCCTCCCGTTATGGGACGCATGGTCCACTCCGGCGGGGGGACGTCAAGGGGCCGGTGATCGTCGTGGCTTGATCACCGTCCGATGGGCCAAATTCTAGAGAGTGTCCGCCTGCCCCGCCAGCAGCGCCCGCAGTTCGGGCATGCCGAACCCGGTTTCACTGCTCGTGGTCAGCAGTTCCGGGAATGCGGCGGGATGTTTGCGGATCAGGGCCTGCACCTCAGCCTGCTTACGCACCAGCGCGCCGGCTTTCACCCCATCAGCCTTGGTCAGGACCACGAAATAGGTCACCGCGGCGCGGTCGAGCAGGCCCATGACCTTGAGGTCGAGGTCCTTCACCTCAATCCGCGAGTCGAGCAGCAGAACCACCCGTCGCAGCGTCGGGCGCCCGCGCAGGTAGTCGAACATCAGGTCCTGCCAGTCGCCCTTGATCTCCTTGGAGGCCTTGGCATAGCCATAGCCCGGCATATCCACCAGGCTCAGACGATCTCCGAGGTTAAAGAAGTTGAGCTGGCGCGTACGCCCAGGCTCGGACGAGGTCCGCGCGAGATGGTTGCGCCCCGTCAGTTTATTCAGCAGCGACGATTTGCCCACGTTTGATCGGCCTGCGAAGGCGATCTCGGGGCGATCCATCGGGGGGAGTTGGTCCAGGCGCTGGGCGGCGTAGTAGAACTGGCACTCGGCGGCGAAGAGCAGACGGCCACGCTCAATCGCGGCAGCCTGCTCTTCGGGCGTCAGGTGCGTGCCAGGTTCGGCTTGTCCAGCTTGGTCCGGCTCATGATCAGCCATTGTTGTCCGATCGACAATGCGTTGTTCCAGCTCCAGTAGATCACCAGGCCGGCGGGGAAGTTGCACATCATAAAGGTGAAGAGGATGGGCATGAACTGAAACAGGCGCGCCTGCACGGGGTCGGGCGGCGGCGGGTTCAGCTTCTGTTGCAGGAACATGGTGATGCCCATGACCAGCGGCCAGACGCCAATGTGCAGATAGGCGCCCAGGCCGGGGAGCGTGGTTGGGTCGAAGGGGATCAGCCCGAACAGGTTGAACATGTTGGTGGGATCCACCACCGACAGATCGTGGATCCAGCCGAAGAACGGCGCTTGCCGCATCTCGATGGTCACGAAGATCACCTTATAGAGCGAGAAGAACACCGGGATCTGGACCAGCATCGGCAAGCAGCCAGAGGCGGGGTTCACCTTCTCCTGCTTGTAGAGCGCCATCATCTCCTGCTGCATACGCTGGGGATCGTCTTTCAGGCGTTCCCGCAGGGCCGTGACCTTGGGCCCCAGCAGCTTCATCTTGCTCATGGAGCGGTAGGAGTAGTTGGCCAGCGGGAAGAACAACGCCTTGGCGAAGACGGTGAAGGCCAGGATCGCGAGGCCGAAATTGCCGATGAGGCCGTTCAGATAATCAATGGCGAAGAAGATGGGCTTGGTCAGGAAGTAGAACCAGCCGAAATCCACCGCCTTGTCGAAATGTGGCAGGTTCAGCGCGTCCTGGTAGCGATCCAGCACATGCACCAGCTTGGCGCCGGCGAAGACATGCGAGCCAAGAGCGGCGTCGCCGCCCGGCGCGATGGTCTGCGCGTCCTGCGCCAGGTAATCCACCTGATAGCGATCGCCATGGTCATCGATATGGCGGAAATTGACGGTCTGCGGCACCGCCTGGTCTGGGATCAGGGCGGCCAGCCAGTATTTGTCGGTGATACCGACCCAGCCGCCGGCGCCGGTCCATTCGAAGGCGATGCCCTTCTTTTTCTCGCCGCCCGATTTGGCGTCTTCGTATTTCATCTCTTTGAGGGTGCCGTCGGCGACGCCGTACAGGCCCTCGAAAAGCACATAATAACCGGCCACGGTGGGTGTGTAATCGCGGCGAATGCGCGACCACGGGAATAGCTTCACCGGCTTGCCGGACGCGTTGTGAACAGTCTGCCTGACGGTGAACAAATACTCGGCGTCGACGGCCATTTCGAGTCGGAAGGTCAGGCCCTCGCCATTGTCCCAGGACAGCGTGACGGGGGTTTTATCGGTCAGCGTGGCGCCAGCGGGGGCGGACCAGACGGTGTCGTTGTCGGGCACTTTGACCGTTTCCCCGGTCGCGGGGGTCCAGCCGTATTGGACATAATAGGGATGGTCGTCGGACCGCGGTTCCAGCAGGCGCACGAAGGGCGAGTCGGGGGCCAGGGTTTCGCGATAGTCGGTCAGAACGAGGTCATCGAGCCGCCCGCCGAGCAGACTGATCGAACCGCGCACTTTGGGTCCGTCGATCGCCACCCGCGGCACGACTTTGGGAACCGCCGGCGTCGATTGGGCCACCGCGCCCGGGGTGCCGGCCGGCTTCGCCGGTTCCGCCTCATGCACCACCGCGACGGGCGGTTTGGGCAGGTGCGGCGCGATGAAGCTCTGATAACCCAGCAGAATGCCGAGTGAGATCGCGATCGCGAGGAAGAGTCTCTTCTGGTCCATTAACGTGCCTTCCGGCGGTCAGGGTCTGGGACGGGATCGATGCCGCCCTCATGCCAGGGATTGCAGCGCAGAATGCGCTTCGCCGTCAGAACGCCACCGCGCAGCGCGCCGTGACCACGGAAGGCCTCAATCGCGTATTCGCTGCAACTCGGCCAAAAGCGGCAATTGGCGCCGATGACGGGGCGGAGTGTCCATTGATAGGTGCGCACGACACCGACCGCGACGGCGGCGACGGGCGTCATAGCGCGCCGACCTTGCCCAGTGCGCGGCGAATATCGTCACGCAGGATCAGGAACGGCCGGCCGCGGGTATGATCCCGGCCGATCAGGACCAGATCGAAGCCGATGACCGGGCGCTCCGCCAGTTCCAACCGGGCGGCCTCTTTTAGGCGGCGGCGGGTGCGGTTGCGGATCACGGCATTGCCGACTTTTTTGGTGACCGTGAAACCCAGCCGCGCGGGCAACGCATCACCGCGTGGCAAGGCCTGCAGCACGACCCCGTGCGTCGGAGCCTTGCGGCCTTTCGCGGCTGCCCGCAGAAATTCCGCGCGCTGTTTCAGGCGCCCGGGTTTCGCGTGCGCAGACAGATCCGGAAGCGGCGCGGCCAGAATGGGATCGCCGGTCATGGCACTCCCCTATTGCCGCGGGGTTCGATCAGGCGGAGAGGCGCTTGCGGCCTTTGGCCCGGCGGTTGGCCAGCACCTTGCGGCCGCCGACAGTGGCCATCCGGGCGCGGAACCCGTGCCGGTGCTTGCGGACCAGCTTCGACGGTTGGTAAGTGCGCTTCACGACAATTCTCCGAACTCTTTTACAACCCGCGCGGACGCGAGAGCGGGCCATCCAATGGGCTGGCCCGTCGCAGGGGGCGGCTTATAGGCGGGGCGGCGGTGGCCGTCAATCGGTTTGCGGCGGCAGGCAGGCCCCGCCGTCATCGGAATATGCGCGACTCACCGTCAATGTGGTGGCAAACCATCAGCCATGCATGACGTCAAACGCGCCCTCCCGCTGATACTGCTCATTGTCACGGCCGTCGTGCTCTGGATGAGCGGAGTCGCGGGCACTTTCAGCTGGGCCCGTCTCGGGCTGGAACAGGCGCGGCTGGCCGGTTGGGTGGCGGATCACCCGATCATCGCACCCGTTCTGTTCGTCCTGATCTACATCGCGTCCACGGTGCTGTCGCTGCCGCAGGCGGCGTTCCTGACCATCGTTGGCGGTTTGCTGTTTGGTTCCGTGCTGGGCGCGGTGCTGGCCGTCACCGGCGCCACCTCCGGCGCCGTTGTGTTGTTTGTCATCACCCGCTCCGCGTTCGGTGGCGTGATCGCGCGGCGGGGCGGGCCGCTGATGGCGACGCTGCGGGACGCGCTGGCGCGGGACGGTTTCTCTTATTTGCTCACGATCCGGTTGTTGCCCATCTTCCCGTTCTGGCTGGTCAATCTCGCGGCACCGTTGAGCGGTATCCGGCTGACCGCTTTCGCGTTGGCGACCGCCCTGGGGATTGCGCCGCCGACATTCGTCATTGCCTCTGTCGGCGCTGGGATCGGGGATGTGCTGGCGGCGGGCGGGCGCCCGGATGTATCCTTGTTGTTGTCGGCACCAATCCTTTTACCATTGGGAGGGCTGGCTTTATTGAGCCTGGGGTCGATCGCCTGGAAGCGGCGGCGGCATGCCTGACTTCGACCTGATCGTCATCGGCGCCGGATCCGCGGGCCTGTCCATCACCGCCGCCGCCGCGCAGCTCGGGGTCCGCGTCGCGCTGATTGAACGCGACCAGATGGGAGGGGACTGCCTCAACACCGGTTGCGTGCCGAGCAAGGCGCTGCTCGCCGCCGCCCATGCCGCTGACGCGATGCGCACCGCCGGGCGTTTCGGCCTCGGCGCGGTCGAGCCGACGGTCGATTGGGATGGCGTCCGGGTGCATGTGCGGAACGCCATCACAACCATCGCGCCAAACGATTCGATCGAACGCTTTCGCGACCTCGGCGCGACCGTGATCCTGGGTGAGGCGCGCTTTGCCGCACCCGACGCGATCACGGTGAACGGCCAACGCCTGACCGCAAGGCGGATCGTGATTGCCACCGGTTCGAAAGCCTTCGTGCCCGCCATCCCCGGCCTGGCGGAGGTGCCCTATCTCACGAACGCATCCATTTTCGCGCTCAGCGTCCGGCCAGCGCATCTCCTGATACTCGGCGGCGGGCCGATCGGCCTGGAGATGGCGGACGCCTTCGCCGGATTGGGGTCCCAGGTGACGATCATCGAGGCGACGACGATCGCCAACCGGGACGACCCTGAACTGGTCGCCCCCTTGCGGGCGGCGCTGCGAGCACGCGGCGTCGTGATCCATGAAAACATCGCGGTGGCCGGGGTGGAGAACGGTCCGTTAAAGGATGGTCCGGTGCTGCGGCTGGCCGATGGGCGCCGGGTCAGCGGCAGCCATCTCCTGATCGCGACCGGACGCAAGCCATCGCTGGAGGCCCTGGACCTCCCGATCGGTCAGGTGGCCGTCAGCCGGCAGGGGATCCTGACGGATGCGGGCCTGCGCAGCATCAGCAACAAGCGGGTCTTCGCGGCCGGCGACGTCGCCGACCCCCATGGGGTCGGACCAAGGGCGTTTACCCATGTGGCGGGGTACCATGCCGGCATCGTGATCCGGCGGGCTTTGTTCCGACTGCCGGCGCGCATCGACGACCGCGCCGTGCCCAGGGTGACGTACACCAACCCCGCGCTGGCCCAGGTTGGCCTGACCGAAGCAGCGGCGCGGCAGGCCGGGCTGACGGTGTCGGCGTTGCGCTGGCCGATGGCTGACAACGACCGCGCCGTGGCGGACGCCGACACCACCGGCCTGGTCAAGCTGGTCGTGCATGCCAACCGCGTCGTCGGGGCGGGCATCGTCGCACCAGGGGCCGGCGAGATGATTGGGCAATGGACCCTGGCCATCGCGGCGGGCACGAAACTATCGGCGCTCGCCGGGCTGATCATCCCTTATCCGACCCGCGCGGAAGCCGGCAAACGGGCCCTGGGAACCTGGTTCACGCCCCGGCTGTTCTCCGATCGGACGCGGCTACTGGTCCGCCTGCTGGCGCGCCTGCCCGGATGAGGAGAGGCGCCAGCAGGCCGCTCCAGCGGGGCGATCAGCGGATCCCGAAGCCGAACGTCACCACGGGGGGCGCGTAATAGGCAGGGGCTGGCACATAATAGGCCGGGGGCGGGGCATAATAGGTGGGGCGCCAGCCATGCTGTTCACGCCATTCGTGCCGGCGCCATTCATGTTCGCGCCATTCACGCTCCCGCCATTCATGGCGGCGCCAGCCGTCCCAATCGGCCAATGCGGGGGTGGGCGCTGCGGCACCGAGGATGAATACGGACCCCAGCGCGGCGCATAGGAAACTGCGTGTATTCATGAAGACCTCCATCCGGCGGCCAACGATGCGCCGGTGTGTGCTTAGTCGCCCCACATCATGGCGGATTTACGCCCAAATCGCGGCAGACTCTTCCAAATCGCGGATGACATGGTTTAGTGTCCGCGACTCGGGCGAAGGATGTGGTTCATGGCGTTTTGGCAAGGCGTGAAACGGCGGGTCAGAGGGATCATCCTGCCCGTGTTTTTCAGCGCGATCGCCATCTATTTCGGCTTCAGCGCCGCCCAGGGCAACCACGGACTGGTGGTCAGCGCCCAGTTGCAAGATCAGTTGGCCCAGGCGCAAAATGACAACGCGCAGGCCAAACGAGACCTGGTCGCCCTGGAACACCGCGTCGGCGGGCTTCGCAATCGTCATATCGACCCCGACACACTCGACGAACGCGCGCGGGAGAAACTCGGCCGCGCCGAGCCGAATGAAGTCGTGGTCCAGTATGGCGAGAAGGACAAGCTGTTCTGATCCTGCCGCCGGCTGGCCAAGCAGGGGCCGCCGGCCTATGCTCACACTCAATCAAACTGTGCCGCCGGATGCCCCGAACGGGGCGCCGAGTGTGCCGTATAAGGGAGTGTCGCGATGCCTGCCCAAAGCCCCGCAGCGAGCCACGCATTCACCACCGAGGACATCGAATACATCCGCCACGGCGATACGCCGCAGCGCCTGACGCTGTATCGCCCCACCGGCGACGGGCCCTTCCCCATGATTATCGACCTGCATGGCGGCGCCTGGAGCCAGGGGGACCGCGCCGATTGCGACGCCCGCGACCAGGTGCTGGCGGCCAGCGGGTTCGTGGTGGCGGCGATGAATTTCCGCCATGGCGCGGATGGGTATCTCGCCTGCATGGCGGATATTAATTACGGTATCCGCTGGATGAAGGCGAACGCGGCGCGCTTCAATGGCCGCGCCGATAAGGTTGGGCTGTCCGGCACCTCCTCGGGCGGGCATCTGGCGATGCTGGTGGCGATGCGGCCGCATGATGCGCGCTATGAATCGATCCCGCTGCCGGCCGGTTCGCCCGCGGTGGACGCAACCGCGCAGGCGATCGTGATGCAATGGCCGGTGATCAACCCGATCTCGCGCTACCGCCATGCGATGCGGCTGCGGGCTTCGGCCAATCCGCCGTCCTGGATCGGCAATATCCCGGAGCGTCAGGTCCAGTTCTGGGGCAGCGAGGATGGCATGAGCGAGGGCAACCCCGTTCTGATTCTGGAACAGGGCCAGAAAGTCCTGACCCCGCCGACATTGTGGATCCAGGGCCAGCCGGATCAGACGCATGATTACCGCGATCCGGAATCGCCCGTCGAACTGAACGAGCCGCTGCGCTTCGCGCATGATTACCGCGGCGCCGGCGGTTACCTGGAGACGTTGTATATCGACAACGCCACCAAAGCCTCCGACCTGTCCCACAACCCGACAGCGGCGTTCTTCCACCGCTTCCTTGGGTAAGTCTCAACAACACGCATAAGGCGACGACATGTCTCTCCACCCCGATGTCATCGGACTGCTCGACCTGATCAAGGCTGCCGGACGCCCGGCGATGGATACGTTACCGCCGCCGGAAGCGCGGGTGGCGTTCCTGTCGGGGCGCACGGTGTTGCAGCCGACGCCGGCCGAGGTCGCCTCGGTCCGCGATTTCACCATTCCGGGGCCGGATTGCGCGATCCCGGTGCGACTGTATCGCGGCAACGGAACCGCGGCGGAGGCAAAACTGCCCTGCCTGGTTTATTACCATGGCGGCGGGTGGGTGATCGGCGACCTGGACTCGCATGACGTGCTGTGCCGCCGGTTAGCCAACGATGCCGGCTGCGCGGTGCTGTCGGTGCATTACCGCCTGGCGCCGGAGCACAAATTCCCCGCCGCCTATGTCGATGCGGTGGCGGCGATGCAATACGCCGTCGCCAATCCGGATGCGCTCGGCATCGACGGCACCAGGGTCGCTGTTGGCGGCGACAGTGCCGGCGGCAATCTCGCGGCGGCGGCGGCCCTGGCGGCGCGCGATGCCGGGATCACATTGACGCATCAGGCGCTGATCTATCCGGCCACTGACATGGCGATGACGCTGGGCTCCTACGCCCGCATCACGGAGGGATTCCCCCTGGTCAACCGCACCATGGTCTGGTTCATCGACCACTATCTGCGCAATGAGGCCGACAAATACGACTGGCGCGCCTCCCCCCTGCGCGCGGCCAGCCTCGCGGGCACCGCGCCGGCGACCGTTGTCGTGGCCGCCTATGATCCGCTGGCGGATGAAAGCCTGGCCTATGCAAAACGGCTGGAACAGGATGGGGTGCTGGTCAACACCGCCTATTTCAGCGGCATGATCCATGGCTTCGTCTCGATGGGCAAAGTGCTGCGGCAGGCGGAAAACGCCATCCAGGCCGTGGCGCTCGGCCTGCGGCAATCCTGGGGTTAATGGGAGGACATCGTCTTGGGTCTCGACTACGAAAAGCGCGACGGGGTCGCCTATATCACGCTGAACAATCCGGCGAAGGCGAACATCCTCGACAAGACGATGTCCGACGACATCTCGGCTGCCTGGATCGACCTCTGGGAAGACCGCGACATCCGCTGCGCCATCCTCACCGGCGCCGGTGATCGGCATTTTTGCGGCGGGCATAACCTGGCGCCGCGGCCGGACGTGACGGAGGAAGAACGGGAGTTCCTGCGCACCCAGCGCATCTACTGGCCGCTGGCCGGAACGGTGTACGGGCAGAAGACCGGCGTCGACGGGCGCATGGGGGATCATTACCCCCGCGTCTGGAAGCCGGTGATCGCGGCGGTGAACGGTTGGGCGGCGGGAGCGGGGATGTATATCCTGCTGGCCTCCACCGACATCCGCATCGCAAGCGCCGAACATGCGCGGTTTAAATTCGGGCTGACCAGCCAGGGCTGGGTGGGCAATGGGCCCGGCGCCGCGCTGCTGACCAAGCAGCTACGCTACGCCGACGCGATGAAGATACTGCTGACCGACCTGCCGTTCGACGCCAACGAAGCCCTGCGCGTGGGCCTGGTCAATGAGGTCGTGCCGCATGCCGAACTGCTGGCCCGCGCTGAGACCCTGGCCCGCCACATCGTCACCATGCCGCCGCTCGCGACCCGGATGATGAAGGAATTCGTGGTGCGCTTCGGCGATCTGCCGACCGATCAGGCCTGGCACGTGCAGAACATGATGAACCACCTGCTGATCCAGACCACCGCCGATGGCGAGGAGGGCCGGCGCGCGTTCAACGAGAAGCGCCCGCCCAATTTCACCGGCGCGCTCCGCCGCCGTGGCGAGGCGTGGGAGGAACGGTCGGACGAAGAGAACAAGCGGCTGGATGAAATCTACCGCAGCGGGGAGTACTAAAGCGGGATCGCGGGTTTCAGACCGACGGTGATTCCATCTACGCCCCCCCTTAGACCGCCCTTACCAACGGCAGTTTCGAGCCTATCACGGCACGTTCGGCCAGAATCTCCCGCCGGAAACGGAAGAGCTTGGCCGGGCGGCCGCCGGTTTCTGTCGCGACCTCACCCGTTTCTTCCACCAAATCCTGCTGATCGATCAGGCGACGGAAATTCTGCTTATGCAATAGACGGCCCGCGAGTGCTTCGACCGCGCGTTGCAGTTGCAATAGGGTAAACGAAGGCGGCATCAGTTCGAACACGACCGGGCGGTATTTGATCTTGGCCCGAAGCCGCGCGATACCGGTGGCGAGGATGCGGCGATGGTCGTGTGCCATGGGCGTGCCAGGCAGGGCAGATTGCGCGCCGGCTTCCGGTACCAGCCCGGCCTCCCACAAAATCTCATAGCGCTGGAGCACCAGTTCTTCATTCCAGCGTTGCCCGTCCTGGCCGAAATTGACCGCGACCCGGTGCCGCCGAGCCCGGCGGCTGGCCGCATCCGGTGCTGCGTCGGCCCAAGCTGTCAACGGCGGCACTAACGGGTCGCTGACCATGGCCGATGCCTCCCCCCGGCGATCCTCCCAGGGGAAGTAGCGGTACCAGCCCTGCCATCCCGCGCCGGGCTCACGGGCCAGACGCGCCTCCCGGGTCAGGCCCAGATACGACACTGACACCACCCGTTCCGCCACCCCGTCCGTCCGGTCGCGATCGGCGAATGTATACAACTGTTCGACATAGCCGAGCGGGTGATGGGTCTGGCGTTCCACCCAGGAGCGCAGGCCCGCTTGCAGGGAGCGATGACCGAACTCGAATGGCCCCGAGGGCAACGCGCGCCCCTGCTCGATGGTCAGCACGCGCGGCTGGCCGTCGGTCACCGCGACGATGACCGCGATCAGTTCCGCGGCGACGAAGGCCGCGTCCCGGTGCGCATGAGTATCAGGCATCATCCTGTCATCGCACGACAGGCCGGAGCCGCGCCACCACCGAAATGCAGGATTTTTTATGTTGCCCCGCGCCGGTCGAAGCAGTAAGAACATAACAGGAACTTTATCCAGGCGCTCGTATGACTGACGATATACCCTCCAACCATCTGATCCACGACGTCACCGTGCCTGCCATCCTCGTTCAGGATGGGGATGTGACCGCCGCCTCGCGGGCTGGCCTCCTCCATGCCGTCCGCATACCCGTGCGCATCGTGCCGCAATCACAAAAGCCGGGCCGCGGCTCGAATTCTTAACAAGAAATTTCGTTGGGGCTGTTACAAAGGACGCACAGTGAAGTCGTTATAGCATCACCGGGAAAGAGGACGGGCGTGATGACCTTCATGTTCATCGTGGTGTTAACCCTGATCGGGCTGGCCCTGCTCTATGCGCACGACAAACGGCAGACGTCCCATACGATCCTGCGCAACTACCCGATCATTGGTTATTTTCGCTATTTCGCTGAGACGTTGGGCGAATATATGCGTCAATATCAATATCTTCCGGATTGGTCCGAACGGCCGTTCAACCGGCTGGAGCGCAGTTGGGTCTATCGCTCCGCCAAGGGCGTGTCGAATCTGCGAAGCTTTGGTAGCGAGAATGTGCCGAGTTTCATCTTTCGCAACGCCGCCTTTCCCGTGCTCGATCAGGAAAAACGCCCCTACCCCGGCAAGATGATCGGCATCGCCGAGGGGCCGGGCGCCTGCCGCCAGCCCTATTTTGCCCGCAGCTTCTTCAATATCAGTGGCATGAGCTATGGCGCGCTGAGCCACGCGGCGGTCTCGGCCCTGTCACGCGGCGCCAGAATGGCGGGGATCTGGATGGCAACCGGCGAAGGCGGGCTGGCGCCCTATCATCTGGAGGGTGGCTGCGACGTCGTCATGCAGATGGGCACCGCCAAATACGGCGTGCGAGACGCCAACGGGCACCTGTCGGAGGACCGGCTGCGCGAACTCGCGGCGCACGAAAACATCCGCATGTTCGAAGTAAAGCTCGCCCAAGGGGCTAAACCCGGCAAAGGCGGCATTCTCCCTGGCGCCAAGGTCACTGCCGAGATCGCCGCGATCCGAGGCATCCCGCAGGGGCAAGACAGCATCAGCCCCAACCGCCACACCGATATCGGCTCTATTCGGGAACTGGGCCAGTTCGTGGACCGGGTTCGCACGGTCACCGGCAAGCCCGTCGGCGTGAAATTCGTCCTCGGCGACCCGGCCTTCCTGGACGAATGGTTCGCTGACTGCGTCACCCATCCGGACGGATGCCCGGATTACATCCAGATCGATGGCGGCGAAGGGGGCTCCGGTGCCGCACCTGCCCCTCTGATGGATTATGTGGGCCTGCCGATCACTTTGGCATTGGGCTATGTGGTGGCGGCGCGGGAACGGCATGGCCTGCGGGAGCGGGTCCGCATCATCGCCTCCGCCAAGCTGATCACCCCGGACAAAGTCGCCTGGGCCTTGTGCATGGGCGCGGATTTCGTGTCATCGGCGCGTGGGTTCATGTTCAGCCTCGGTTGTATTCAGGCGATGAAATGCGGCTCCGGCCACTGCCCGACCGGAGTCACGGCATCGAAGGAAAGCCTGATTGCCGGCCTTGATCCAACCGACAAAGCCGCCCGGGTCAAGCACTACGCCGATCGGCTTCGTGAAGAAGTGGAAATGATCGCGCATTCCTGCGGTGCCGGTGATGTGACGGGTTTCCTGCCCCGCCATGTCACCGATATCGAGCGCGGGGTTGGTGGCTTCCGGGCTCCGCAGGGTAGCGACTGATCCGGTCGTGCGCCAGGGATTCACGAAAATCAGGGATGCACGAAAACCAGCACGATTTCGATCACGATCAGCATCACGATCGCTGCCTCCATCAGGGCGGCACGCCCGGCTGAAGCTTCCTCATAAAGAGCCGCGTAAGTGTCCCGGATCATCGACAGTTTGCGATCGACCGAGGCACTGACCGCTGCCACGCGGAAGAGGTCGAGCGCCGCCGTATAAATACGGGCCAGGTAAACGT
>CAIXEA010000180.1 GCA_903918315.1 uncultured Acetobacteraceae bacterium | reverse complement strand
CCGGACTTACCTCAACGGCAACCCGCTGCTGCCGTGGGCCCCGGGCCAGCAGGTGGGACAGTCGCAGAGCGGCACCGGGATAGGCTTCAGCGCCTACGGACGCACGTATGTCGCGGGCCTTGCGTATCGATTCTAGGCGCCAGATGCAGGCAGAGAGGCCGGCCGCCTAGCACAGGATCAGGCGTGACGGCGGGAAGGCGGGGTGTTGTCCATCCATACGATGGCGCCGTCGCCCTTCCCGCGCGTACGCCTGGACTTGGTCGCATGCATCACGGCGCGTCGTCTGGGCAGGCGACGGACTGTGCTGCGCACATCGCCCCGCACGAGACTCCGGTCGATGGCCTGACAAACCGAGCCTCATAGGCCCCGTGGAAAGATTCCCGCAAGATCGGTCATAGCGCTTCTCAGGCCCCAGATCGCAGCCTCGAGGCAGGCGTTTAGGTGCTGACCAGCGTTATCATGGTGACGGCGACGGAATTGGCACACGCCCAGCTGCTCTGGCAACCGCGGGAACACAGATGCTGTTCAGCTCAATCACGGACAAATCCCCGCTGCCGGCCAAGCTCAGGCTCGACAAAGGGTTTCAGCCCTGCCCGGCAGAGGCGGGCGACGAGCACTATCCGAACGGGATCTTCGAGTTCAACATCACCCGGCTGCTGGCCTTCATCGACGCTCGAGCGGACCGGTTTCCGATCGGATCCATCGCGGTCGCCGACATTCCGGATTACGGCAGTTCGCAATTGAATGATGAGACCGTCCGGGCCGCTGACTTATCGCGACCGGTCCTCTTGGCCGAAATCTCGCCCGGCCTTTACAACCTCATCGATGGCCATCATCGCATCGCGAGAGCGCGGCGTGAAGGCGTGGCGAGTGTTCCGGGCCGCAAGATCGCGTGCCCTGTGCATGTCGCGTTCCTCACGTCCACGCTTGCGTACGAAAGCTACGTCGAGTACTGGAATTCAAAACTCAAAGCGCTACAGCGGGAGCGCGCGCGCCGCGCCCCGGCCGCGAATTCTACCGTGCATCACGATATCCCGTCGCGGATTGCCCAACGTTGAAGTGCCGCCTGCTGTTCGGCGTTCGCGACGATTTGAGCGGCCGCAAGCAGCTGAGACCGTTGATGGTTGCAATGGTCCGTGATCGCGCCATCAACCGTGTTTGCGAATGCCTCGGCGGGCGTGCCCTCAGCGAGGAGCCGGAAGTAGACCGGCAGCACGGTCTTCCAGTCCACGGGTATTTGCCAGGCGCCAGCCTCGTCGGCGAGGAACACGACGCTGTCGGGGTCCTCATCGATGCGACGTAGCAACGCGAGTAGCAGCTCAAATGCGCCGACGGCCACTGCAGGCGGTCCCTCTGACGCAGCTCGCAGGCACTTGTCCATCAGCCGGTCGAACTCGCCGATAAAGGCATCGGTCCCGCTGGACTGTTCCGTGCAGTTCTTCGAGTTGACCGCAAAACTCTCGTAGTAGTCGCCGCGAACGCTCGCCTCCCAAAACGCTCGCACCTGATCAAGCAACGACGGGACTTGAATCTCGCCGGCCTCGAGGCGGGGAACCTGAACGAAGTCGCGTAGTAAGGTGCTGAGCGTCTCGTCGGGCATGAGCTCGATTGCCCGCTCGGCGATCATGAGGAGCTGGCCCCGCGGCAGCCGACGCAGTGCGCCGCGCAGGGCCGTGAGATCGACGGATCGTTGTTCCACAGTGGCAGCCCGCGGCAAGACGTCTAATCGACGCCCAGAACGTCCTGGGGACGGAGGGTATCGACGGGTCGGTTAAGGTTGCGGGCGGTTTGCAAAATCGCCGTGACGGCCTCGGGGTAGCGCTGCAGGCGGTCGCGAAGCGCATAGAGTTCGCGTTCCGCGGTGACCCGGATCCCGCCGGGTTGCCGCAAGCCTGTTTCGAGTTCGGCCTGGCGTTTGAGTAACTGCAGGGCTTCCTGGATGGGTTCCACGGCGGATCTCCTGATCGAGCGTTTAGAGTCGAGTTGTCAGCGTATCGCTGCGTTGCCGCCGGCGTTGCACGATCGCCGCGAGTTTCAGCAACGCCGACTTGAGGGCGGGCGACGGCTGCGATCATCGCGCGAAGGCGGCGCTCGTGAACGATGAGCAGGCGGTGGTCATAGAGCCAGCGCCGGGCAAACCCCAGAAGGCGCTCGCGGTCATCGGTGCGGGTGAGCTCCTCACGCAACACCCGGACGAGGGCGCGGCGGTGATGGTCGGTGAGCCACTGAAACCCGAGCGCGTCGCAGGCGACCTGCTGG
>CAIXEA010000179.1 GCA_903918315.1 uncultured Acetobacteraceae bacterium | reverse complement strand
TCCGACGGATCCCTTCGTGAATGCGTGCCCGGTCCATCTGTGCCCCCGTTCCTCACAGGGCAGATGACCGGACACGTCACGAGCTACAAACACCGGACAGATCACGAGCTAGCCACAACCCGTAAAGGACCCGCTTGCGAAGCCCGGTTCCGGGCGGCAGTCTCCCGGCCGGAAATCAGGAGCCGAACCATGCCCCAAGTCAGTGACCATACCAGGATCGCGCTCAATGAACTGCTCGATCTGGCGCAGCTCCCGCGGGAACGCGGCGACATGGCCAGCTTCAGCGGCCAGGATCCGGTCCTGCCCACACGCTATCGGATCGGCACCGCCGGGGCCGCGATCCTGGCCGCGACCGGCCTCGCGGCGTCGGAGCTGTGGCACCTGAAGACCGGCCGCCGGCAAACCGTCAGCGTCGATGTCCCCGCCGCCGCGATCTCACTGCGCAGCAGCCGCTATATGAAGATCATCGGGCAGGAGGCGGAACGCGAATTCGCCCCGCTGATGCGCTTCTATCCGGCCAAAGATGGACGGTGGGTGTTCCTGCACGCCAATTTCCCCAACCTGCGCGATCAGGCCCTGCGCATCCTCGGTGTGCCCGATGATGTGGACGCGGTGGCGAAGGCCATCTCCGGCTGGGATGCACAGGCGTTCGAGACCGCGATGCATGATGGCGGCGCCTGCGGGTCCTTTGTCCGCACGACTGAGGAATGGGCCGCGCATCCGCACGCGCAGGCCATTCAATCGCTGCCCGCCGTGGAAATCATCAAAATCGGTGACGCCCCGCCCCGCCCGCTGCCCGTCGGCGATCGGCCGCTGTCGGGGGTGCGGGTGCTGGACCTGACACGCGTCATCGCCGGCCCGACCGCGGCCCGAACCCTGGCGGAACATGGCGCGGATGTTCTCAAGATCACCCGCGCCGGCCTCGCCGATTCCGGGCAACTCGACCTCGATACCGGGATCGGCAAGCTGTCGGCACGGCTGGATTTGCGCGAAAGCGACCAGCACGCCCGGCTGCGGGACCTGATCGGCACCTGCGACGTGTTCAGCCAGTCCTACCGCCCGGGCACGCTCGCGGGGCGCGGTTTCAGCCCGGAAGCGCTGGCGGAGCAGAGGCCGGGTATCGTCTACGTGACGCTCAGCGCCTGGGGGCACGAAGGCCCGTGGCGCAACCGCCGGGGCTACGACACCATCGTGCAGGCCGCGACAGGCATGGCGCATGCTTCGGCCGACGCGTCGGGTCCGAAGCATCTGCCGGTCTCCGCCATCGACTATGTGGGCGGCAATCTCATGGCCTATGGCGCCATGGTGGCGCTGCACCGGCGGGCGACCGAAGGCGGCAGCTGGCTCGTGCGCGCCAGCCTGGCCACCACCGGGCGGTGGATCAACGATCGCGGCATCGTGCCGAGGGAGGTCTACCAGAACGCCCCGGCGGATCTGCCGCCCGAAGCGATCGCCCCGCTTTGCACCGAGGTGGATTTTCCGGGCGGGCGGATCCGCTATCTGGCGCCCATCGTGCGCATGTCGGAAACGCCGGCCCATTGGGTACGCCCGCCGGTGCCGCTGGGCTTCCATCCCGCGGCGTGGCCGGCATGATGCGGGCGCTGATCGTCGGCGTGCTATGGCTGGTCTCCACCCTGGCGCATGCCGAGGCGCCGGTGCTGCGCATCGGCATGCAGCCCGGCATGTCCTACCTGGCTTTGTTCATCATGCAGAAGGAAGGCATGATCGAGCGGCAGGCCAAAGCGAGCGGCCTGGCGGCGCTGAAGGTGGAATGGACCGTGTCGGCCAATGGCTCGGTCATCACCGATGGCGTCCTGTCGGGCAACCTCGATCTGGGCGCGACCGGGATCCCCGCCTTCGTAACCCTCTGGGCCAAGGGGCGCGGGCTGGTCGATATCAAAGGCATCGCGTCCTATGGATCGCTGCCGGGCGTGCTGGTGAGCCGCAATCCCGATGTGCATAGCATCGCCGATTTCACCGCCAGGGATCGCATCGCGGTGCCGGCGGCGAAGGCGTCCATTCAGGCCATCCTGCTTGCCATGGCGGCCGAGAAAACCTTCGGCCCGGGCCAGCATGATCGGCTCGACCCATTCGAAATCTCCCTGTCGCACCCGGATGCGATGACCGCGATGCTGTCCGGGCACAGCGAGGTGAACGCCCATTTCAGCAGCGCCCCTTATTATCAGGCGGAGCTGAAAGTGCCCGGGGCCCATGTCGTGCTTACTAAGGAGGATATATTTCCCGGACCGTTGACGCATGGAATGATGTGGACGTCCGGCAAATTTCACGACTCCAACCCGGTGATCCTCAAAGCCGTCCGCGCCGCGCTGGCGGAGGCGATCGAGGTCATCCACGCCGATCCGCCGCGCGCGGCGCAGGATTATCTGGCCCTGGCGCGGGAGAAGGTGGACGAGCGCGAAGTCCAGGCCATGATCCGCGAGCTGGGCCCGCGCTGGGAGACGACTCCGCGCGGTCTGTTTCCGGTGGCGTCGTTCATGCACCGCATCGGCATGGTCAAGGTCGCGCCGCAAAGCTGGCGCGATATGTTTTTCGAAGAAGGCTGGGACGCGGACGGGAGCTGATCCGCATTGCGCCAACCCGCGCCGCCTTTTGCGGGAAAGCGGGTCCTGAACCAGCGGCCGCCCCGGCCAGGGTTGATGCTGATCCGGCTGGAAAGCCCTCCGGCGGGGCTGTCATGCCCGGCGGGATTTGCTGCCTGCCACGATCCTGCCGTATAGCGCTGGCAAGCACCGCGCGAACCCGCGTCCGATCCCGCGCCCGAGCCGGCCGATGTCAGGACGCCCGAAGGAGATCCCATGGCTGCCATGGCCGAGACCAACGCGGACAACCCCGCCCTTGCCGAGCAAGTGGCGATCCGGGCCCGTGAGGAAACCCCGACCCGCCGCATGGCCGATGCCATTCGCGCCCTGTCGATCGACGGGGTTGAGGCGGCAAAATCCGGCCACCCCGGCATGCCCATGGGCATGGCCGATGTCGCGACCGTGCTGTGGACGCGCTTTCTGAAATTCGACGCCGCCGATCCCAGGTGGCCGGATCGGGACCGGTTCGTGCTGTCGGCCGGGCATGGCTCGATGCTGCTGTATTCGCTGCTGCACCTGACCGGCCAGGCCGGGATGGAGATCGAGCAGCTCAAGCGGTTCCGCCAGCTACACTCCCCCGCCGCCGGGCATCCCGAATGGGGCGAGCATCCGGGTATCGAAACCACCACCGGCCCGCTGGGGCAGGGCCTGGCCACCGCCGTCGGCATGGCCTTGGCCGAACGCATGATGGCGGCGCGCTACGGCAAGTCGCTGGTCGATCATCGGACCTGGGTCATCGCCGGTGATGGCTGCCTGATGGAAGGCGTGAGCCATGAGGCGATTGGCCTGGCCGGGCATCTGCGGCTGGAAAAGCTGACGGTCCTTTGGGACAACAACAGCATCTCCATCGACGGCGGCACCAATCTGTCGACCTCGGAAGATCAGTTGAAGCGGTTTCAGGCCGCTGGCTGGGCGGTCAAGGCGGTGGATGGTCATGATCCCGTCCAGATCGCGGCGGCGATGTCGTTCGCGGTCCGCTCCAAGAAGCCCACGCTGATCGCCTGCAAGACCATCATCGCGCTCGGTGCGCCGACCAAGGCGGGGACGGCTGGCTCCCACGGGGCGCCGCTTGGGCCGAAGGAAGCGGCGGATGCCAAGGCGTTCCTTGGCTGGACCTCCCCGCCGTTCACGGTGCCGGACGATCTCACCGCGCTGTGGCATGCCGCGGGCACGCGCAGTGCCGGGGTGCGTCGGGGCTGGCTGAAGCGGTTGAACCGCCATGCGCAGCGCGCCGATTTTGAACGCGCCGTGGCCGGCCGGCTGCCGGATAACTGGCATGAAGCGGTGCAGGCGCTGAAGCAGGACATCGCTGACAACCGCCCCAAGCTCGCCACCCGCCAATCCAGCCAGAAGGTGCTGGAGGCGCTTGTCCCCGCGACCCCGGACCTGGTGGGCGGTTCGGCCGATCTG
This sequence comes from uncultured Acetobacteraceae bacterium, assembly GCA_903918315.1. Taxonomy (GTDB): domain Bacteria; phylum Pseudomonadota; class Alphaproteobacteria; order Acetobacterales; family Acetobacteraceae; genus Rhodopila. The sequence continues at coordinate 17,735 of CAIXEA010000179.1, read as the reverse complement.
ACCGGTTCCAACCTGACGCTGGTCAAGGGGATGGGCTTCGTGACGCCGGGTAACTATGCCGGGCGCTACATCCATTACGGCATCCGGGAGTTCGGCATGGCCGCCGCCGCCAATGGGATGGCGTTGCATGGCGGTATCATTCCGTATACCGGCACATTCTTCGTCTTTACCGATTACATGCGCCCCGCCATCCGCCTTGGCGCGCTGATGCGCCAGCGGGTGATCCATGTGCTGACGCATGACTCCATCGGTCTGGGTGAAGACGGTCCGACGCACCAGCCGGTCGAGCATCTCGCCAGCCTGCGCGCCATGCCTGGCGTGCATGTGTTCCGTCCGGCCGACGCGCTGGAAACCGCGGAATGTTGGGAACTGGCGGTTCGCCGCGCCGATGGTCCCTCGCTGCTGGTGCTGACCCGGCAGGCGCTGCCGGCCCTGCGGACGGATATCGCGGAAAACCGCTCGGCCCGCGGCGGCTATGTGCTGGCGGAAGCCGACGGCCCCCGGCAGGCGACGTTGATCGCCACCGGTTCGGAGGTCTCCCTGGCCATGACCGCGCGGGAGATGCTGGCCGGGCAGGGCATCGCGGTCGCCGTGGTGTCGCTGCCATGTTGGGAACTGTTTGCCCAGCAGGACGACGACTACCGCGCCGCCGTGCTGGGTGGCGCGCCGCGTGTCGGGATCGAAGCCGGCTGCTCCTTTGGTTGGGAGCGGATCATCGGCACCGACGGCACATTCATCGGCATGCAAGGCTATGGCGCCTCGGCGCCGGCTGACGAGCTGTATCGTTATTTCGGAATCACCCCAGAGGCCGTGGTCGCCGCCGTGCAAAAGCGACTGGGCTGAGAGCAAGAGGAACATCCATCCATGACCGTCTCGGTCGCGATTAATGGTTTCGGACGTATTGGACGGCTGGTGCTGCGCGCCATCGCCGAGCAGGGCCGCACCGACTTACTGCCCACACGGATCAACGCCTCACCGAGTATGAATATGGATTCGGTGGCGCATCTGTTCGCTTATGACAGCGCGCATGGCCGCTTCGCCGGTCAGGTGGAGGTCTCGGGCAATACGCTGTCCATCCGTCACAATGGCCGCGCCTTCGCGCCCATCCCGGTGACCTTCGAACGCGATCCCGCCAAGTTGGAACTGGCCGGTACCGATGTCGTGATGGAATGCACCGGCAAGTTCACCAGCAAGGAAAAATGCGCCCCGCTGCTCGCCGCCGGCGCGCGCAAGGTGCTGATCTCCGCCCCTGGGGACGGGGTGGATGCGATGATCGTGTATGGGGTGAACAACGCCGATCTGAAATCCGACATGACGGTGATTTCGGCGGCGTCGTGCACGACCAATTGCCTGGCGCCGATGGCCAAGGTGCTGCACGACCGCTTCGGGATCGTGCGCGGCTACATGGTGACGATCCACGCCTATACCAATGACCAGAACACGCTGGACGGCTCGCATCGCGACATGCGCCGGGCCCGTACGGCGGGCGTTTCGGCGATCCCGACCTCGACCGGGGCGGCGCGTTCCATCGGGCAGGTCATCCCGGCGCTGAAGGGCAAGCTGGACGGGACCGCCATCCGCATCCCCGTGCAGAACGTGTCGATCGTGTCGCTGGACGTGAACCTGGCCCGGCCGGTGACCAAGGACGAGATCAATGCCGCGATGCAGGACGCGTCCAAGGGCGAACTCGCCGGCGTACTCGGCTACAACACGCTGCCGCTCGTCGGCATCGACTTCAACCACACCCCGGAATCCTGCACCTTCGACGCGACCCAAACGGCGGTGGTCGATGGCGCGATGGCGCGGGTAATGGGGTGGTATGACAACGAGTGGGGCTTTTCCTGCCGCATGCTCGATGTCACCGCCCTGATGGGCGCGCGCTGAACCGATTGGAGTGATGACGATGGGCTTTCGTACCCTCGATGGCGTCGACGTCGCCGGGAAGCGGGTTCTGCTGCGCGCAGACCTGAACGTTCCGGTCCGCGATGGCAGGATCAGCGATCTGACCCGCATTGAGCGGCTGTCGCCGACAATCCGGGAACTGGCCGGCAAGGGCGCGAAGGTCATCGTCTGCAGCCATTTCGACCGCCCCAAGGGCAAGCGCGTCCCCGAGATGTCCCTGGCACCGATGGCCTCCGCCTTGGCGGCGGTGCTGGGCCGCCCGGTTGCCTTCGCCACCGATTGCATTGGTGCCGCTGCCACCGATGCGGTGGGTGCGATGGCCAATGGTGACGTGCTGGTGCTGGAAAACACCCGCTATCATGCCGCCGAGGAAAAGAACGACCCCGCCTTCGCCGCCGCGCTGGCGGGGCTGGCGGACATCTTCGTCAACGACGCTTTCTCCGCCGCGCATCGCGCCCATGCCAGCACCGAAGGCGTGGCGCATCGTCTGCCATCCTATGCCGGCCGGCTGATGCAGGCGGAGCTGGAGGCGCTGCATCGCGCCCTTGGCCACCCGGAGCGCCCGGTGGCGGCGATCGTGGGTGGGGCGAAGGTGTCGACCAAACTCGAACTCCTCGGCAACCTCGTCACCCGCGTCGACATCCTCGTGATCGGCGGCGCGATGGCCAATACCTTCCTGGCCGCGCAGGGGCTGGGCGTCGGCAAATCGCTGCAGGAGGCGGAGATGCATGCCACCGCGCTGGCGATTCTGGCACAGGGCAAGGCCGCCGGATGTGAGATCCTTCTGCCCGTGGATGTCGTGGTGGCACGGGAATTCAAAGCCAATGCGGCGACCGAAACCGTCGCGGTGACGGCGGTGCCGGCGGATACGATGATCCTGGACGTGGGCCCGGCCTCGGTCGCGGCGCTGCTGAAGCGGCTGCCCTCGATCCGGACGCTGGTCTGGAACGGGCCCCTGGGCGCGTTTGAAACCCCCCCCTTCGATGCCGCGACGGTGGCCCTGGCACAGGCGGTCGCGACCGCGACGCAGATGGGTGGCCTGTGCAGCGTGGCGGGTGGCGGCGACACGGTATCAGCCCTGCGCCATGCCGGGGTGAGCGACAGGATGTCCTACGTTTCCACCGCTGGCGGGGCGTTTCTGGAATGGCTGGAAGGGAAAGTACTACCCGGGGTCGCCGCGCTGGAAGCGTGACGATCCTTCCCTCAGGAGCGCGGTATGCAGAAAAACCTTAGCGAACCCGACCGTTTCATCCGCCTCGCGATCGGGCTCGTCGGGATCGCGATGTGCTTTACCTGGCCGCATACCATCTGGGGCATGCTGGGGGTGCTGCCGATCGCCACGGCCGTGCTCGGGTTTTGCCCGATCTACCGGCTGCTGGGCGTCAGTACCCGCAAACCGGACTAGCGGCCAGCGCGTGTCCGTGTGAGGGCGGACACGCTCCAGGTATATTCTAACGAGCAATTCCAATGGCTTGTTGATCGCTGCGCGATCCAACCTAAACCGGTATTGCTCCTAGTCAAATCGCGAGAAATCCGGCTTCCGCTTTTCAACGAAGGCCGCGAAGGCTTCCCCGGCTTCGGGGGATTGCAGGCGGGCGCGAAAGAGTTCCAGCTCCTCAGCGATGCGGGCGGTGGTGTCCGGGGCGCCGTGGCGGATCAGTTTCTTGGTCTGGCGAATCGCACCCGGCGGCAGCGCCGCCATCCGCCGCGCCAGGCCTCGCGCGGTCTCCATCAGGTCTGCGTCGTCCACGACCTGATTGACGAAGCCCCATTGCAGACCCTGTTCGGCGGTCATCGGTTCCCCCAGCAGCAGCAAGGCGCTGGCGCGCTGGTTGCCGAGCAACTGCGGAAACAGCAGCGAACTCCCGGCCTCCGGCACCAGACCAAGGCTGGTGAAGGGCATCACGAACCGGGCGGACCGCGCGGCGACCACCAGATCGCAATGCGCCAGCATGGTGGTGCCGACGCCGATGGCAGCGCCGTTGACGGCGCCGATGAGCGGCTTTTCCAACGTGGAAAGCGCGTCGAGGAACGGGGACGCGGCACTGGTCGCATTCGACGCGGCGCGGACCTGGAAGTCCTTGATGTCGTTGCCGGAGGTGAAGATATCGCCAACACCGGTCAGGATCGTGACCCGAACGGCGGGATCCGCGTCCCCCGAGCGGAGCGCATCCACCACCGCGGCATACATGTGACGGGTGAGGGCGTTCTTTTTCTCCGGCCGGTTGAAGGCGATTTCCTGGATGCCCCCGGCGCGGGAGATCGTGACATTCTCGGTCATGGCGTCTGTCCCTTTGATCCGCGGGACCTTAGCGGCCCAGGACCGCCCGGGCAAACGGCGGCAGGTCCTTTGTGCTCTGCCGCCGCGGGTGGTTCGCCGGTTATCCTGGCATTGATGGCCCTGATCGGTGTCTTGTTATCAGGGATACCGCTGGTGGAGACCGCGAATACCGGAACATGTCTATAGCATTACCGAAATCGTCGGATCCTCGCAGGACAGCATCGATGATGCCATCCAGCAAGGAATCAACACCGCGGCAAAAACCCTCCGGCACCTCGCCTGGTTTGAGGTGACCCAGATCAAAGGTCACATCACGGACGGCGCGGTCTCCCATTCCCAGGTCGGCATGAAACTCGGGTTTCGTTACGATCCAAAATGACAGGCCCCGCGTTCCTCAAACGGGCAGGTGCATCCCGATATAAGGCGGCAGGTTGAACGAACCGGTGTGGATCTCCGGCGTCCAGTAACGGGTGGTGCCGAGGATGCCCGCCGCGTCCGCCCGCGCCCGGATCTCCGCCGTCGGCACCGAGGTCAGACCGGCGTCCTTCGCCGCCCAGCCCAACGTCATGAACCCGCCCACATAGCTCGGCACCGCCGCGACATAGGCGGTGACATGGGGGAAGAACTTGTGCCGGCGCAGGCTGGTTTCGTGCAGCTCATCGGCCTGCATGAAGGGCACGCCGCACTGGTTCACGATCAGGCCGCGCGGGGTCAGGATGCGGGCGCAGTTCTCGTAGAACGCGTCGGTGAACAGCACCTCTCCCACGCCAATGGGATCGGTTGAATCGACCACAATGGCATCGAAGGACGCATCCGGCGCGCGCTTCACATAGTCGATGCCGTCGCCCACGATCACGTCGGCGCGCGGGTTGGTCCAGGCATCGCCGGCGATCATGGGCATGTGTTCTTTGCAGAGGCGGATGACCTCCCCATCGATCTCCACCATCACCGCGCGCTTGACGGTCTTGTGCTGCAGCACCCGGCGCAGCACGCCGCCATCGCCGGCGCCGATGATCAGCACGTTTTCCGCCGCGCCATGGGCGAGCAGGGGCACGTGGGTCAGCATTTCCTGATAGACGAATTCATCGCGCTCGGTGATCTGGATGACGCCGTCCAGCACCATGACCCGGCCGTGGGACGAACTGTCGAAAATCACGATGTCCTGGAAATCACTTTTGACCCGCGCCAGTTCGCGCGTGACCAGGAAGCGCTGGCCCCAGTCGGGGTAGAGGGACTCGTTGATCCAGCTATCGGTTGCCATGGGGGGACTCCATACGAAAACACGGCCCGGGCGTGGCCCGGACCGTGTGTGCCGTCAAAAGACAATCAGGTTAAACGATCAGACCGCGGCGCTGCTCGCCGAGATTGATCGATTCCGGGTGGAAAGCGGCCTTGAGGGCGGGGATGCCCTTGTAAGGGTTGCACTCACCGCACATGAACACGTCAATGGCGGCGAAGTTCCGCTCCGGCCATGTGTGGATGGAGATGTGGCTTTCCGCCAGCACCAGCACGCCGCTCACGCCGCCATTGGGGGAGAAGTGGTGGAAGTGCCCATGCAGGATGGTCGCACCCGCCGCATCCGCGGCATCACGCAGCGCGCGGTCGATATGCGCCGGGTCTGCCAGATTGGTGGCACCCCAGAGGTCGATCAGCAGATGCGTGCCAGCGAACTTGACCCCGTCCTTTTCGACGAAGTAGTCCTTTTGTTCCTCGATACTCTGTTCGGCGGTTGCCCGAGCAAGATCGGACGATAACTGGTTGCTGCTCGGGAGTTCCGAGACCATCCCCAGTGGGCTGAGTGCGTTCATTGCGAACCCCTTCCTACCAGTAGACGGCCTGTTGGGCAGCGCGGAAAATCCGTGCCGCCCCCTTGGGCCAAGGCGGCGGAAAATGATGAAAGGGGGGGGCGGGCGCAAGCCTTATTATGCCCCTGGGGATAAAAAAATGCCCTTGGCCCCTCAATGGGCTGTGGCAGCGGCGAATCCGGCCGGGATGCGCTGCATCAGGTCCGCTTCCTGCCGCAGGCGCGGCATGTCCGCGCGTTCGGGTACGGGGGCCACCTTCAGAAGGCGCAGCATGTCGGCGGCCGGGCCGGAACCGATTCGGTCGTCCTCCTTGGCCTGCAAGACCGTGAGCGCGGCGGTATCGCCCGCCCGCGCGGCGGCGGTGGCGTACCGCAGCAGCGTGTCGCGATGGTGATCGGATAAAGGACCGCTCTCCGGTATCGTGGCTGCCACGACGCGGGCCAGCGCGGCTTCGGCGGCCGCCCAATTGCCGGCCTGTTCAAGGATGGTCGCGCGGGTCGTATCGGCGGCCGGACCGGTCAGACCGGCCAAATCCGCGATGGCCGCGCCCGGGTCGTGCAATCGGCCATGCGCCGCCGCCCGCAGCAAGGCGCGTTGCTCCTGCTGCGCCGGGTCCAGGCCGGGGCCTTGGGTCACCGCCAGGGCGGTCAGAGCACCGGGTGCGTCATCCTCCCGCAGGCGTAGCGCGGCCAGGCGGGCGCCCAGCCTGGCCTTGGTGTCCGGGTCCGGGCTGGTGGTGATCAGGGATTGCAGGATCGGGGCGGCGCGCTCCGGCAGATCAAGGGTCATCAGGCGGTCCGCCACCTGTTCCTGCAAGGCGGCCGGGTCCCCCGCGTTCGTGAGCAGATCCGCATTTTCGTCGACCATCGCGACCAGATCGAGCGGTGTCAGCCGGGTTGTGGCGTCGCCGCTGAGCAAGGAGGCGAACATGCCGGCCAAATGGGCGTGGATGGAACCGGCGGCCTGCGGAAAATCCGCTTCGGTGCCCCGCAATTCGCTGAAAGCCTCCCGCCACGCCCCGGCCCGTTGGTGCATGTCGGCCAGTCGTTCGCGCAAGGCCAGTTCCCGCCGATCGCCGCGCCAGGCGTAACGGAGCGTGTCGAGGGCTTGGGCGGCGTGCGCGGCGTCCAGTTTGCCACTGGCCAGGCGCACTTCGATCGCCCTTGCCCCGGCCCGCGCGCGATCCAGCCGATCGGCGCTGTTGGCCAGCCTGTCGAGCGCGGTCAGGGCGCCGTCCAGATCGCCATCCACCTGCTTGAGAAGCGCGCGGGCATAGGCCAGCCCGGCGTATCGGAGGCCCTGGCCAGCAGCTGTTTGGCCGCCGGAATCGCGCCCCCGAGGATCATGGTTTCGACCATCCGCGGCACCAGCGCATCGCGTATGCCGGCGGGGTAGAGCAGGGCCAGCGGCGCGGTCACGGCGAAGGTCGCGGCGGGTTCGGCGGGATTGACCTCATCGCGCAGGCTTTGCAGCACCGCCCGCCACAGCGCGACTTCGTCGGACTCCCCCAGCACCGGGTCGTTGATCCGCACCGCTTCATCGAGCCGCCCCGCCAGGATCGCGGCGATCGCGGTCAGACCGATCGTATCGGGGGAGGCGGCTTCGCGCGGATCCTCGGCGGCGGCGACCCGCAGCAGGGCTTCGGCTTCGCTCGCCATGCCAAGCGACAGCATCGCCATCGCGGCTTCGCGCCGTTTCGGGCCGCGGGCCCCCGGCGGGGCGGTGGCCGCGGCGGCGATCGCGTCCTGCATCTGCCGCACCAGGGCGTCCGGCGCATAATGGGGCACATTAAACCGCTCGGTCAGGTGTCGTGCGGCGGCTTTCGCGTCGGTTTCCTTCGTCGGCAGGGTGATGACCAGCCCATCCGAGGCGCCATACAGCACAAAGCCGGTATTGACCGCGCGCAGACCGATGGTATCGGCCAAAGGTTCGACGAGGACGCCGCGCTGGGTGGGGGCAAGCACGAATTCCGGCGTCCGCAACCCGGTCTCGATCCCTTGTGCCTGTGCGCCCGGCGGCCCATTGCGCACGGTGCCGACCAGCAGTGTGGCCCCGGAATCCGGCGCCGCGAGCGTCACCACCGCGCCAGGGGATTCGGCTGCCATGGCAAGCTGATTGGCCGTCGCGGTCAGGGTGATGGGGCGGCGCGGCGCCGCCGCCGCTTCGAAGCCGATTTTCCAGCCCCGCCTGGCCGGTGTCAGGGACACGGATGCCCCTTGCGGGGGATGCAGCGCGATCACCGTCGCCGCCGGCAATTCCTGCACCTGCGTATTGGCGAGGCCGGGGGTCGCGCCCAAGCCGGTCAGATCAAGCGACCAGCGTTCATCAAAGACCACGAAGGTGGTGTTGCCGAGCGTGAACAGCGCCGCCCCGGCCTTCGGGTTGATCGGAACGGTGAAGGACAGGTCGTCCGGTGGCGGGGTGGTTCGTTTGACCTCCGCCGCGGCGGGTGATGCCGGGGGTTTGGCGGCGGGCGTATTGGGGCGGACCACCGCCGGGGCCGTGCTGGCTTCCGGTCCGGGCGGCGCGGCTTTGGCGACCGGCGGTGCCGCCGCGGGGGCAGGGGCCGGAGCTGGGGCAGCGGCTGGGGCGGCGGTTGGGGCAGCGGCCGGGGCGGCCGCGCCGGAATCGAGGACATCGATCACGACATGCCCATTGATCCGCGTATCCCGCGGTTTGGCACCGGGCGCGATGGTGATCATCACCTGGCCTGGAGACACCCGCACCGAGCGGACGTTGCGCGGCGCAGAGCCCGGTTGCGCGAAGGTCATCGCGCCCCCGAAGGTGACCGTCAGCGTGTCACCGTCCCGGGTCAGCTTATAGGACGCGGCCGGACCGACATCGATCACCACCCGGCCAAAACCAGGATGCCCGCCCGTCCGTACAGCGATCGGCGCGGCCGGGTCAGCCACCGGCTCCGCCGCCAGTCCGCACGGCGGCAGCAGCGTACCGGCAAGCAGCAGGGCAGCCCAACGGTTCAATCGAAGCTGGCCATCAGCTTGTCGATGTCGGATTGGTCCATCGCCTGGCTGGGCAGTTGCGGTCCGTTGAGCAGGTCATCCTCCGGCGTAGGCTGGGCACTTTGGGGCGGTGGCAGATCGATGAGCTTGGGACCAAACGTGGCAACGATCCGGGCCACCTTCTCCTCGATCGTTTTCAGGGCGCCGACAATTTTCGTGATTCTCTGGCCAGTGATATCCTGGAAACTGCAAGCCTCATAGATGCGCGTCGTCGCATCCTGCAATTTTTCGGCGGGCTCCCCGGTCAATGTGGCGCCGACGGCATCCAGCATCTCACAACTTTCCAGGATGGCATCGGTCGCCGCGGCGGTATGGGCGACGATGGCGTCCAGCTCATCGGTCGCGAAAGGAATGTGGCTGCCGGTGATATCGTCGACCTTCAGCGCCGCGATTTCGGCCTTGGCGTTGGCGATGGTCTGGCCCAGGGCTTCAACCTCCCGCAGCAGGGCGGTGTCGGGGGCGGTGAGGGTGTCACTCATGGTGGTCAGCACGGCTCTTACAACCTCGGCTACGAGTTGCGGTTCGGCATGCGGACGCCTGGCCCGGATCTCAGCCAGATGCCCGGCAAGGATGGTTTCACGCGGAACGGTGGCATCAAGCATGGCCCAGTACCTTTTCGATCTTGTCCCGCAGGGTTTCGGCGTTGAATGGTTTGACGATGTAGTTCGAAACGCCGGCCTGTTTCGCGGCGACGACATTCTCGGTCTTGCTCTCGGCGGTGATCATGATGAACGGCATCTGCTTCAGCCGCGTATCGGCGCGTACCTCCTGGAGCAATTGCAGGCCGGTCATCGGCACCATGTTCCAGTCGCTGATGACCAGGCCAAAATTGCCCGCCCGCAGCTTGGCCAGGGCCTCGGTCCCGTCGGACGCCTCCTCGACATTATTAAAATCGATCTGCTTCAACAGGTTGCGGATAATTCTTAACATTGTTTTGTAGTCGTCCACGATCAACACGTTCATCGACTTGTCGATGGGCATGGCATCATCCTTTCGGTTTGGGCTGGGAGGGCTCCGCCGGCGGCTCGGGCCGGTTGCGCGTTTTGGCAAGCTGGGCGGTCAGCTCGCGGGCTTTATCCGGATTCATCGCCGCCATGATCGGTGCGGCCTTGGCTTCTTTCATGTGCGCCACCAGCGGCAGCAGCACCGACATCGCCAGCTCGTTGTAGATCGTGGCCGCCTCATGCGGCTTCATGGCTTCATAGAGTTTCACCAGACCTTGCCAGCTCGCGTCCTCTTTTTGCTGGCGGACAGCGTCGAGGGATTCAAGGCGCTGTTGCAGCGCGCGGAGTTCGTCGACGCGGGTGGTGAGCTTCTGTTCAGCCGCCTTGAGCAGGGATTCCCGCGCGCTGACCGCGGCATCACGGGTGTCAATCGCATCCCGGCGTTGACGCAGATCTAGCAGGATAGCCCGCTCACTCGCCGTGATCGGCGGCGGCTCTGGCGGGAGTGTAGGGGCGGGCGCCGGCGGTTCGGCGACGGGATGTCCGCCGGCCTTGGTCTCGGCCCCCTGTTTCGCCGCCTCATGCTTTTCGGGCCCATGCGCCTCCGGGGCCGAGGCATGGGCGCTTGCGACCATGGCAATCGACGCCGATGCCGCACCCCGCGGCCAGGATTGCACCAGCGTGACGCATCGCAGCACCAGGGCGATGCCGATGACCCCGATCGTCAGAGGCAGCAGCCGAGGGGCGGGAATCGCGCCCAGCGGCAATGGGAAGCGGAAACCGGTCATCGCGCCAACCTCAAAGCATTCAGCAGGTCCCGTTCAGCCTGGCTGCGGATCGGCGCCGGCTCGACAGGGTCTGGTGTCACGGACCAGCGATCCCGGTCCGCCATGGGCCGCCCCATCCGGACCAGCCCTTCAAGCCGATCGGCCAGGCGCTCACCGCGCTCGGTGATGAACAGGAGGTCGTCTTTCAACGCGGTGGCGGTATCGGCCTGGCGCGCCAGATCGTGCCCGGCGCCGTCGGCGGCCTGACGCAATCGGTGAATGCTGGATTCGGCCTGCTGGGTGCTGGCGTTGAACCCCGCCACCAAGGCCTCCAAAGCGCTGCGATCGCGCTTGAGGACGCCCAGCGCCCGCTCCAGCCGAATGGCGTGCACCAGTGTTGCCACCAGCAAGCCAGCCAAGATCAGGTTGAGGATCCATTCCATGGCGGCAGTCTGCTCCGTGGGGACTTAAGAAATCGTTAACAGAATCAACTTCTTTCACTGCTCGGAGGCCGTGGCACATCCCGTTCGATCCGCACTGCCAGGCGGTTCTTGCGGCGCCCGACGCGGGCTTCGAACAACACGACCGTGCCACAGCGCATCTTGACCGAGGCGCCGGGGCCGGTGTTCAACGTCAGGCGCGATCCCGGTTTCAGGCGCACGACTTCCGACAGGCGCATGCTCTGCTCATCGAGCACGACATCCAGCTCGACCTCGGTTGACCAGAGTTCTTCGGCGAGATGGGTTTCCCAGATCGAATCCCGGCCGAATTTCTCCCCCATGAATTGCTGGAGCAGCAGTTCGCGCACCGGTTCCAGCGTGGCATAGGGCAGCAGCAGCTCCAGCTTGCCGCCGCGATCTTCCATGTCGATGCGCAGGCGGGCGAGGATGGTGGCGTTCGACAGCCGGCTGATGGTGGCGAAGCGGGGGTTCACCTCCAGCCGTTCGAAGCGGAAGGTCACGGGGCAGATCGGGTCGAAACTGGCGGACAGATCGGCCAGGACGACCGCGATCAGGCGTTCCACCAGCGTTCGCTCGATCGTGGTGTAAGGGCGGCCCTCGATCCGCATGGCGGCGGTCCCGCGCCGCCCACCCAGCAGGACGTCCACGATCGAGTAGATCATGGCGGAATCGACGACCATCAGGCCGTAATTGTCCCATTCATCGGCCTTGAAGACCGCCAGCATGGCCGGCAGCGGGATCGAGTTCAGATAATCGCCGAACCGCAGGCTCAGGATGTTGTCGATGCCGACCTCGACATTGTCGGACGTGAAGTTGCGCAAAGAGGTCGACATGATGCGGACCAGCCGATCGAACACGATTTCGAGCATCGGGAGGCGTTCGTAGGAAATCAGCCCCGAGCTGATGATGCGCTGGATGCCGGACTGGGAATCGCCGCCCGCCGGGCCATCATCGAAGCCCAACAAGCTGTCGATTTCCGCCTGATTGAGCACCCGCGCCGGTTGCGCCGGATCGGTCTCGGCCGCCCAGGCGGCGGCGAGGTCTTCGTCGGATTGTTCGTCCGGATTGGTGTCAGTACCGCTCATTGGATCAACAGTTGTACAAAGAGGATGTTGGTGACCCTGGCCGGCATGACCGCGATATTGGCGCGCGCGATCAGTTCCTCCCGCAGGTGGTAGGACCCGGCGGAGCCGCGCAGCTCATCGGGCCGCATTTCCCGCAGATAGGTCTGGAACAGGTCCTGCAGCCGGGGCATCGCCTGTTTCACGCGCTCCACGTCTTCGGTCCTGGCGACTTCCAGCCGGGCGACCAGCTTCAGATAGCTCGGCCGCGCCGAGGGGCTGTTGAGGTTCGCCACCATCTCGGGCACGTCCACGAAGATCAAAGCCGAGGGCTTCGCCACTTCTTCTTTATGGTCGTCATGTTTCTGGCCGAGGAGGTGGGGCAGCACTCCGCTGAACCAAAGCCCGGCCCCGATGGCCAGCAAGGCCACGGGAATGGCGATCAGCACCAGCTTGCGCTTGCCGAACTTGGGCTTGTTCGCCGGGTCGGTTGGATGGGGTGTCGCGCTCATGCGGCGGACCGTGACAGGAAATCTTTAAGAAACCGTTAAGATGGCGCGAGCCCGGTCAATTTTGCCGATGGGTTTTCGCTGCCGGTCTCTGTGGCCCAGGAGAGCGCGGACGCGCGGGGAATCCCAAGGCGCATGGGGCATTGCCGGTTGGCACGCGGCTTGCGGAGCACCCCGCAGGTTACCGAAAGGCCCACCATGGATCTCAATAGTGCCATCGCCGCGTCGCGTCTGACCGCCCAGCTGCATGCCATGGACGTCACGGCCAACAACCTCGCCAATGCCAACACGGCGGGGTTCAAACGACAGCAGGTCCAGTTTTCGGACTGGCTGAGCCGCCAGGCGGGCGAAGGCGTGCCCCCCGGCGGGCGCATCGTGGCCTATACCCAGGATCGCGCCACCTGGCGGGACCAGCAGGCCGGTGCGCTGGGGCAGACGGGAAACCCTTTCGACCTGGCTTTGCCCGGCGACGGCTATTTCACGGTCAGCACGGCGCGGGGGACGAGGCTGACCCGGGACGGGCGGTTCGGACCGCTCCCGGATGGCACGCTGGCGGATGCGTCGGCCAACCCGGTCCTGGATCCCGCCGGCCAGCCCATCAGGCTCCCCCCGGAGGCGGTGAATATCACCGTCGCCCCCGATGGCGCGATTGCGTCCGCCAGCGGCCCCATCGGGCGGGTGGGCGTCGTGCAGCCGGTGGACCCCGCCAAAATGCGGCCGGAGGGTGGCACGCTGTTGGATGCGGCCGGCCCGACCACGCCGGTCGCCGCCCCTGGGATCGTCCAGGGCACGCTGGAGGCATCGAATGTGCAGCCGGTGCTGGAGCTGACGAAGATGATGAACGACGCGCGCGAGTTTCAGTTCGTCAGCCAATATTTGCAGGCCGAAAGCGATCGTCAGCAAAGCGCGATCGACAAGATCCTGCCGGCGAACGCGTAAAGGGGGACCCGGACCATGCGCTCTTTGGATATCGCCGGCACGGGCATGCAGGCCCAGCAGACCAATGTCGAAGTGATTTCGAATAATATCGCCAACATGACGACCACCGGCTTCAAGCGCCGGCGCGCGGAATTTCAGGACCTGATCTACCAGAACCTGCGTCGTGTCGGCGCCAATAGCTCGGATTCCGGCAGCGTCGTGCCCTCCGGGGCGCAGGTCGGGCTCGGGGTGAAGACGGCGGCGATCTATCGCATCAATGAGCAAGGCAACCTGCAGCAAACTTCCAACAGTCTGGATATGGCGATCCAGGGGGCCGGCTATTTCCAGGTGACGCTGCCGAGTGGGGAGACGGCTTATACCCGCGACGGTACGTTCGGGCTCGCGGCGGACGGCACGATCGTCACCGCCGATGGGCATACGGTGCAGCCAGGCCTGCAAATCCCGGCCGCGGCGACCAGCGTGATCGTCAATACCTCCGGTCAGGTGCAGGTCACGATCAGCGGTCAGACCGCGCCGCAGACCATCGGCCAGTTGCAACTCGCGGTGTTTCCCAACGAAGCCGGTCTGGAAGCGCAGGGGGACAATCTGCTGTTGCAGACCTCTGCCTCGGGCGCGCCGGTGACCGGCAATCCCTCGGCCGCCGGGTTTGGATCAGTGATGCAGGGGTTCGTCGAAACGTCGAACGTCAATGTCGTGACCGAGATCACCAATCTGATCACCGCGCAGCGCGCCTATGAGATGAACAGCCGGGTGATCACCACCAGCAACGACATGCTGTCCACTCTGACCAATCTGAGGTGATGTGATGCGTGCTTGTCCGGTTCTCCTGTCCCTGTGTCTGGCGCTGCCGGTTGAGGCGGCGACGCTGCGTCCGGCGGTGCTGCTGCATGGTCCTAATGTCCTGTTGAGCGACCTGTTCGATGATGCCGGAGCGGACGCGGATCGGGTTCTGGGGCCGGGTCCTTCGCCCGGCGGGCGGATTGTCGTCGAAGCCGCCCAGCTGGGCGCCATCGCCCGGCGGTTCGATGTCGATTGGCACCCGGTCTCGTCCGCTGATCGCAGCGTGCTGGAACGGGCGGGCCAGCCGCTGGATCAGGATGCCGCCCTTGGCGCGGTCCGCTCTGCTTTGGTGGGGGCCGGCGCCTCACCGGATTGCCGCATCGCGTTGTCTGGCTTCGCCGCGCCGCTCATTCCCATGGGCGCGATCCCCAGGCCTTTGGTGTCGCAGCTCGACTACGACAGCCGGAGTGGGCGCTTTTCAGCCCTTCTGTCCGTGGCGGGTGCGGGGATGGAACCGGTCACGGTGCGGGTCGCGGGTCAGGTCGACTCGATGGTGGAATTGCCCGTCACCTCGGTCCGATTGCTCGCCGGTGCGATCGTGCGGGCGGAGGATGTGCACATGGCCCGCATCAGCGCCGCCGAATTGCGGGGGGAGGTGGTGCATGGGCTGGAGGCCATCATTGGCCAGCAGCTGACCCGTCCGGTGGCGCCGGGTCAGCCCCTCAGTCCGAAGGACCTCATGAAGCCGACATTGGTCCGGCGGGGGAGCATGGTGCGCTTGCAGTTGGAAAGCGGCGGCCTGTCGGTGACCGGGCAGGGGGTTGCTCTGGAATCGGGGTCCGCGGGGGATCGCATCCGGCTGCGCAATCCCGGTTCGCGAAACCTGTTGGAGGGCGTGGTGATTGGGCCCGATGTCGTGCGGATTGCCCCGGACCTGCGTCCGACTTCGGTGGTCGCTCGGGGTGATCTGGTTCTGAGCCCATGAAGTATCTGGTCATCGCCGCCGCGCTGCTGGTCGCTGGGTGCAACAACGTCCAGCGGCTGAGCGAACTCGGCCGATCGCCGGAGATGACGCCGACCGACGACCCCACGAAGGTGCCGGGCTGGCAGCCGATCACGATGCCGATGCCGCGGATTGAGACGACGCCGAATACGGCGAATGCGCTCTGGCGGGCCGGGGCCCGGGCCTTCTTCAAAGATCAGCGCGCCGCGCAGGTTGGCGACATCGTAACTGTTTTGGTGACGATGAACGATTCCGCCAACGTTGCGAATGCGACCAACGCCACCCGAACGGCGGCGGAAGCGGCGGGGATGCCCAACCTGTTTGGGATGGAGGCGTTGCTGCCCAAGACGATCGTCGATCCGTCGAAGCTGTTATCGTCAAGTTCCAGCAACAACAATGTCGGAACCGCGCAGATCAAGCGGACCGAAGCGGTGACCCTGCGACTGGCCGGCGTGGTGACCCAGGTCTTGCCCAATGGGAACCTTGTCATCTCCGCCCGTCAGGAGTTCCGGGTTAACAGCGAGTTGCGGGAGTTGCTCGTGACCGGGGTCATCCGCCCGCAGGATATCGCGTCCAATAATACGGTGTTGCACGACCGGATGGCCGAGGCGCGGATTACCTATGGCGGGCGGGGCCAGTTGATGGATGTGCAATCGCCACGATGGGGGCAGCAGTTGATGGACACGATTTTGCCATTCTAACGCGGGGGTGATACAAAAAACAGCACTGAATCTGTATTTCTTGCACAATTCGGAGTCTGCCCTGTCCATATTTAGCGGCCGGACCCTGCGAAATGCCCAATTTCGCGCATGAAAACCTGATTACAACCGGACCGGTTCTTGATTGCAAAGTGTATCCGTCGTAACACGGGCCCGGGACGGAAATTGGAGAACCGAACGATGCGTCAACTGTTACCAGCCATAACGGCCGCGATGATCTGCTTTGGAGCGTATTCGGCGCAGTCTGCCGAATACTCGGCCCTCGCCAGCATGGACACGCAGGTGGCCAAGAAAGCCATGGAAGCATACCTGATCACGATGTCGGGCGAAGTCACGGCAGGCTATAATATCAACGGCTCCAAACTCACCATCAAGCGCGCGGGCGACTATGTCGTAACCGGTGCCGCGCAGGTCGGCGGCGTCAACGGCGTGACCGGCGATATCTATCTATGGGTGCGGGTCAACGGCAAGGATGTGCCCGATTCCAACTCCATCCAGACCATTCCGTCGGCCGGCTTCACGGCCGTTCTGGTGGCAACGACCGAAATGACATTCAAGGATGGTGACGTGTTGGAATTCGTCTATGCGTCGACGAAGCCTGGCCTGGGACTTATCGCATCGCATCCCAAAGGCGTGCCGGGTGTGCCGTCGATCATCTTCTCGATCTTCGAGCTCTGATCATCGTGGAACCAAGTGGGCTGGCAGCCTGTGAGAGGTCTGCCAACCCGCTTCTGTTCAGGCCATGCCGGCTAACCGGGGGCGGGCCTTCTT
The DNA here is from genome assembly GCA_903918315.1 of uncultured Acetobacteraceae bacterium. Lineage (GTDB taxonomy): Bacteria > Pseudomonadota > Alphaproteobacteria > Acetobacterales > Acetobacteraceae > Rhodopila. The sequence goes on along the minus strand of CAIXEA010000179.1, from coordinate 773 downwards.
CCAAGAACAGCATGGAGGCGAGCCGGCCACATCGCGACTGATTTGTGACAAAAAGTGACTATGTCAGCGCCGCTTGGATCGAGGCGCTGACTCCGTGAGTGGCCGGCGTGCCGACCTTGTTGCTGAGCGAATGGGAATGAGATCCTACCCATACCTAAAATAGGACGTCCAATACGGCCGTATTGCACGCGCACAGGGCCTCGGCGCGGATAGTCCAGGCGGGTGGGGCCAAAAGAGGGACGCGAGTCGGCCTTTTCGCGGCTCAAAATGATACAGAAAATTACAAATAATCATGATTTTTGTACATATTCGGGTCGCCATCCTCTGTGATTACTTACCAGAGCGTGCAAAATAGAGAGCATAACCATGAAAATGTGATTTAGGTCGGTCTCGTTCTTGATCGCTCCGTCCATCTGTCCTACCCAGTCGCCCAGACGACACTGGGAGAACGGAACTATGCGTAAATTGTTAACAGCCTTAACGGCTGCAATGATCTTCTATGGGATCTATTCCGCGCATGCGGCCGAATATTCGGCCCTCGCCAGCATGGATACGCAAGTGGCGAAAGCAGCCATGGATGCTTACCCAATCACAATGTCCGGGGAAGTCACGGCTGGCTACAAGATTGACGGGTCTAACCCATCTTATTCATCCTGGCCCAGCCCAAGCGCCCGCCCGGGTCATATGGTGTCATACCGAAATAATACACCGCGCGCCTCGCCGATGCTTGCCGTGCCGCGTTTCGAACCAGATTTGTCAGGCGTTGGCGGTGG
>CAIXEA010000178.1 GCA_903918315.1 uncultured Acetobacteraceae bacterium | reverse complement strand
TCAACCGCCCGCGCGCCGTGGTCGTGTCCGCCCATGTGTCGCCGAAGGACACGCGATGTTCCATCACGCACTCCTGGGAACCACCGACACCCGCTTCACCGCCAGATAATCGGCCATACGACGGAGCATCTGTTTGAAAAACACCGGCGGCAATACGCCGTAATCGAAGCGCTCGGGTCCGATCGGACGTAGATCCGGGCCCGGCCAGACAAAACGATTCACCTCACTCACCACGATCCAGGAGCGCGCTTCGTCCAGCCCGAGGCGCCGTTTCGTCGATAGCGGTACTTCAATGCCGTCGCTGGCGTTGCCGGGCTCGGTGTGCGTGATCGGGGCCACCGTGACGCGTTGCTTTCCGCCGACCGTCTCGACAGCCAGGACCACGACGCAAGGGCGGTCTTTGAGACCGTCTTCCTGTCCCCGACGATGTTCGGTTTCCCAAAGATAGGCGTAGGAGATCACCAACCCACGCACGGGGACCGGGACAGCCACGCCGCACTATTCGAGTTCGGCGTTCAGATAATCGTATTGAGGATCCATCGTCCCAGCCAGGATGGAATCCATGTCCGCCACGCTGAGTTCTTCCGTGCGGAACACTTCGCGACGATCTCGCGCCGCGAGATAACGGTCCAACGCGTCCCGAAGAATGTCGATCATCGGTCGGTGTTCTTCCTCGGCCGCCGATCGGATGCGGGCCGCCAAAGACGCAGGGATCGCGAGTTCAAGGCCGCTGTCGGGGATCATGGGAATATCCTATCCGTGGGTCATGCCGGGTTCAACGCAAAACCGAGCTTCATCGGCCGCACCTCGCGCGCGTCGGCCCCCGTCGGCATCGCCACCTGAGCCGCGTCATGCTCCCGCTCCGCCGAGGGAATCAGATAATGGCCTCGATGCCCTTGAGGCGGATCACGTTGAGCAAGGCCCGAACCGGCCCTTTCGCCTCTTTGGTTCCGCGTTCCAGTTGCGATATAAAACCCGTCGTGACATTGAGGTACCGGGCAAGTGCCGCTTGGCTCAGATGTTCCTGCTCCCTCGCCGCGCGGATTTCCGCCGCGCTGATGGGCGCAGCCGTCGGCAGGGGCGTCCGGCCGAGATGGCGAACGGTGATCTGATAATGGGTCTTATCGTCCATCACCCCAATGCGGTGCATGTCGTCCGCCATTTCCAGAATTTCGGCCGTTACCCGGCTAGGCGCTTTCGTCGTCATCGAACACCTCCTGCAAAACACCTTCCTGGATGGAGTCGGTAATGCGGGCATCCGACGTGCGCAGCCAAACCTCCGCCAGCTTTCGCAAAGCGGCCTGTTGGTCCGAGCTGACGTTCTCCCGCTCATTCTTGGCAAAGCCGAGAAGGAAGAACGCCCGATCTTTCGTCCGATAGGCGATCATCATGCGGTAGCCGCCGGATCGTCCCTCGCCCCTTCGGGCGACGCGCTGCTTGATGAGGCCGCCGCCCAGATCGGCGTCGATCGTGCCGCGCTCAGCCCGTTCGATCGCCGCCCTCAGCTGGCTGTCCGCGATCTGCTCGCGCCGGGCAAATCTCGCCAGCCCCTTCATTTTGAAAACCCGCACTTCGCTGACCCTAAGTACGTTGAACTATAGCACATTGACCTATATTGGCAAGCCAATCTCGGGCCGGGTGATCGCATAGGACCATGGCGGCCACGCGTTTAGAGCGTCATCGGCGGAGGTGGAATCACCGCGGCGGATCGGCCCCTATACCCCGATCCCATCCCACCCCGCATACCCATGTATTGGGAAATAAATCACAATATTCTTGCTTTGTTCCCCCAAACCCTGCTACCACCATCCCCATGACCCGAGCAGCCCCAACCACCCCGGACCCCACCAAACCCCGCCCCATCCCAGGGCGTATCGGGGCTGTCCTCAACGTCCTCGCCACCCTCATCGCTCACGCCCGCCACTTCGCCGCGACCGCCGCTACCCGCGCTTCCGCCCCGGAATTCGCCACCGCCGCCGCTGTCTTCGGCACCAGCGATCTCCCCACCATCCTGCACCGCATGCAGCGCGGTATGCTCCGAGCCCTCGCTTTGCGACATTATCTGTTCGCCCGCGCCGCCAGGGGCCGCAACCTGCGCTTCGCCTGGCCGCCCTGCGTCGCACTCCAACCCCACCACCGTCTTCCGGCCGAACCGGCCCCCCGGCCGCGGTCCGCGCCCCTCCATCCCCGCCGACCCGATCCCGCGCTGCTGGACCCAGGCGATCCCGATGCGTCCCGCCTGCCCACGCAAGAAGAACTCGCCGCCGAGGTGCGCCGTCGCCCCGTTGGCCGGACCATCGCCTCTATCTGTATGGACCTCGGCATCGCCCCCGGCGTCTGCGACGGCGATTTCTGGAACCGGGTGGAAAAGACCCTGCGGCGCTACGGCGGCAGCCTCCGCCGCCTGTACCAGCTGCGCGCGCGGCGGGAAGAAACCTTCCAGCGCGAACGCGACAGACGCTCGGACACCTGGCACATCGACTGGCGGGACCTTCGCCCATCCACCGTGCGCCAGGCGCTCGGCTATCTGATCGGCGAAACGCCGCCGGAGGGTCCCGGCGCACCCGCCCTGGTCCCTAGCTGATGCCAGTCGGCCCCCACCCCGTCATCGCCGTCTTACCGGTCGCGTGCACCTCGCACGCGGGCCGGCGTCCGCACGTGGGATTCGCGCCAGCCGTTGACAGGACCATGACATCCCTCGCATTCATCCATTTTCCGTTAGGGACTGAATGAATGCCCGGTTTCTCCCAACGCCTTGGCCGTGTCGAGATCGCTGCCTCCGTCGCGATGACCATCAAAGCACGCGAGTTGCGCGCCGCCGGCAAGCCGGTCGTCACCCTGACGACCGGGGAGCCGAATTTCGACTCCCCGCCGCATGCGATCGAGGCCGCGCACCAGGCAGCCTTGCAGGGCGACACCAAATACCCGCCGCAGGACGGCACGCTGGCCTTCAAGAAAGCCATCCAGGCCAAGTTCAAGCGCGACTCCGGCATCGACTACGCGCTGGACGAAATCTGTGTCGGCAACGGCGGCAAGCAGTGCCTGTTCAACGCCATCATGGCGACCGTCGATCCGGGCGATGAGGTGGTGATCCCCGTCCCGTCCTGGATCGCCTATGCCCAGATGACGCAGCTCTGCGAAGGCGTGCCGGTGCTCGTCACCTGCCCGCAGAACAACGGCTTCAAGCCTCGCGCTGAGGATATCGACGCCGCGATCACGCCCAAGACCAAATGGCTGATCCTGAACAACCCGAACAACCCGACCGGCGCCTGCTGCACGCGCGAAGACCTGGAAGCCATCGCCGCGGTGATGCGCAAGCATCCGCATGTCTGGATCCTGTCCGATGACATGTACGAACACCTGATCTTCGGCGGGTTTGAACATGCGACCATGGCGCAGGTCGCCCCGGACCTGAAGGACCGCATCCTGACGGTGACGGGCGTCTCCAAGACCTATGCCATGACCGGCTGGCGCATCGGCTTCGCCGGCGGGCCCAAGCCGCTGATCAAGGCGATGGTGAACATGCAGGGTCAGGCAACGGCTGGCATCTCCACCGTCGGCATGGCCGCCGCGGTCGCGGCGCTGAACGGTCCGCAGGACGGTGCCCGCGCCCAGAGCGAGGCCTATAAGCGCCGCCGCGACATCGCGGTGGAGATGCTCAACGCTTCTCCGGGAATTTCCTGCCACTCGCCGGAGGGCGCGTTCTACGTGTTCCCCAACGTCGCGGGCTGCCTCGGCAAGACCACCGCTGGCGGGCGTTTCCTGAAGACCGACGAAGATGTGTGCCTGGCGCTGCTGGAAGAGCACTACGTCGCCACCGTTCACGGCGCGGCCTATCACATGAGCCCCTATCTGCGGATCAGCACCGCAACCGAAGACGGGGAACTGATCGAAGGCCTGCGCCGCATCCAGACCTTCTGCGAGGGGCTGCACTGAGCCCCGGCGCGATGATCCGGCCCGGTCGGGATTCCGATTCCGACGGGTTCATCGCGCTGATCGACGCCTGTTGGTCGCGTTATCCGGGCTGTCGCCTGGATGTCGACCTGGAAGTGCCGGAATTGCGGGCGCTGGCCACGTATTTCGCGGGGCAGGGCGGAGCGCTCTGGGCCGCCGAACACGACTCCCGTATCACCGGCATGATCTGCGTCCGCCCTTTGGACGCCGGTGCCTGGGAAATCTGCAAGGTCTACGTGTCCCCGGATCTCCATGGCGGCGGGCTGGCCCATGCCCTGCTCGACGCGGCGGAGGCGTATGCCATCGCCGCCGGGGCTCGGGAATTGGTGCTCTGGACCGATACCCGCTTCGACCGGGCGCATCGGTTCTATGAGAAACGGTCCTATGTCCGGGCCGGTCCGATCAGGGTGCTGCACGATATTTCGAACTCGCTGGAGTTTCGATATGCCAAGCCGATCGATGGGATCGCGGTGCTGGACGCGGCGGGCGCGGTCGCTGCGATCCCGCGCCTGTCGGCGATCCTGACCGCCTGCGTGGCGGAAGGCGCGGGGGTTTCGTTTCTGCCGCCGCTGGCGCCCGACACAGCCCGCGATTTCTGGCAGGCCACCGCGCGCGATGTTGCCGCTGGGCACAAGATTCTGCTCGCCGGCTGGGTCGATGGGGTACTGGCCGGAACGGTGACCCTGGTGGTGGCGATGCCGCAGAACCAACCGTACCGGGCCGAGGTCGCGAAGTTGCTGGTCGATCCCGCCGCGCGGCGGGCCGGCCTGGCACGGCGGCTGATGACCCGGCTGGAGCAGGAAGCCATCAACGCCGAACGCCCGCTGCTGATGCTGGATACGCGCGCCGGTTCGGGCGGTGAGGCCTTGTACCGCGCGATGGGATGGACATTGCTCGGCGTCGTGCCCGGCCATGCCGTCAACAAAGACGGCGGGCTCGATGATACGGCGTTCTACTGGAAGCGGGTGGTCGTCTGAGCGTGGCGAATCACCCCAAATGACGGTGCTCGACCCCCCCATCCTCCACCGCGATCCGATCCCACAGGCCGCGAATCATGTCCTTCATCTGCAACGAATCGGCCCAGCGGTCAGACAGCTCCGCCCCGTCCGCCCCGGTGATCGCGTAAGGGGGCGGGCCCAGCTCGCACAGGAAGGTCAGCGCCGCATCCGGCCCGGCCCGCCGCCGCCAGGACCGGATGGCATAGGCCCACCAACCCATGAACAGATCGACCCAGCCCTGGTGCTGGGGGAAGTTCAGGCTGACCTGAATCTGCTCCCGCGTCGCCACCCGCCCATGCAGGCCCCAGCACTGGTCCAGAATGCGGTGCATCAGCGCATGGTTCTCCTCCGTGATCGGCCAGGCGAATTCCCGCCCGAGCAGATAATGGGAGATATCGCCGGTCAGCCGAAGATCCGGGAAGCAATCCAGCAGATGCAGGGTGAAGAACAGATCGGTGGTCATGCGGTCGCGATGCGTCTCGATATGCACGGCCACCCCGGCCTCGGCCGCCAGGCGACGCCAGCCGTCGATGAGGGGGATGCAGTCTTCCAGCCGGTACGGGCGCACGTCCGGCTGCAGGTTCACATGATCCGCGCCGAGCTCCGCGACCAGCGCCAGCACGGGTTTCAGGTCCTCGACCGTCTTCGGGTAGCATTGCGCCTGCCAGCTCATGCCATTGGCGCGCAGGAAGCCGGTAACCGTGCGGGCAAAGGCGGGATCGACGAAGCGCACCCCGGCGCCATCGAAACCGGCGTCGCGGATCATCGCCAACTGACGTTCGATCGCGTGTTCGGGTTCGTTGGCCAACCGCCGCTCCATCGCCCAAAGCGATTGGTAGACCAGGAGTTTTTGTGCCATCGCCGGTTTCCTCGGTTCATCCCGGAAATCCTGACTTGACGCCGCCCGGCTGGCAACCCGACGCTCTCAGCGGGAGGGGCACAACCATGATCACACCCGACTACATCCGCATGATGGCCCGCTATAACAGCGAGATGAACCGGCGCATCTATGCCGGGGCCGCTCGATTAACCGACGAACAGCGCCGGGCCGATCGGCGGCTGTTCTGGAAATCGCTGCACGGGACGCTGAATCACCTGCTGTGGAGTGATCGCCAGTGGATGTCGCGGCTGGACGGCTGGCCGCCCAACACCATCCCCAACCCGCAAAGCCCGACCTTGATCGATGACTTCGATGACTTGCGGGCCGCGCGCTGCATCGCCGACAGCAAGATCGAAACCTTTGCCCAAGGCCTCGATGACGCCTGGCTGGACACCGACCTGACCTGGTGGAGCGGGGCGGCCAAGCGTGAGATGTCGATGAACAAGCGGCTGTTGATGGTGCATGTCTTCAACCACCAGACGCACCATCGCGGCCAGGCGCACGCGGCCCTGACCATGTGCGGGGTCGATCCGGGCGACACCGACCTCTTCCTGATCCTGCCTGGTGGTTAATGCGTATGGCGGGCGACGAAGGCGGCGGCCTGTTCGGTGCCGCCGAATGGGCCGAGATCATCGTGGCCGGCCTCTGGCGCGACCCAAAGTTCGACCGGTCCTCCGGCCGCCGCGGCCAGCGCGCGGCCCATTTCGGGAGGAACCAGCCGATCTCGGGCACCTTGCATAATGAGGATCGGGGCTTTGACGAAGGGGATCCGGGACAGGGAATCGAACCGGTCCTTCAACAGCCACCGGACGGGGACATAGGGATATTGGCCCTGGGCTGCCTCCGTCACGCTGGTAAAGGGATGTTCCAGCAGCACGGCGGCCACGTCATTCTCCGCCCCCAGCCAAACCGCGAGGCTGGTTCCCAGCGATTCACCCCAGAGCAGCGTTCGATCCGCCCGGACGCCCTTCGCCCGCAGCGCCGACAATCCGGCGCGCGCGTCGGTGATCAGGCCGGCCTCAGTCGGGCTGCCGGGATTATCCCCATACCCGCGATATTCCAGCATCAGGACGCCCCAGCCCAGCGCGTGCAAGGCCCGCGCCCGGCTGGCGCGATGCCCGATATGGCCGGCGTTGCCGTGCAAAAAGAGGGCTGTGAACCCGTCCAGCGCCGCCGGCGGCAGATACCAGGCCCTGAGAGCGAGCCCGTCGCTGGTCGGGACCGAGAGGACCGCGACCTCGGGTACGCCGGCGCGGACGGGATCGGGGTGGGAGGTGTCCGGCTTATAGAGCAACTGGCGTTGGTGGGTGTACAGCGCGCCGACAAGAATGCCGTATGCCGCCACGGCGGAGGCCGCTAACGTGATCGCGATCAGCATGAGGCCTCGTCTTAGCCGTGCAACCGGCCCATGCCGGGTTCGATCATCATGGCTGCGGTTCCGTCCGTTCATAGGCCGCGACGTTGAACCCGAACGCGGTCGGATGCCAGTCGGGATGGCTGAAGGCCACCCGCATGGCCGCGACTTTATCGCGGCTTACCCCGTCCTGCGCCAGCAGTGCCAGCACGACGCGCGAAAAGGGGCGGACTTTGGCACGGATGCGCTCAACGGTGTCGGTTGGCTGGATGATCAGGACGGGCAGAGCCGGTTCGGCCTCGATCAGGAATGCCCCGACGAGTCCGACTCCGTCATTCCCCGCGGGCAGCAGGACGGCCGCCCCCTGCGCCAGTTCGAAGGCGGCGCTGGCGGTCGCGCGGGCGGGCTGCATGGTTTCCGGACGCAGCATCAGGCCGGCAATGGAACAGGTCTGGATCAGAGCCGCCAGGCCAATTGCGATCCGCCGAACCCGGCAGGCCTGCAGGGCGCCGGCCACCAGCAAGGCCACGAATGGGACCGAAAACGACAGATAACGCAATTCAATCGGCGTCGTATTGAACACCATGCCCAGACCCAGGACGCCGAGCCCGGGGGCCAGGGCGGCGGCGGCGAACAGCCACCGCGTCCGCTGTGTGGCGATGTGGCGCCAGCGCAGGCCGATCCCCGCCAGCAGGGCCGCGGCGGCCAGCAGCAAGCCAGCCGCGACCACCGGCTGCCAGCGGCCCGGGGCGTAAAGAACCAGGCCCCCGGTCAAATTGGCACCGGCATAGCCGAAAAGCCGGGACAGCGCCGGCAGGGCGTGGAACGGCGGGAACTGTCCGTCCCGGGTGCCCCGCTGCTCCATGAAGAACCAGCCCGCCAACCCAAGAAACGGCAGGAATGCGGCGATCCGGGCGCAATATCCGCGCCGACCGCTGGCGGGTGCGCCGAGCAGCACGACACCGGCGGCGAAGACTGCCAGATAGTTTGCCAGCACGGCGGCTCCCAGCAGGATGCCGGCTGGTGTCCCTCGCTTGCGCTGATCGAGAGTGCAGGCCAGGCCCGCGAGTGTCAGGAACTGCGCCATGGCGAAGGCGCGTGCGATGCCCCCGGTATAAACGAACCCGTAGCAGCCCAGTGTTAATCCCATCGCCAGATTCGGCGCCACGCCGCAGCGTATGGCGATGTGTCCGACGGTGGCCAAGGCCCCGAGCGCGCAACAAACTGAAAGCAACCGCGCTTCGAACAATCCGCTCCCCAAAATCGTCCGCCAGGCCCCGGCGGCCCAGAAATACAGAGGGGGGTGCACGTCCGTGGCCCGGAGGTCATGGGCGATTTGCATCGCGCCAGCTTGGCCGGCCTGGATATCGGCGGCCAGTCCGGCGGGAAACACGCGCTCCGGCCAAATCGGGCGCGGCGTGCCGGCGGTCAGGAACAAAGTGTATTGTTCATCGTACTCGGCGCCCCGCAGCCATGCCGAGGCGGTCAGCACGGCGGCGGCGGCCAATAAAATCGTGCAGCGTAGGCCAAAATTTTGTTTGGCGTTAACCATTTATCAACCTCTTGCGGCGTAGGCTGATCACGGTAACGAGCAAAGGTTAATAAATTACCCTATGCTGGACATCCCGAATGATTTTTTTCGCGGGCAGCCGCATCCGGTCTTCTCGGTGGTGGTCCCCGCGTTCAATGAAGCACCTGGCCTGGCGCGTTTTCACGCCCGGCTCCGTGCGGTGATGCAATCATTAGGACCCTGGGAGGTCGTTTATGTCGACGATGGCAGCACCGATGGCACCGCCGCCGTGCTCACCGCGCTTCGGCGGGACGACCCGCAGGTCGCGGTGGTGCGATTGTCGCGTAATTTCGGGAAAGAGATCGCGACGACCGCGGGTCTCGATCATGCGCGCGGCGATGCGGTGATCGTTATTGATGCCGATCTGCAGGACCCGCCCGAGGTCATTCCGGCCCTCACGCAGGCGTGGCGGAATGGCTTCGACATGGTCACTGCCCGCCGCCGCGCCCGGGCCGGGGAGACATGGTTCAAGCGCGCCACCGCGCATCTGTTTTATACGATTATGAGCCATACCGGACGGGTCAGGCTGCCGATGGATACCGGCGATTTTCGCCTCATGAGCCGGCGGGTGGTGGATGCGGTGGGGCAATTGCGGGAACGGCACCGCTTCATGAAAGGGCTGTTCGCCTGGGTGGGCTACCCGACGACCGAAATCCTCTATGACCGCGCGCCGCGCTGCGCCGGTGCCAGTAAATGGAATTATTGGCGGCTGTGGAATCTGGCACTCGAGGGCATCACGAGCTTTACCACCGTGCCTTTGACCTTCGCGACCTATCTGGGCCTGGTGGTGGCGCTTTTGTCTGTGATCTATGGGGCGCAGGTGGTGGTCAAAACGCTGATCCTCGGCAATGCCGTCGCGGGCTATCCCAGTCTGATGACGGTCATCCTGTTCCTGGGCGGGGTGCAGCTCATGACCCTCGGGGTTTTGGGGGAATATCTCGGCCGCGTGTTCAATGAGACGAAGAACCGGCCGCTGTATCTCATTGAGCGATATGAGCCGTGCGAGGCGGCGATGGAGCTGGCGCGTTGATGGGACGGGTCGCACTGCTCTGCGCGATTCTCCTTGCCATGCCGGCCATGGCCCGGCCGCCGGATGCGCAGCGCGCGCTGCTAAGCCGGGGTGTGAATATCACCGGCTGGTTTCGATACCCCACCAGCCGGGCCCCCAAGCCGTTGGAAGCGTGGATGGCGGACTCCGCGATGGCGGATTTGCGGCAGGCGGGCTTTACCTTCGTCCGGTTGGCGATTGATCCAGCGGTGGTCGATACGGCCGAGATGCGTGACATCGCGGTCTCGGCGGTCTGCCGCTTTCAGCACCAGGGTCTGGCGGTGGTCGTGGATGCGCATCCCACCAGCTGGAAATTGGAAGATCCGGCCGCGCAGGCTCGGCTGACCGAATTCTGGACGGTGATGGCGCCGGCGCTGCGGCGCTGCGACCCGCTGAGCCTCTTTCCGGAAATTCTCAATGAACCGGTATTCGCGGGACAATCGGACGCCTGGGCTGCGTTGCAGGCCGCCATCCTGCCGGTGGTGCGATCCGCCTTGCCCGATAGCACGATCGTTGTGTCCGGGCACGATTGGGGCAGCATCGCGGGCCTGTCCGCGCTGACGCCGGTGGCCGATGCCAATGTGGTCTACAGCGTCCATTTCTACGAGCCCGCGGAGCTGACCAGCCTCGCGGCCTATCGCCATGATGTGGATCGCCCGGCGCTGGCCACCTTGCCATTCCCGGTGGAGGATCAGGATGCCTGTCTTCGGAGGGCCGACGTGGCGGAAGGGATGGACGCGACCGCCGCCTTGATGCGCTGCTATTGCCGCTTCGGCTGGGATGCCCGGTCGATCCCCCGCTTGGTGGAGCATTCGGCCGTCTGGGCCCGCGCGCATGACGCGGTGATCGTGGTCGGTGAGTTTGGCGCCTCCGTCCAACTCAATGCGCCCGCCCGGCTGGCCTGGCTGCGATCGGCTCGCCTGGCGTTTGAGGCGGCGGGATTTGGCTGGGCGCTATGGGGGTATGACGACAGTATGGGGTTCGACGTACCCCGCCCGCCGCGTAATCCCATGCTTGATGGCAATATTCTTACTGCCTTGGGTTTGCCGGTGCAGTCGCGTTAATCGACCATGATCCAAATGACCTTGTTTCGAAAAAAGTACCCCCGGCCTTGGCCGGGGGTAAGTATACAGGGAGGCTTCACGTCTGGGAGACGTAGGGATCAGAGACCCCCTTCCAGCCCAGTGGGCTGAAAAACTGGCGCGCTGGTCGCCGTATTTGGTGGAAGATGTTTAGTCCCTTCCATGGGGGATGATCCATCGTCAAAACCCGGTATCGGCCATGCCGATTGTGCATGGCGAAATACACACACGAATTTGAATGAATGAAACCACAATGAGTATGTGTCACGCGATGCACATACAGATCGAATAAACAACAATATCAGTAATGATTCAGAATGTGTGTCGGATAAGCGGGCGTCGGCGTTCAGTGACAATATTCGGCGTGCCCCGGCCGCGTATCGGGGAACGGATCATGCGTCCATGATGGAGGCGCCGTCGCCTGACCCGGTTGGGGATCAGTGGATCTCGGCTAACCGGGCGAGCAGGAAGTCACGGAACACGGCCACGCGTTTGGAGTTCCGCAGTTCTTCCGGGTAGACGAAATACACGTCCACCTTGGGCCCCTTGAGGTCGGTCAGCACCCGGACAAGGTCCGGGTTTTCCGCCATGGCCCAATCGGGCAGGGCGCCGATCCCGAGGCCGGATCGGATGGCGAGCAGGACGGCGTGAACGCTGTTTACGTCCAGCAGCGCGCGCCTTGGGTTGCCCGGCCGGCGGCCGGCTTCGGCAAGCCAGTTGACCTCCTGCACCGGCGGGTGATGTTGCCCGAACAGGATCAGCTTGTGCTCATCCAGATCTTCCGGACGCTGCGGCACCCCATATTTCTTGAGGTATTCCGGGGAGGCACAGACGTGCCATTGCATTGTCATCAGATGACGCTGCACCAGATCGGGTTGCTTGGGCGGATGCATGCGGATGGCGACATCGGCTTCACGCATCGCGAGGTCGAGTTCTGAATCATCGAGCAGCAGCGACACCGAGACGTCGGGATAGGCTTCGAGAAAGCCTTGCAGGCGCGGCGCCAGCCAGGAAGAACCGAAGCCGACGGTGGTGGTGACCTTTAATCGGCCGGCGGGCTTTTCCTTGCTTTCGGTCAATAACGCTTCGGTCATCGCGAGTTTCGCGAACACTTCACGGACCGTACGATTGAGGGATTCGCCTTGCTCGGTCAGGATCAGGCCGCGGGCATGCCGATGGAACAGCGGCACCTGCAGGGCCTCTTCCAGCGCGGAAATCTGACGCGAAACGGCTGATTGGCTGAGATTCAGCGTATCGCCAGCATGCGTAAAGCTTCCGGCTTCGGCAACCGCGTGAAACACGCGCAGCTTATCCCAGTCCATGACTCAGCCTCTCCCCGGCCGGTATGGTCCGGCCAATCGTCTCGGGAATGCCCGGGCGATCATTTATATACGAGCGTGATCGATTCTTGTGACCGTATTAGGGCAAATTCGTAGAAAATTCTTTATTGCGCCGCGGCCGTGTCAGGATATGCGTGCTCGGCCAACCATTTTTCCGCTTCCAGCGCCGCCATGCAGCCGGTGCCGGCGGCAGTCACGGCCTGACGAAACACTTTGTCCTGAACATCGCCGGCCGCGAACACGCCTTCAACCGTGGTGCGCGTGCTGCCGGGCGTGGTGCGCAGATAGCCCTCCGCATCCATGTCAAGCTGGCCTTTGAAGAGGTCGGTCGTCGGCGTGTGGCCGATGGCGATGAACACGCCGTCCACCGTGAGATCGCTCAGTTCACCGGTCACGGTATCGCGTAGCCGCACGCCGGTCACGCCTTCCAGCGTGCCGCCGGCGAGGATGTCATCGACGGCGCTGTTCCAGCGTACGCTGATTTTCGGATGCGCGAACAGCCGGTCTTGCAGGATTTTTTCGGCCCGCAATGAGTCCCGCCGATGAACCAGCGTCACATGGTCTGCGTGATGGGTGAGATAGAGGGCCTCCTCGACCGCGGTATTGCCACCGCCGACGACGGCAACGGTTTTGCCACGATAGAAGAACCCGTCGCAGGTCGCGCAGGCGGATACGCCGCGACCTTGCAGCCGCATTTCGGCTTCCAGGCCCAGCCAGCGGGCCTGCGCGCCGGTGGCGATGATGATGGAGTCGGCCAGAAACACGTCGCCCGAATCGGCCTCACACCGGAACGGCCGCGCCGACAGATCAACGTGTGTGATGATGTCGTTAAAGATATTGGTGCCGACATGCCGGGCCTGCGCCTCCATCTGCTCCATCAGCCATGGGCCTTGGATGACATCGGCGAAGCCGGGATAGTTTTCCACATCAGTCGTGATCGTCAGCTGGCCGCCTGGCTGCAAGCCGGCGACCAAGGTGGGGGAGAGATTGGCACGGGCGCTGTAAATGGCTGCCGTATAGCCGGCGGGGCCGGCGCCAATGATCAGAACCCGGGTGCGGTGTGTTTCAGTCATGCCGATATCCTATGGGCGCGGCGCGCATGCGGCAAGCAAGGGGGTGGCGCGTGTGGCTAGCTCGTGATCTGTCCGGTGTTTGTAGCTCGTGACGTGTCCGGTCATCTGCCCTGTGAGGAACGGGGGCACAGATGGACCGGGCACGCATTCACGAAGGGATCCGTCGGATGCGTTTTTCCGATGTGTTGG
>CAIXEA010000177.1 GCA_903918315.1 uncultured Acetobacteraceae bacterium | reverse complement strand
TTTAAATGGCTCTGTATTCAGGAAGATCAGAGGAGACATAAACGCCCCCTTTTCTTTATCGGCGCCCATCACTTCAAATTTGTCCAGGTCGCCTATTACGATCTTTTGCGACTTGGCAAGTTGCTGCACCTTCTCCCGCACCTCCGTGACTTCGGCCACCAGCGTGTAGAGCCGCCGCGCGAGATTAGCGAAACGGCGAGAACCGAGCAGCGGACGGATGCGTTGCGCGGCTTCGACCAGATCGTACATCCGTGGAAGCTCGGCCTGGAGGAGCTGGTCATAAAAGCGCATTTCCAGCAGCCGGGCATTGGCAACATCCAGGACGTCCATCACATCGGAATCGCCCCTCGGCTCCAGCACAAAAGCGCGATCCCAGGTGAGCACCACCAGGTCGTCGGTGTAATAGGAGAAGCATTGCCGCAACAGATCGCGCCGGGCACCATCCGACAGCGGGCGATCTTCACCGGACAACAAAGGGATAAGGTCGATACGACGTTGGACGGCGTCGGCATCCAGGGTCTCATCAAAAGCGCGGACGAAACCGATCAGATAGTCCTCTTCCAGCATGAGACCGGATGGGCGGATCAACGCGGCACCGATCGTCGCGATCACCTGCGTGATCAGTTCCCGCCAGATCGGCGTATCCGCGTGCGGTCCGATGTGCGATCCGATGGCATTGAGCCGGGCGCTGAACGCTGCCCATGCCAGAGAATCCGCGGGGAAGCGCAAAGCCAGCCGTGCCACCCCAAATTCGTACAGCCGGATTGAGGCATCCCCCACCAGCTCGACCCCGGCAATCGTCAAGGGCACAGAGTCGAGTCCGAGATCGAGCGGCGCAACCCCGAAGGCCAACGCCTTTGGGGCCGCGGACATCAGGCGGCCGCGCGAGACCGTGCGGCGCAGATGCTCCGTCCACAACGCCTCCGCCTTCGTCAGATCGATCGTGTCAGCGATATCGAACAGGCGATAGGCCACGACCGCACCCGACAACACGGTGAGTTCACGGTCCTGCATTGGACACTGCATTCATTTCATGACCTTTGCGCGCCGGTGTCCGGACATCGTCCCGTTCAATCATGAACCGCGACGCAGCGCGAGAACCGATTGACTTGGGCGCGCCGCTTCGCCAGTTTCCGCCGCTCAGGGACAAGGTCCAAACGGGCCGCTTCACCATGAGGGAACGGATGCCAAGCCGCGTGCCACGCGCCCCGATGCGGGCCCCATTTTCGCCATTGCACGCAAGCTGATGCCAGTCGAATCTGATCAGCCTCTGCTCCGGATCACCGGGGTCAAGATGCGCTTCGGCGGCGTCGTCGCTTTGGGCGGCGTGTCCTTCGACGTGGCCCACAGCCAGATTCGCGGCCTGATCGGGCCGAACGGGTCTGGTAAAACCACATTGTTCAACTGCATCAGCGGCATCTACCGGTTCATGGACGGCGACATCCAGTTCGAGGGCAAGTCCCTCGCCAACGTCCCCCGCCATGAAATGGCCAATGTCGGCCTTGGCCGCACGTTCCAGAACGTGGCGTTATTCCGCCCGCTCTCGGTGCGCGACAACATCCTGGTTGGCGCGCATCACATGGCCAAATCTGGCTTCATCGCCAACGCGCTGCGCCTGCCGGCGGTGCGCCGGGAAGACGCGGCGGCGCAGGCGCGGCTGGATGATCTGCTCGATCTGCTGGACCTGCGCGCGGTGCAGGACACGCCCGCCGGTGCCCTGCCCTTCGGTACCCAGAAGCGGGTGGAAATGGCGCGCGCCCTGATCGGTGCGCCGAAGCTGCTGCTGCTCGACGAACCCGCCGCCGGCCTCAATCACAGCGAAGTCGATGAACTGGCCGAACTGATCCTACAGGTGCGCGACCATTTTAAACTCAGCGTGCTGCTGGTCGAGCATCACATGAGCCTGGTGATGCGCGTTTCAGACAAGGTCGTGGCGCTGGAATTCGGTCTCAAGATCGCTGATGGCACCCCCGACGAAGTGCGCGCCGAACCGGAGGTCATCCGGGCCTATCTTGGCGATTCGAAGACGGAGACGACCCATTGACCGCGCTGCTTGACGTCAAGGGCCTGCACGCGGCCTACGGTGAGACGAAAGTGCTGCATGGGCTGGACTTCGCGGTCCAGCAGGGCGGCGTGACCGCGCTGCTCGGCGCCAATGGCGCGGGTAAGACGACCACCTTGCGCGCCATTTGCGGCATGGTCCGCACCCAGGGCGCGATCATGCTGGGCGGTAAGCCGATCGAGGGCATGGCGACCGAGGACATTGTCCGCCTTGGCGTCGCGCATGTTCCGGATGGCCGCGGCACCTTCATGGAACTCACGGTCGAAGAGAACATGCGCCTCGGCGCCTATACCCGCCCGGCCCGCGAAGCGACCGCCGATTTTGAGCGTATGTTCAATTACTTCCCCCGCCTGAAAGAACGCTTCCGCCAGCAGGCCGGTACGCTGTCGGGCGGGGAGCAGCAGATGCTCGCCATCTCCCGCGCATTGCTGCTGCGGCCGAAACTGCTGCTGTTGGACGAGCCGTCATTCGGCCTGGCGCCGCTGATCGTCAAAGAAATCTTCGGCATCATGCGCCGCATCCGCGACGAAGAGGGCGTCAGCATCCTGCTGGTGGAGCAGAACGCCACGATCGCCCTCGCTTTTGCCGATGACGCCTATCTGCTGGAAACCGGGCGCATCGTGATCTCCGGCCCGGCGTCGGACATCAGCAAGGATGAGAGCATCCGCCGATCGTATTTGGGTTATTGAGGGGGCGGCTGTGGAAGGGTTCATCCATCAGGTCATTTCTGGCATCGCCACCGGCGGCATTTATGCCTCCGTGGCCCTCGCCCTCGTGATGATCTATCAGGCGACGCATCATGTGAATTTCGCGCAGGGGGAGATGGCGACCTTCTCCACCTATATCACGCTGACCCTGATCAATATCGGCCTGCCCTATTGGGTGGCGTTCCTGGCGGCGGTGGCGATTTCCTTCGTCATTGGCGTGGCGATCGAGCGGCTGCTGATGCGCCCCGTCGCCAATGCCCCGGTGCTGACATCCGTGGGCGTGTTCGTCGGGCTGCTGCTGATCGTCAACAGCCTGACCGGCTGGATGTTCGACTATACGATCAAGCAGTTCCCATCCCCCTTTTCGGATAAGCCGATGCTCGGCGGGTTCCTATCGGGGCATGAGCTGGGTTCGACCGGCGTGACGCTGGCGGTGCTGATCTCGGTCTACCTGTTCTTCAAGCACACCCGTCTGGGGCTGGCGATGCGGGCCGCGGCCTTCAATCCCGTGTCGTCGCGCCTTGTCGGCGTGCGGGTGGGCTGGATGCTCGCGCTGGGCTGGGGGCTGGCGGCGGCGATCGGTTCGGTCGCGGGCTGCATGGTGGCGCCGATCGTGTTCCTGGATCCGAACATGATGTCGGGCATCCTGCTCTATGCCTTCGCAGGCGCGCTGCTGGGCGGCATCGACAGCCCGCTCGGCGCGGTGCTGGGCGGCTTCATGGTGGGCGTGATCGAAAACCTCGGCGGTGCCTATGTCGTGGGGACGGAGCTGAAACTGACGCTGGCGCTCATCATCATCATTTCGGTGCTGACGCTGAAACCATCCGGCCTGATGGGCCGCAAAGTCTATAGCCGGGTGTAGGACCATGCGCAGTTCCTGGCTCATTGCCCTTCTCGTCCTGATCGCCGCCATCGTGCCTGTGGCGAGTTTCAGCGGCTACCATTTGTTCCAGCTCACGATGGTGGTGGTTTACGCCATCGCCATCCTGGGTCTGGCGATCCTGACCGGCATCAACGGCCAGATCTCGCTCGGTCACGGGGCGTTCTACGCCATCGGCGCCTATACCACCGCCATTCTGATGGCGAGCTGGGACGTGCCCTATTGGGTGACGCTGCCGATTTCAGCGGTGGTCTGCGCCGGTGTGGGCTTCCTGGTGGGGCTGCCGGCGCTGCGGCTGGGTGGGCTCTATCTGGCCCTGACCACCTTCGCTCTGGCCGTCGCCATCCCACAAGTGCTCAAGCACAAAGCGTTTGAAACCTGGACCGGCGGTGTGCAGGGCCTGGTTATCGATAAGCCGGAGGCCCCGTTCGACCTGCCACTGACTTCCGACCAGTGGCTCTATCTGTTCGCGCTGTTTGTCGGCGTGATCATGTATATCCTGGCGGTGAACCTGACGCAGGGCCGGATTGGCCGCGCCATGCGCGCCGTGCGCGACCATGCCGTGGCGGCGGAGGCGATGGGCATCAACCTCGCCATGCTCAAGACCCGGACGTTCGCGGTCAGCGCGCTGTATACCGGGGTCGCGGGTTCACTGGGCGCGATCGCGGTGGCTTTCGTGGCGCCCGACAGTTTCTCGGTTTTTCTGTCGATCACCTTCTTCGTGGGCCTGGTCGCCGGCGGCGCGGCGTCGATTGGCGGCACCATCGTGGGCGCGATCTTCATCGAATTCGTGCCGAATCTGGCCGACAAAGTGTCCAAGGCAGCGCCGGGCGCGGTTTATGGCGTGATCCTGATCGGGATGATGTTCCTGATGCCCAAGGGCGCCGGCGGGTTCCTGGCGGACCTGTGGAAGAAGCTGGTCCAGGGCGGGGCGCGGTAAGCGCGCCCCTCATTTGATCAGGGGTTCTGGTCCCAGTTCGGATCTTCACTCGGCAGCAGCGGCTTGTCCGGGGTCACCAGCAAGCCTTTGCCCGGAATGTAGTTGATTTCCAGCCGGATGCCGTCGGGGTCCTCGAAGACGAAGAAGTAGTAGCCAGGGGCGAAGCTGCCCTCCATCGGGCCACGATCGATGAAGGCGCCCATGTCCCGCAATTTGGCCGCCGCGGCGTCCACGTCGTCCTTGGACCGGGCCCGCAAGCACAGATGGTGCATGCCGACGCGATTGGGGATGAAGCGCTCGTTTTCATGCTCCGGGGCGCAGCGCTGGATGCCGATCGCGGTGCGGCCGCCGACGTGATAGAGAAAATTGTTGCCGTCATAGACCTTGGTCATGCCCAGAAAGGGCAGGATTTCGGCATAGAACGCGCGCGCTTTGTCCCATTGGGACACCGTGAGGATGACATGCGCCATGCCGTTCACTTCGATCATCGTAGGGTCCCCTTGCAGTTTGCTGAGTGTGAGTACGACGCCGGCAGGTACGGATTCAAGCCCGCCGGACTGTTCATGCCGCGATCCGGCCTCCCCCAACGCAAACGCAATCCAGCCCTCCCCCCAGGCGATTGGAAACCCGGCCGTCGCGTCGTAGAACAATCCGGCTGACCAAGAGAGCCGGCGGAGGACAGACGGAATGCGGCCCACGCGCAGGCTCGGTTACCCCATCGCGGCGGCGTTGCTGCTCGCCGGCTGCACGGTCATGGGGCCGAATTTCACGCCGCCAAAAGCGGATGTGGCGGCTTCCTGGGTCAAAGATGACAAGACGCCGAAGGCCAAACGCAGCCGCCCCGCCGCGGAGCCGATCGATGCGAACTGGTGGACGCTGTTCAACGACCCCGTGCTGACGATGCTGGAAAAGCGGGTAGCGGCGGATAACCTGGACCTGCGGGCGGCCACCTTCCGCCTGGCGGAATCGCGCGCCCAGCTTGGCGTCGCACAGGCGGCACAGATGCCCCGGCTGAACGCCAACAGCGCCTATACGCGGCAGAAGGCCAGCGACACCGGGCAATTCGCCCTCGCCCCCAATGCGCTCGGTGCGAATGGCGCCGCCGGCAATACAGCCGGCGGACTCGGCTCCCGCCAGTTCAACGCCTTTGACGTCTTTCAGGTCGGCTTCGACGCGGCGTGGGAGATCGACTTCTGGGGCGGCGTGAAGCGGTCGGTCGAGTCCGCCGAAGCCGCGACCGAAGCGGCGGAGGAGGCCCGCCGCGGCTTGCTGCTCGCCACGATGGCCGAGGTGGCGCGCGATTATATCGCCCTGCGCGGGACCCAGACGCAGCGGCGAATCGCCCAGGAAAACGTGAAGACCGCGCGGCAGAGCCTGACGTTGACCAAACAGCGGGCGGCAGGCGGGGTGACGACGGACCTCGATGTGGCCAACGCCTCCGCCCAACTGCGCACCGTGTCCGCCCAGATTCCGCGCCTGGACGCGCAGGCCGCCGGTTATATCAACGCGCTCAGCCTGTTGCTGGGGCAGCCGCCCAGCGCCCTGAAAGGGGAACTCGACGCGGCGAAGCCGGTGCCGCCGGTGCCGCCGCGTGTGCCGGTGGGGGTGCCGTCGGAACTGGCGCGGCGCCGGCCGGATATCCGCCAGGCGGAGGCACAACTGCATGCGGCAACGGCAGATATCGGGGTGGCGACGGCGGATTTTTATCCCTCGGTGCGGTTGGGCGGCAGCATCGGGCTGCAATCGCAGCAGTTCTTCCGGGTGTTCGATCTCAACTCCCGCCTGCTGGCTGGGGGACCGTCGATTTCCGTGCCGCTGTTCGACGGCGGGCGACTGCGTTCGACCTTGCAGTTTCGCGAAGCGGCGCAGCAGGAAGCGGCCATCAGTTATGAGAAGACGGTGCTCAGCGCCTGGCATGAGGTCGATAACGCCCTGATCGCCTATGCCGCCGAACAGGCGCGGCGCGACGAGCTTCTGCTGGCGGAGAAGGACAACCGTCAGGCCTTGGGTCTGGCGCAGAACCGTTATCAGCAGGGGGTGGCCGATTTTCTGACCGTGCTGGATGCGCAGCGCAATCTGCTTGCGACGCAGCAGCAACTGGCGGAGAGCACGACGTTGATCTCCTCCAATCTGGTGGCGTTGTACAAAGCATTGGGCGGCGGGTGGGAACGCGATCTGCCGGATGAGAAAGAAGCCGGCGATAAAAAATAGGGCACCGTTAACCATTCCTTAAGCTTTCCCTGGCAGGCTGGCTGCCATGGGACACAGACGGACATGGCTGGCGCTGCTGCTGATGGTGTTGCCTCTGGCGGCGCCCCGGGCGCAGTCGCTGGCGACCCTGTTGCCCCAAGCCCTGCCGGGGTTCGGCATCGCCCCCATGCTCACCGTCCGCTCCCGCGCTGAAGCTGCGAATGCGGCCGAACCGATGCATGCCGGCGCCTTCCTGGTATCACCTGGCCTGGAACAATCCCTGGGCTATGATGACAACGTCTTCAGCAGTGCGGCCCGGCGCGGCAGTTGGATGCTGGGAACAGCGCCATCGCTGCGGCTTTCATCGGATTGGTCCCGCGATGCGTTCGGGCTCGTCGTGTCGGCGCGTGATACGCGTTACCCGGAGCAGCCCCGGCAGAACCGCACCGACGCCAACGCGGCCCTCGGCGGCGCCCTGGACTTCGGCCATGATCGGCTGACCCTGGGCTTCGCGCATCTCAGCGCGCATGACAGCCGATCGGCTTTGGATGCGATACCGGCGGATCGCCCGATCCGGTATGAGCTGGATGAGGCCGGTGTGTCCTATGCGACCGGGTTTGGCGCCTTGACCCTGACGCCAGAGCTGACGGCAGCGCGATGGCAATATGACGGCACCACCATCGGCGGCGCGCCTGTCAGCCAGTCTTACCGGGACCGCTTGCTGCTGCGCGCGGGCACGACACTGCGCTATGAATTCGCGCCATTGCGCAATCTGGTCTTGGTCACCCGGGCCCTGAGCCAGCACTATACCGCCGCGGCCCGGCCGTCACCGGACTCGAACGGGCTGCAGATGCTGGGCGGGATCGACTACGACGACGACACGGTCTGGCATTACCGGCTGCTGGTAGGGGCGGAAACGCGGCAGTTCGCGGCCGCCGCGTACCGGCCGCATCGGGGCGTGATCGCAGAAGGTGAGATCGTTTGGAACCCCTCCGGCATGACCACGCTGCATGGCACCATCACTCGCGGGGTGGAAGACGCAGCGCAGGAAGGCGTGTCCGGCTACACCTTCACCGAGGGCAAGCTCGGGATTGATCACGAACTGGCCCGGGACTGGCTGATCAGCAGTGGCGCGGCCCTTCGGCAGGCGCAGTTCCTCCAGGTCGGCGGGCAGCAGAGCGGGCATGGATTCGGCCTGGGGCTGACCTGGCTGGTCCAACGCGGCGCCCGGGTCTCCGCCACCTACGATTTCAGCGCGGTGCGTGGCGGCAGTGCGGTGCTCAACACGGCAACGCCCTATGCACGCGACCTTGCCGTGCTGACCTTGAAGCTCGGCCTGTGACGGCGGTGGCGCGCCTGCTGGGGCTGCGCTTCGCCCGCCTGGGTGTGGCGGAGACCGCCGCTTGGATCGCGGCGCGGCCCGCCGGCGCGTCCTTCGGCTATGTGGTGACCCCCAACGCGGATCATCTGGTGCGGGTTGACCGTGACCCATCGCTCCGCCCGATCTACGAACACGCCGTGCTTTGCCTGATGGACTCCCGGGTCGTCAGCCGGCTGGCCTGGCTGCTCGGCTTGCCCGCCCCGCCCGTGGTGACCGACAGCGACGTGACCGAAGCACTGATGACAGCGCATCTGCATCCTGATGAGCGCGTGACCATCGTGGGCCTGCGCGCGGAGGATGTGGCTGCCCTGCGGGCCCGCATCGGCATCGCGCCGCCCAACCACCACGAGCCGCCGATGGGATTTGACCGAGACCCCGCCGCGATGCGGGCGGCGGTGGAGTTCGTGCTGGCGCATCCCGCCCGCCTGGTGTTTCTGGCCGTCGGCTCCCCTCGGCAGGAAAAGCTGGCAGCAGCCCTCGCGGCGACCGGCCGGGCGCGCGGGACCGGCCTTTGTATCGGCGCCAGCCTGGCGTTCCTGGCGGGCACGCAACGCCGGGCGCCCCGCTGGGTGCGGGCCGCGGGCTTGGAATGGCTGTTCCGCCTCGCTGGCGACCCGGTGCGGCTCTGGCGCCGCTATCTGCGCGACTGTCCCGTGATCCTATGGCTGCTAGCGCGGGATCGCTGGCTGATGCGCACCAGCCGCTCGGCCGTACTGGCTAAGAGGCCAGAGGATCAGGGGTTCGGGCACGTGCCCTTTCAGGCCGCCACGCCAGACCACCGGTAGCAGACATCCGCCGGAGGCGATCGGGAGGCGGATCCCCATCGCCAGGGCACGGGCCTTGCCGCGCGCGATGCCGCCCACGGAGCGGGGATGACACGCAACGGCGCTTGCATACCGCCGCACCGCCGCTACCCTGCGCGCCCGAATACGGAGGCGAAGCGTTATGGCGATCGAAGCAGTGGCACGGCCGGCGGCAACCATCCTTTTGCTGCGTGACGGTGCCGCGGGATTGGAAGTGTTCATGGTGGTCCGCCACCATGCGATCGACTTCGCGTCCGGCGCGCTGGTTTTCCCGGGTGGTCGGGTGGAGGATAGTGACCACGCCTTCGCCGCCACCATCGGCGCGGACGATACCGCCGCGATGGCCTTCCGCCTGGCCGCCATACGCGAGACCTTCGAGGAATGCGGCGTGCTGCTCGCCCGGCCACACGATGCCGATGCCCTGATCGACGCCGGCCAGCTGCGCCTGGTGGAGGATCAGCATCGCGCGAAGCTGAATGCCGGGGAAGCCGCCTTCGATGCCATACTGGCCGCCCACACACTGCGGCCGGCCCCCGACCTGCTGGTGCATTATGCGCATTGGATCACCCCGGCCCATCAGCCCAAGCGCTATGACACGCACTTCTTCCTGGCCGAAGCGCCAGCCGAGCATGTCGCGATCCATGACGGTCACGAATCGGTGGACTCGATTTGGATCACGCCGCAGGCGGCGTTGGATGGCACCGAGGCCGGCATCTACAAGCTGGTTTTCGCTACCCAGATGAACCTGGCCAAACTGGCCCACCACGCAACGGTGGCTGAAGCGATGCATGCCGCCCGCGCCGCGACCGTGGTGACGGTGCAGCCCCGGTCAACCAGGATCGACGGCACCCGCCGGAAATTGCTCATTCCCATCGAAGCCGGTTATGGCGGCAGCGAGTTCATCGTTGACTTGCCGCCGGCCTCTTAAGAAACAGGGGAAACCACCATGAAGATCGGCCTGTTCGTCACCCTTGAATGTGAAGCCCACGAGGACAGCTTCGCTCATTTGGCAACCATCAAGGAGCAGGTTCGCACCGCGAGGGATTCAGGCTTCGATTCCCTTTGGGTTCCGCAACATTTTGTCACCGGCCCATCCATGCGCCAGACCGCGGCGTCGCCGATGCTCGGCTATCTGGCATCGTTGGCGGAAGGGATGCGCCTGGGCACGGCGGTCCTGCTGCTACCGATGCTCAATCCCGTCCTGCTGGCGGAAGAGGCCGCGACTCTGGATTACCTCACCGATGGCAAATTCGTCCTCGGGGTCGGGCTCGGCTACCGCGACGGTGAATTCGCGGCCATGGGAATCGAGCCGAAATCCCGCGTCGGGCGCTTCAAGGAATATATCGAGGTGATCCGCCGCCTATGGGCCGGCGATCATGTCACGTTCCACGGCAAATACATCAAGCTGGACGATGTCAGCCTCAGCCTTCGCCCCCGCAACCCGCGTGGCATACCCCTCTGGGTCGGCGGCACGGTCGAAGCGGCCGTCAAACGCGCTGCCGAGATCGGCGATTCCTGGCAAGGACCCGGTGCGGCCCACGTTGACGACATGAAACGCTGGTGGAACCTGTTTCATCAGACACGCGTCGATCAGGGAAAGCCGCTCGACTACGCGCGGCAAGTGTCGCGGGAGTGTTTCTGCGGCCCCACCATGCAGCAGGCCTACGCGCTGGCAGCGGGCCCGATCTCGGCCAAATACGCCCGCTATGCCGGACATGGATTTGGCGGCTTCGACGCGTCCGCCGGGGAGGACTCGTTCCGCCAATTCGCGAAAGACCGATTCGTTGTCGGCGACGAAGCCTTCGTGCGCGATGAATTGCATCGATATCGATATGAATTAGGTGCGACAGAGTTCCGGTTCCGCACCTGTTGGCCAGGATTGCCGCAGGAAGAAGTGCTGGCGGGCATCAAACGTCTTGGCCGGATCGCCGCGACACTCTAACCCATCTTATTCATCCTGGCCCAGCCCAAGCG
>CAIXEA010000176.1 GCA_903918315.1 uncultured Acetobacteraceae bacterium | reverse complement strand
TCCAACACATCGGAAAAACGCATCCGACGGATCCCTTCGTGAATGCGTGCCCGGTCCATCTGTGCCCCCGTTCCTCACAGGGCAGATGACCGGACACGTCACGAGCTACAAACACCGGACAGATCACGAGCTAGCCACACTCGGTCACAAGCCGGATTGCGCGGCCGGGAACGCGAGGCTAGAATGCCCAAATGATGAGCAATTGTCGTTCACAAATCACACATCCTGCCCTCGGATCCATCGATCTCGGGGGCGGCGTTCGCATCGACACACCGGTGATTCTCGCGCCGATGTCCGGTGTCACCGACCTGCCCTTCCGCCAGACCGCCAAACAACTGGGGGCCGGCATGGTGGTGTCGGAAATGATCGCCTCCTGGGCCATGATCCGGGAAAACCGGCGCACCCTCGACATGGCCGAAATCGACGGTTGCGGCGGTGTTTCGGCGGTGCAGCTCGCCGGCTGCGACCCGGCGGCGATGGCCGATGCGGCGCGGATCGCGGTCGATAAGGGCGCGCATCTGATCGACATCAATTTCGGATGCCCCGTCAAAAAGGTCGCGGTCGGCCAGGCCGCGGGTTCAGCGCTGATGCGCGATGAGGTGGCGGCCCGTGCCATTCTGGAAGCCACGGTGAAGGCCGTCCCGGTCCCGGTCACGCTCAAAATGCGCATGGGCTGGGATCATGAGCATCTGAATGCCCCGTCGCTGGCCCGAATCGCCGAGGATGTCGGCATCCGCATGGTCACCGTGCACGGTCGCACCCGCCAGCAATTCTACACCGGCAAGGCCGACTGGGACTTTATCGCCCGGGTCCGCGATGCCGTGTCCATTCCCCTGATCGCCAATGGCGACATCCTGACCGAGGACGATGCGGCGGATGCCCTCGCCCGCTCCGGCGCGAACGGCGTGATGATCGGCCGCGGCTGCTACGGCCGCCCGTGGCTGCCGGCGCAGGTCGCGCATTACCTGCGCCATGGGACCCGCCTGCCCGATCCGTCGCTCGAACGGCAAAAGGCGATCTTGCTCGATCATTATCACGGCATGCTCGAACGCTTCGGCAGCAACGCCGGCGTCCGTCTCGCCCGCAAGCACGTGTCCTGGTACTCGCGCGGCCTGCCCGGTTCGGCCGAGTTTCGGGCCACCGTCACCCGTCTGCCCGACGCCCCCGCCGTTATTCAGCTCGTCCACGGCTTCTATGATCGGCTGATCGAGCACGGGGTGACCCGAAATGGCGCCTGGCAGTCGGATGAGACCATGATCGCGGAGGCCGCTTGAGCTCCTTTGCCTCGCGCCTGTTGCCTGGCCGGAACCGGGGCCCCGACGCACTCGCGATGCTGGGCGCCATGCCGGTGCCGGTGGTGTTGCTGGATGCGGAAAACCGGTTCCGCTTCGCCAACCACGCGGCGGAACAGTTTCTTGGGATCTCCGCCTCCGGTCTGGCGCAGATTCGGTTGCAGGATATCGTTCCGCCCGATAACCCGCTGTTTTTGTTGATCGCGCAGGTGCGGCAGACCGAGGCTACGATTTCCGACCATGACCTGACGCTGGAAAGCCCCCGGCTGCACAAGGTCGGGATCACCGTGCAGGGCTCGCCCCTCCCGGAAGAGGCCAATTCGGTGCTGCTGGTGATGCAGGATGCCTCCGCGGCACGGGCCCTGGATCGTCAGCTGGCCTTCCGTGGCGCCGCCCGCAGCGTCACCGGCATGGCCGCGATCCTGGCGCATGAAGTCAAAAATCCCCTGTCGGGCATCCGCGGCGCGGCACAATTGCTCGAAGCCAGCGTCGGCGCCGATGACCGGGAACTGGCGGAGCTGATTCGCGACGAGGCGGACCGCATTCGGGCTCTGGTCGACCGGATGGAAGCGTTCGGCGAAAAGCCCATCGTCCGGGCGCCGGTCAATATCCACCGCGTGCTGGAGCATGTCCGCAAGCTGGCACAGACCGGTTTCGCCGAGGGCATTCGATTCCAGGAACAATACGATCCTTCGCTGCCGCCGGTCTGGGGCAATCGGGACCAATTGGTGCAGGTCATCCTGAACCTGATCAAGAATGCCGCAGAAGCCGCGATGCACGCCGCGAACAGCCGGCCGGAGATCACGCTGCTGACGGGCTTCCAGCATGGCATGCGCATTGCCGTGCCCGGAACCACCCAACGCCTCGAACTGCCGTTGTTCGTGACCGTGCGTGATAATGGTCCCGGCATCCCCGACGACATTCGCCCGCATTTGTTTGAGCCGTTCGTCACGTCGAAAGCCGCCGGCAGCGGCCTCGGTCTGGCCTTGGTGGCCAAGATCGTGGGCGATCATGGCGGCCTGATCGAGGTCGACAGCAAACCCGGCCGCACTGACTTCCGCCTGCATCTGCCGGTCGTCACGGAAAAGGACGCCGATAAGTGACTTTGCCAACCATTCTGATCGCGGACGACGACCGGTCCATCCGTACTGTGCTGACCCAGGCCCTCGGCCGGGCAGGCTATCAGGTTCGCAGTTCGGGCAATGCCGCCACGCTCTGGCGCTGGGTGGAGGACGGAGAGGGTGACCTGGTCATCACCGATGTCGTCATGCCCGATGAGAACGGGCTCGACCTGATCCCACGCATCAAGCGGATTCGCCCCGATCTGCGGATCATCGTCATGAGCGCACAGTCCACGCTCATGACCGCCGTCAAGGCCGCGCAGCGTGGCGCGTTCGAATATCTGCCCAAGCCCTTTGACCTGACCGAACTGCTGGCCGTGGTGGGGCGCGCTTTGGCGCAGCCCAATGAACCGACCGCCAGCAACCCCGAGCCCAAGGACGCCGAAGAGCGCCTGCCGCTGATCGGGCGCAGCGCGGTGATGCAGGAAATCTACCGCACGATCGCGCGCCTCACGACGGCGGATCTGACGGTCATGATCAACGGTGAGTCCGGCACCGGCAAGGAACTGGTTGCCCGCGCTTTGCACGATTATGGCAAGCGGCGCGCCGGCCCGTTCGTGCCGATCAATATGGCGGCGATCCCGCGCGAATTGATTGAAAGTGAGTTGTTCGGCCATGAGCGGGGCGCCTTCACCGGCGCGACCAATCGCTCCCAGGGGCGATTCGAACAGGCCAATGGCGGCACGTTGTTCCTCGACGAAATCGGCGACATGCCGCCGGAAGCGCAGACCCGGCTGCTGCGCGTGCTCCAGGAGGGCGAATTCACCTCCGTCGGCGGGCGCCAGCCGATCAAGGCGAATGTGCGGATCATCGCGGCGACCCACAGGGACCTGCGGACCGCGATCCGCCAGGGCCAGTTCCGCGAAGATCTGTTCTACCGGCTGAACGTCGTCCCCATTCGCCTGCCGCCGCTGCGCGAACGGGCCGAGGACGTGCCGCTGCTGGCGCGCCACTTCCTGGATCGCGCGCGCGACGATGGCTTGCCGGCGAAGATGCTGGACCAAGGCGCCATCGACCGTTTGCGTCAGCATGACTGGCCCGGCAATGTCCGTGAGCTGGAAAACGTCATGCGCCGCCTCGCGGCACTGTGCCCGGATGAAACCATCAGCGCCGAGGTGATCAGCGCGGAACTGACCGACCTGTCCCCGCCGCCCGCCGCCGCTGGCAACCCTGGCGTCACCGCCGGACCCGAACCCATGGTCACCGCGGTCGAGCGCCACATTCGGGAGTTCCTGGCCGCCCATAATGACGGTCTCGGGGTCACGGACATCTACGACAAAATCATCGCCGAGGTTGAACGGCCGTTGATCCGGATGACCCTCGCGGCCACGCGCGGCAATCAGATCAAAGCCGCCGCGATGTTGGGGCTCAACCGAAACACGCTGCGCAAAAAAATTCGCGACCTCGAAATTCCGGTGATCCGGGGTCTGATGTAGATGCGGGCCGGTTCCGCGCCGTTCCGCGCCATGCAGCCGTCATGGCCGGGCGCGAGAGGGGCGCACGGATGACCGCCAACAGCCCCAACACCGCTCTTCGCCGCGCACCCGGCCGCGCCCTGCGCTGGTTGAGCACCGCCGGCAACATCGTTGTCAGTAAGGCCGCGGCGCTGGTTCTGGCCGCCTTGTCGCTCGCGGCCGGGGTCGCGACCTTCATGATTCTGGTGCGTGGCTCCCCCTTCGTCCTCCCCGACGACCTTGGGTTCACGCTGATCCTGACGAATCTGGCGCTCTTGCTGCTCCTGGGCGCGGTTCTGGCGGTGCGGCTGACCCGGGTCTGGGTGGAACGGCGGCGCGGTTCGGCCGGATCACGCCTGCATGTCCGCCTGGTGATGCTGTTCAGCGGGGTCGCGGTCGCGCCGACGATCGCGGTGGCCGGTTTCGCGGTCGCGTTTTTCCATTACGGCATCCAGACCTGGTTCAGCGAGCCGGTTCGGGAATCGCTGACGGAATCGCTCCAGGTCTCCCGCGGATATCTTGAGGAGCATCGTAACAACATCCGCGCCGTGGCGCTGGAAATGGCCAATGATCTGGGCCGTGCCGGCCGGTTCTATTCCGCCGATCCCTCCGCCTTCGCGGGGGTTCTCGAGACTCAGACGACGCTGCGCGGCCTGACCGAGGCGGTTATCTATGAGCCAACCAACGGCCAGATCCTCGCCGCGGCCGGGCTGTTTTTCAGCATGGGTGTCGAAGCCCCCCCGCCCGAGGCGACCGAGCACGCCTTGGCGGGCGACGTCGCGGTGCTGAATGGCGGTGATGGAACACGGGTACGGGCGGTCGTACGCCTGGAATCCACCCCGCCCCTGATGCTCATGATCGGGCGGCCCATCGATCCGGCCATCCTCGGGTTCATGCAGCGCAACGAGCAGGCCGTGGCCGCCTATCAGCGCATGAACGAAAACCGATCCTGGCTGCAGATCGCCTTCGCCTGGATCTTCGTCATCGTCGCCCTCCTGGTCCTGCTGGCCGCCGGCTTGATCGGGCTGG
The DNA here is from genome assembly GCA_903918315.1 of uncultured Acetobacteraceae bacterium. Taxonomy (GTDB): domain Bacteria; phylum Pseudomonadota; class Alphaproteobacteria; order Acetobacterales; family Acetobacteraceae; genus Rhodopila. The sequence goes on along the minus strand of CAIXEA010000176.1, from coordinate 6,308 downwards.
TCATGGCCAATCAGATCGCCCGACCTGTCGGCACATTGATCAATGCGGCCGAACGCGTGCGTAGCGGCGATCTGGGCGTCCGGGTGGAAGAGGCCAGCACGGGTGATGAGCTGGCGGGCCTCTCGCGCGCCTTCAACCGCATGACCGGCCAGCTTCAGGCCCAGCGCAACGAATTGATGGATGCGTACAGCCAGATCGACGAGCGGCGGCGGTTCACCGAAACCGTGCTGTCCGGCGTGTCAGCCGGGGTCATCGGCCTGGATGTGCAAGGCCGGGTCGAGCTGCCAAACCGCGCGGCCGATGAACTGCTGGGCATGGACCTGCTGGCCGCGATCGGGCGCAAACTGGCCGATGTGGTGCCGGAATTCAGCGCCCTGCTGCGCGATGTGCAGGCAATGCCGGAACGCGCCCGCACGGCGGAGGTTCAGATCGGTCCGGTCAATCAGCGCCGCACCTTGCTGGTCCGCATCGGCGCCGAATTGTCGACCGAACGCACCGACGGCTACGTGGTCACATTCGACGACATCACCGCGCTGCAATCAGCCCAGCGCAAGGCGGCCTGGGCCGACGTGGCCCGGCGTATCGCCCATGAGATCAAGAACCCGCTGACCCCGATCCAACTGTCGGCGGAGCGGCTCAAGCGCCGCTTCACCAAGGAAATTCAATCCGACCCGGATACATTCGTGCAGTGCGCCGATACCATCATCCGCCATGTCGGCGATATCGGGCGCATGGTCGACGAATTCTCCGCCTTCGCGCGCATGCCGCAACCCGTGATCAAGCCGGAAGATGTCGGCCAGATCGCGCGGGAGGCGCTGGTCCTGCAAAAAACCGCCTGGCCCCATATCCATTGGGCCACCGATATTCCAGCGCGTGGCCCGATCGTCCCCTGTGATCGGCGGATGATCCGTCAGGCGCTGACCAACCTCCTGCAGAACGCCGCGGATGCCGTCGGGATGCGGGAGGGCGCCGGAACCATCGTGCTGGCGGTCCAAATGCACGGGGCCGAAACCCATATCGTCGTAACAGATGACGGAATCGGTTTACCAGTCGATGATCGCTCGCGCCTGACGGAACCATACGTCACGCATAAGCCGAAAGGCACGGGGTTGGGATTGGCGATCGTGAAGAAGATCATGGAAGACCACGGCGGCCGGCTGACGCTCAATGACCGGCTGGGCGCGCCGGGGGCGGAGACCCGCCTTGTGCTGCCGCCCGCCAACGTGGATCGTATGACAGAACGAAGCGACGATTCGCATGGCGCATGACATCCTGATCATCGACGACGAGCCTGATATCCGGCTGTTGATCGAAGGTTTGCTGAGCGACGAGGGCTATGACACCCGCGGCGCCGGGGATTCCGATGCCGCCCTGACGGCCTTCCGCCTGCGTCGCCCGTCGCTGGTGATCCTCGACGTCTGGCTGCAAGGGTCCCGGCTGGACGGCCTCGGTCTCCTGAAACTGTTTCATACCGAGCAGCCGCATGTCCCCGTGGTGCTGATTTCCGGCCATGGCACGATCGAAATCGCGGTCGGGGCGATCCAGCAGGGCGCCTACGATTTCATCGAAAAGCCGTTTCAGACCGATCGCCTGCTGCTGATCGTCCGCCGCGCGCTGGAGGCGGCGGCTCTGGCGCGAGAGAATCAGGAACTGCGCCTGCGCGCCGGACCGGAAGCGACGCTGACGGGGGACTCCCCGACGATCGTGCAGTTGCGCGCCGGGATCGATCGCGTGGCCCCGACCGGGTCCCGGGTGATGATCCAGGGACCAGCCGGCTCGGGCAAGGAAGTGGTGGCGCGCATGATCCACACCCGATCCCGCCGCGCGGAAGGACCCTTCATCGCCCTGAACTGCGCCACCCTCAACCCGGCGCGGTTTGAGGAAGAGCTGTTCGGCGTGGAGGCCGGCCCGGATCCCCTGAGCCAGCCACGCCGGGCCGGCGTGCTGGAACGCGCGCATGGCGGCACGCTCGTGCTCGATGAAGTGTCGGACATGCCGCTGGAAACCCAGGGCAAAATCGTCCGCGCGCTGCAGGATCAGACCTTTGAACGCCTGGGCGGATCAGCCCGGGTCAAGGTTGATGTCCGGGTTCTGTCGACCACCAACAAAGACCTGCAGGCGGAGATCGGGGCCGGGCGCTTCCGGGAAGATCTGTTCTACCGCCTGTGCGTCGTGCCAATCCGGGTCCCGTCCTTGCGAGACCGGCGGGGAGACGTCCCCGTTCTCGCGCAGTCTTTCATCGCCCGGTCCGCCGAAAGCGCCGGCATTCCGCCGCGGGAACTGTCCGCCGACGCCCTGGCGGCGCTGCAGGCCTATGATTGGCCGGGCAATGTCCGCCAGTTGCGCAATGTCATGGATTGGCTGCTGATCATGGCCCCCGGCGGTGCGTCGGAACCGATTCGAGCGGATATGCTGCCGCCGGAGATCGGGTCACGCGCGCCCGTGCAATTGAACGGCGATCCCGGCGCGGATGTCATGGCCCTGGCCCTGCGGGAGGCGCGGGACCTGTTCGAAACCCAGTATTTGCAGGCCCAGCTGGTTCGATTCGGCGGCAACATCTCACGCACCGCGCAATTCGTGGGCATGGAACGCAGCGCCCTGCACCGCAAGCTCAAGCAGCTCGGCGTGCATTCGGATGATCGAGCGGGCAGTTAAAACAATATCGCTTATCCGGATTTTGGCAGAACGAAGCGCTGATACACATAGCCGACGCCAATCAGCGACAGGCCCAGCGCGAGGAACGAGGCCGCCCGGTACAGCCCGGTCAGATCGCCCATATCCGACAGGAACACCTTGCCGACGACGATCAGCAAGAGACCCAGCGAGCCATAGCGCAGTTCAGCGCTGCCACCGCGGATACCCAGCACCAGCAGCACCCCGGCCAACCCGAGCAGGGCCAGCGAATACGCATACCACTCCATGTCTGACAGGCCGGAGCCGGACAGAACACCGCCCTGAAACCCATGGCGGACTTCCAGCAGGACATTGACGACGATCAGCCCGAGGCTGAACAACCGGCTCGCCATCAGCAGCGACCGGCGCCGGATCGCCCATCGGCCAAAGAGCAGCAACAGCCCCGCCGGCACGCCATAGGCCAGGAGAAGCAGGTTCAGGAGCGGCAGGGTCCCGACCGAATCCGACGACCACAGCGGATTCACCAGCATCAGCGGCCAGATGATGATCTGAGCGACAGATGCGGCCACCAGAATACTGCGCCCCCAGATGGCGACACGGCGCGAGGCCCCCAGCCGTTCCCGCGCCAGGCCGACGGCGATCGCCAGCCAGGCGAGGGTGCGCAGGCTGGGATCCAGCAGTCCCTCCAAGGGTTCGGTCAGGCCACCGGCGATGCAGTCATGAATCTCAAACGTGACCAGCAGCACACCGAATATCAGGGCCCCGGCCTGAAGCCCCATCACCAACCCGTCATCGCCATCCCGCCTGAACCACACGGAGGCCGCGAAAAACGCCAGGCACGGGATGCCATAGCCATATAGAATCCAGTTCAGGATCGGCAGATCACCCACCGGGTAATCCAGAATATTATAGTTCAGAACCAGCCGGACCAGCACGACGGCGGCGATGACCATGGCGATCGGCCGCAAGGCCCGCACGCCCAGCCGATGCCCGATCCATGCCAAAGCCGGGAGTTCGAGCGAAAGTGCGACCGTGAGCCAAGCATCCTCCAACGCCATGGTGGCACCCAGCGCGAGCGCGGCCACCGCCGCGGCGGCAAAGGCCGCGAGGCAGAGCACGAAATCGGGCTGTGCCCGGCGGGTTTGGAACCGCGCCGCGGCGGCGACGTTCAGACCGGCCAGGATCAGAGCCACCAGGGCCCAACTGAAATTCACGGCCAGTGCCTCGATCCGCCAATAGGCGACGGCCAACAGCAGCACCGGGGTACTCGCCGCCAGCGCAGCCCATATTGGCGGCCGCCGCGCCCGCCAGAGCGCCGCGAACCCCACCCCCGCGCATGCCACGGCGAAGGCGCCGGTCACCGTCAGAAAATAAGCGAACTCCGGCGGCAGCAACGCGATGACCTCATGCCCGCCGGGCAGGGTTTCGCTTTGCGGCGGACGCCATGCGGTGATGGCCGCGTCACTGTCGACAATCCGCGGCTGGTGCCAAAGCGCCATCGAGGCGACGATCAGAGCCTCCGCCAGGATGGGCAGGCGATTGAACAGCGCCACGCGGAACCCGATGGCGAAACACTGCCCGGCGACCAGGGGCAGGGTCACCAGCGATCCGGCGCCATAGGCATCCATCCGCAACAGCACGAAGGCGAACAAAACCACCACGCCGGCGGTCAGCCAGAGCGTCCACCATCCAGGCCCGGCGGTCCTGATCTGCGGTGCCTCGGGCGAGAGCAGACGCGGTATCGGCAGCGCCACGACCAGGCCCAGCAAGGCGATCAGGAAGGTGCCGATGGCACCGGCATCACCCGGCGCCCATGCGGTCGCAGTCCACAACGCGAGCCAGACGAAGGCCCCGCCCAAAGCGACCTGCCCCACCCACCAGACCGCGGTGAAGCGGACGATGGCGAAGGCCGAGGCGATGATGAACAGCAGATAGATGAACAGGCCCCAGGCACTGGGCGAATCGGTCGATACCAGCGCCGGCGTGACGAAGCCGCCCACGATACCCAATAAGGCCACCAGCGGGCCTTGCAGCAGCGCCAGAAACACCGCCGCCATGGCCAGCAGCCCCAAGACGATGAAGGCCAGCATCGGTGGCAGCAGGGCATAGAGCTCAAACGCGGCATAGGCGCTGGTGAAGGCGATCGAAACGCCGGCCGCGGTCAGCGCGGGCGGAACCAGATTCGGACGGATCATCCCGGCGGCGGCCTGCAAAGGCCTGCGACGCACCCATTCTCCGCCCGCGACGAGCGCGGCACCGAACAGGAAGGCCCCCGCGCACCGGGCCTCGGGGCCGAACCAGCCCTGATCGACGACATACTTGACCAGGAAAACGCCCCCAAAAGCGAGGGTGACCGCCCCCAGCCACAGCATCCAGCGTGAGGCCAGTTTTTCCTCGATACTCTCACGCCTCGGTGCGGCCGCCGCCTGGGCCGCGACCGCGGGTTGCGCCACGGTGTCGGGAACGATCTCCGCAAGGACCGGAGCCGGCGGGGGCGTTGCAACCGGTTCGCCGACGGCGGCCGATGGGATCGTTGACTGAGCGGCCAATCGGGTCGCGAACTGGATGCTCGCATCGAGCCTTTGGCGCAGGACATCCAAGTCGCGCGCCAGGCGTCGCGTGGTGACGAAGGCCGCGATCGCCAAGCCAGAACTGATGATCAAAAGCAGCGAGAGGGCGTCGAGCCATTCCATCGGTGCGTCTCCCGATTTCGTTCAGGAAACGCCCAATTGTCCTGGGTGGCAAGGATAATTGGCTGAAGGGAAGGAAGGCCAGGGGCGCCGACCCTGGATCCCGCCAACGGCTCACCTTTGGAATCCGTTAAATCCGGATTCGACGTTCGGCGAGGCCCGCGAGTGCCGTCTGACCCGAGGCAATCCCAATGCGCATGAACATTGGGGTTTTATTGTAATGATTCACAATCTATATGATACACCAAGTCGGTGTTTCAACGAGAATGTATCTATATTTTCCCTGATCGTTTCGTTCGAATCCTCCGATTCGTCGATAATAAGCTGATAGGTATCCGTTCGGAATGTAATTTCCTGAAAAATATGGGCTTCAAGGAGCCTCACTGAATCGCCAGTGTCGCTCAATTGTATGTTTTGGAGCGTGGATTTAATCAAATCGACCAACGCTTCCTCATTGTCACACAAGAAAGCCGCGTACAGCGTTTGGAACGTAAATCGGTGCTGGGCTGTCAGATCGAACGTGTCACCCATGTAGAATATCGCGTTGGACGCCAGATTTGGGTGCAGAAGGAGCTGACTCCGGCCATAAAATATGGTGCTGCCATGCGGACGCCGGCCATAATTGAGGGACGCAAAAATCTGCCTTGATTTCGGATTGAACTGCCCATTCTCAATTTTGTAAAAATCGGTTCCCTCCTTTTTTGTTACATTTCCTGTTGCCATAACACGGGCTATGCCGCTTCGGTCCGGCTTATTTATATTATTGGTAAACGTGACCTGCGAATCCGCTTCAGCACGTCGCTTGGTAGGATTTACCAAATCACCCTTAGCCCATCTTATTCAGCCTGGCCCAGCCCAAGCGCCCGCCCGGGTCATATGGTGTCATACCGAAATAATACACCGCGCGCCTCGCCGATGCTTGCCGTGCCGCGTTTCGAACCAGATTTGTCAGGCGTTGGCGGTGGAGGGAACCAGACTCATCGG
>CAIXEA010000175.1 GCA_903918315.1 uncultured Acetobacteraceae bacterium | reverse complement strand
CCACCCCTCCCCCCAACCCCCTCCCTCAAGGGGAGGGGGAGTATTAATGCCAACGCCGAAGCGGAAGTCCTATCACGACGCGATCCTTAACCCCGCCCCGCCTTCGCCGCCGATATGGTTGCGGAGCGCCGATAGTGCCGCGACGATGGAGGGAATAGCGCGGGGCGGGCGGCCCACCGCCACCCGTTCCGGGGTTTGCAGGAACCAGCGCACCGGCCGCAGGTCCGGGTCTGCCGCGGCGAGCGTGAAAGCGCCCTCCGCCGTGACAACCGAGACATCGTCATCGCCCACCACGACCTGCCCCTCGACCGCCCAAAGCTTCAGGCAGTCGCGCAGCAGGTCGCGTTGTTCGGCTAACGTCAAAGTTGCGGGCCGTTGAACATCTCGGCCGCGACCTTGCGGTGCTGCCATTTGCCGTCGTCGAGGCTGCCTTTGAACACGCCGTTCTCCACCACGACCTTGCCGCGCAGCAGGGTCATGCAGGGCCAGGCCTCCATCTTGCGGCCTTCCCAGGGGGTGTAGTCGGCCTCGTGCAGTTCGGACGCGGTGACGACGCGCTTGTCGTTGGGGTCGAGCACGCAGATATCCGCATCCGCCCCGGCCGCCAGCGCGCCCTTGCGCGGATACAGGCCCATGACCTTGGCTGCGTTGGTGGAAACCAGATCGACGAAGCGGGACAGCGAATAGCCGCGCTTGCCGACCATTTCGGTGTACATGAGGGCGACGCGGGGCTCGACGCCGGCGTTGCCGCCGGTGGTGTCGTCGATGCGCGCGCCTTGCAGCTTCTGCGCCAGGGTGCAGCAGATTTCGTCGGTGGCGACGCAATTGATGGCGCCGTCCAGCGTGCCAGCCCAGAGTTCGGCCTGATCGGCGGACGACTTCAGCGACGGGTAGGTGTGGTAGATCTGGCCGCCCGGGGTTTTGTAATCCTCCGACGTGTACAGCATGTATTGGTGCAGGCTCTCCCCATAGATGGGCACGCCGCGGGCGCGGGCGTCGCGGATCGCCTGCACGCCGGTGCCGGCGGAGACATGCATCATATAGAGCGCGGTGCCCGGCACTTTCTCCGCCAGGCGCATGACGCGGCGGAAGGAGATGTCTTCGGACAAGGTGTTATGCACCTCGGCCATGTTTTCGAACCCGGTGCGGCCTTCGCGGATCAGCTTGCCATACATGTGCATGACAATGTCGTTGTCCTCGGAGTGGATGACGCCCATGCCCTGGTTCGCCGCGAGGACCTGGAAGATCTCCCAGATATCGCCGAAATCGACCATGCGGCCTTTGCGGGACGGGGTGATGTCGGTGGTGAAGATCTTCACCGTCGGGAAGCCGGCCTGGATCGCCTCGGCCACCTGGCCGGGGAGGTGGATGGGCAGGGCGCCTTCGACCATCAGATGCTGCGCGTAGTCGCAGGCGGTGTGGCCTTTCCAGTCTTCCTCCCGCTTTTCGATCGCGTCCTGGACGTTGACGCCCTGGGAGGCGCGGGTGAAATCGATCATCGTCGTGGTGCCGCCATGCACGGCGGCCTTGCTGACGACGTCGGGCGGCTCGGTCAGGCCGGCGGAGCCATCGGGGTTGGGCAGGTGCCATTTGCAATGCACATGCGGGTCGATGCCGCCGGGGATGACGATTTTGCCGGTCGCGTCGATAAGTTTGGCGCCTTCGGGGATCGGCAGGCTGCCAATGGCGGCCACGGCGACGATTTTTTCCCCGGAAATCAGGATGTCATAGGCGCCTACGCCCTGCGTTGTGACGACGGTGTCGCTGCGTACGATCAAATCGACCATTTTGCCCTCCTGGGTGGATGGGGGCATCGTTCCGCGTCTTGCGGTTGGGGGCAAGGGGGCGGGTGGTTTCGGGGCGGCGTTTCTCGCAGCGGGGTTCGTGCGGGTGAGGGGGTGATTTTTAACACGGAGGACACGAAGGGGTACGGAGGACACGGAGATTGCGTGCCGGGTGGCGCCCTCCGTGCATCCTCCGTGGTGAAATTGCGGAGGTTCCAATGCCGCCAACGATGCGGGGTAAGCGCGGGCGGGCAGGGGCGATGGCACCGGGGGAAGTGCCTCCGCTGGATCAGGTCCGCCGCCGGAACAACCGGTCGATCAACTGGGTTGCGGTCCCGACCGGGCCGGACGCGTTGCCGCCCTCTATGGTCAGCTTTCGCAGATGGCGCAACGAGCTCACGTCGGTCCCATGGGTGCCGTCCAGATCGAGGATTTCCAGCTCTGTGAGCGCGGCGATGGGCGTGATGTCGCTCACCCGGGTGCCATTCAGCCTCAGGCTTTGCAGCGCTGTGAGCGCGGCGATGGGCGTGATGTCGCTCACCTGGGTGTGCCTCAGATCGAGGATTTCCAGCCCTGCGAGCGCGGCGATGGGCGTGATGTCGCTCACCTGGGTGCCATACAGATAGAGGCTTTGCAGCCCTGTGAGCGCGGCGATGGGCGTGATGTCGCTCACCTTGGTGGCACTCAGATCGAGGATTTCCAGCCCTGTGAGCGCGGCGATGGGCGTGATGTCGCTCACCCGGGTGTCACTCAGATTGAGGTGTTGCAGCGCTGTGAGCGCGGCGATGGGCGTGATGTCGCTCACCTGGGTGCCACTCAGATGGAGGGCTTGCAGCGCTGTGAGCGCGGCGATGGGCGTGATGTCGCTCACCTGGGTGCCACTCAGATGGAGGGCTTGCAGCGCTGTGAGCGCGGCGATGGGCGTGATGTCGCTCACCCGGGTGCCATTCAGCCTGAGGCTTTGCAGCTCTGTGAGCGCGGCGATGGGCGTGATGTCGCTCACCCGGGTGTTCCTCAGATCGAGGCTTTGCAGCCCTGTGAGCGCAGCGATGGGCGTGATGTCGCTCACCTGGGTGCCATACAGATAGAGGCTTTGCAGCCCTGTGAGCGCGGCGATGGGCGTAAGGTCCGTCACGGCGGTGTTCACCAGATGCAACTCATGCAGCGCCACGAGTGGGGCCAGCGGGCGGAGGTCAGCGAGGGCCGAACGCTCGTCCCTGAACGCGTAGTCAGGTCCGAATTTCAGCGCTGTGATCAGCGGCCACCATGCCCGTGGCGGGGTTTCGCCGCGGAGGATCATCTCGTGCACGACCTTGAGATCGAATCCCTCGGGCGGCGAAGGTCGCTCTGGCTCGTCCGGCCCCGGCTCCTTCGGAACCGCCTCCCGGCGGCTCAGGATCGTCCGGGTCGCGGTGATAATCCGGGTGGTGAAGGTGCGGACGCGGCGGGGGAGGGCGGTGACGAGGTCGCGCACCCTGCCCGCCACACGCTCGGCCCAGTCCCGGATCGTGGCGACGAAATCCCCAGTTAGGTCTTTCATCGTCGCGCTGGCACGCTGCAGGGCGGCGAAATCGACCGTCCGCTCCCCGACCGTCAGTTGCGTGCGCACCAGATCGACCTGCACCCGCATCCGGCCGAGGTAGAACTCGATCAGCCCCTGCTGCTGGCGGAAGTCGGTCGGTTCGGCGCCGGCCTGGTCCAGCCGATCAAGCTGTTCCACGATGTCGTCGAGGCCAGCGGCGATGTCGCGCAACAGGGCCTCATTGCCGGCGCGCGGCACGTCGGCGCTGATCTCCGCCGGCAGTTCCGGCCGTGCGGCGGCCAGGCCGAGCGCGGTGGCGGCGGCGATGGCGCGATCGACCAGGAGGTAGAGGCGGCCATGGGCGCTGGCGAGTTCCCGCAGGGCGTAGGTTTCCCCGAGTTCCGGGTCTTCTTCCGGCACCTCAAACGTGCGCAGGCCGCTGTGCAGATCGGCCAGCAGATTGGCGATCTCCGCGCCGGGCTGGCTGCCGTGGATCGTGGCAATAGCCTTGGCCGACTCCGCGATCACCGTCATACGCTCAATCAGCATCGGGTCGGCGGAATTGAAGCGGGTGAGGCTGTCGAGCACGTCGTCCGCGGTGGTTCCGATACGGGCCACGCTGGCACGCAGGACGGCTAGCGGGTCGCGATGCGGGGTGGTCATGGTGCTGGACTCCGCGGCAGCGCGAGGCGGGGGAGCCTGGGGATGAGTCCGAGGTGATCCTTCACAACTTTCGCGATACCCTCCCGAATAGCATGGAAACCGGGGTTGCGCGGGTCCCAATCTTCAACGGCGCGGAGCTGGCGATTGAAATGCGGCACAGCATGGAGTTCGGAGCAGATCATGCCAAAGCTGCATTGCTTCAGGTATACTGGCACCACCCGGGCGCCGTTCTGTAGGCGCTCGTTAATCGCTGGAATTTCTTCATCGTAAATGAAATCGCTGGCGATGAAGGATGGGCTCATCATCAAAATGAAAACCTCGGCTTTAGCCCATCTTATTCATCGCATGGCAGGGATTCGCGAACGGACATGGCGCAAACATATGGAATCGTTCAGTGATTGGTTGCTT
>CAIXEA010000174.1 GCA_903918315.1 uncultured Acetobacteraceae bacterium | reverse complement strand
GGCGGTGGCCCGGACAAGCCGGGCCATGACGATTGAGGCGGGGCCGCGGACCCGGTTGAGACAAGCCGATCAACCCGCCGCTCTCAGCGCGCCCGATAGGGGGGTGGCGCGAGGCGGCGGCATCGGGGTTCCCTGACGCGCATGCGTGGGCTGGGCCGGGGGCGCATCCGCGATCCTGCGGTTCGGTATGCCGTGATGATGCCGGGGCAGGAGGGCGTGTTGGGCGGGCGCCGGCACGACCGCGGAGGCTATGACCGCGGCCGCGGCGGCACGCTTGGCGGCGGCGGCGGCCTCGGCCCTGCGGGGCGCCTGCAGGCGGAGGAGTTCGCGCAGCGCGGTGTGCGACTGGCGCATCATGCTGGCTGCCTGGGCGGTGCATTTCACGGCCAAAGCGGTGCCGATATCCGGCTGATTGGCCAGGCGCAGGCAGGCCAGGGCCTGCGCGCTCGCGGCGATGCATTGCACCGCGAAACAGGCTTCCAGCGCGTTCGCGGGCTTGAGCGCTTCCAGATGCGCGAGGGCGGCGGCGTTGCGTTCCTCCAGCGCTTCGGGGGAAGGATCGCGTGGCGGGGGCAGGGCTTCCGACAAGGCGTGTTTGACGTGCCAGAGGCCGGCCTGGGTGCGGAGGTAGTCGGGGGTGTTGGTTTGGGTCATGGGTTGGAGTTAAGTTATAAAAATTGACTTTCAAGGTTAGTATAGAAAATTTTTTGACCCTCCTCCCGGCCGTCGACTCAACTCCCGCCGCGCGGGTGCAGCACCGGCAGGAACATCTCCGTCCAGGTGGCAGGTTTGGCTTTCAACAGCCCGGTCTGCGCCATGAACGCCGCGTAGGTCAGGCTGCCATTGGGGGACAGGCTGTAGGACGTCTCGGGGTCCTTCAGCATGGCGATCAGCTCGTCGGCCGGGGTCTTGAGCTGGGTGGCCTTGGTATAGGCCGCCGCCGCGCCGGGGTAATCGCTGGTGAGGATCGCCACCGCTTCCTCCTGCGCGGCGATGAAGGCGGCGATGATGCCCGGATTGGCGTCGGCGAAGGCGCGCTGGGTCATGTTCACCAGGATGGTCAGTGCGCCCAGTACCTCACTGGTGCTCAGGACCCGGTGGACCTTTGGATTGGCGACCTCCTGGTAAGAGAAAGGGGGGGAGGCCATGTGCGATTTGATCTCCGTCCCGCCGGACATCATCATCGTGTAGGCGTCCGGATGCGGCACGCCGACGGTGATCGGGTCCAGTTTGGCGAAGTTCTCAAAGCCGAGGACCTTGGCCGCCACCATCTGCAATACCACCGCGGCGTAGGACGTCTTGATGCCAGGCACGGCGATGCGGTCGTTCGGCGTATAGTCGGCGAGGGTCTTGATGCGGGGATCGATGGTGTTGAGCCACAGCGCGCCGCCGTCGAGGGCGCTGATCGCCGTCATCTCCTGCTTTTTGCCGAGGGTACGATCGCGCAGCACGAGGTAGCCGGGAATGCCGATACCGGCGATGTCGAGCACGCCGGAGAGCATGGCGTCATTGATATTGTTGCCCCCATCGAGCACCTGCCATTCCGTGCTGATGCCGCCGAGGCCCAGTTTGGCCGCGTGTTTTTCGAGCAGGTGCTGATCCCGCATGATCATCAGCGGCAGATAGCCGATGGAATAACCGTGGGAGAGCCGGACCCGCGTGGTTTCGGCTTTCGCGCGACTGGCCGCGAGCGCGGCCCCGGCTGTGAGGGCCATCGTCTGCCGCCGCGTGATGTCGCGCATGGTCCGTTCCCTTCCTGATTTCGTGCGTCAGTTCAGCATGAATGGGGGCGGGGTGGAATGCGCCTGCCAACCGTAACACCTGGCCTGGGACGGCGAGTAAGCCGCCGCATGGGGTCTAAACGCTCTCCCCCGCCGCATGGCCGCTGGCTGTCGCGAACAGCATTTCCTGCGGCGCACGCGCGTCGCCGACGGCGATGACCGCCAGACCCGCCGCGCGCAGGGGCGCCAGCAGGGCATCGTTCGGCACCCGCGGGGTGGCGTATGTCAGCAGCGCCAGGTCCTCGATCAGTCGGACATCACCGTTATAGACATTGACGATCTCCAGCCGCCCTTCGGCGCAGGCATCGGACCAGCGGGGTTCAGCGAGGGTCACGACCTCGATCCGTTGTTCGGCCATGCGGCGCAGGATGCCCTGGCGGCCGGTCATGGGCACATCGGTGGCGATGGTGTCGCGGGGGGTGACGATCACCACGCGCTGAAACCGGGTTCGCAGGGTCTGCGCCGCCGCATAGGTGCCCTCGGTATGGTCCGCGTCGAACAGCACGGCGGTGCCGGGTTGCATGGCGTCATGGCGCAGGACCCCGGTGATGGCCTCGCGCAGATCGGGAACCCAGCCTTCCGCCGCAACGCTGGCGGGCAGCCAGTCCGGCGGGATCATGGTCGCACCGGTCGCCAGAATGACCACATCCGGCTGAGTCGCGATGATGGCCGCGGCCGTCGCCGGGCGCCCCAGTTCAAACCGGACCCCGGCCCGGCGGGCGGCCACGGTCTGGTAATCGTAGATGGACGAAACCGTGTTGCCGCCGGGCAGTTTCTCCCGCAGCCAGGCCTTGCCGCCGATGGCATCCGAGGCGCCGAGGACCGTCACCGCATGGCCGCGTGCGGCGGCGACCCAGGCAGCCTCCATGCCCGCGATGCCGGCGCCGATGACGGTCACGCGCTTGGGCTCTGGGGCGGGCGATGGATAAAAATCCACCTCATCCGGGCGGCTCACCCGTGGGTTGTTCACGCAGGCGATGGGCACCTGCATCATGATGATCGCCCCCCAGCAGGTGTTGCAGGACAGGCAGTAGCGGATGTCCCAACTCCGGCCCTCCCGCGCTTTCTTCGGCCAGGCGGGATCAGCCACCAGGGGTCTGCCGAGGGCGATCAACGAGGCCTCCCCGCGCGCCAGGATGCCGTCGGCTTCCGCCGGATCCGTGATGCGGCCGAGCGCCATCAGCGGCACCCCGTTGAGGTGATGGCGCAGCTCTTTGATGAAGGGCATATAGGGCATGGGCGGGCCGAACCGGTCGGGCGTGTGCATCTCCAGCGTGCGGGCATGCGCGCCGCCGGCGAAGCAGACATAGTCAGCGGCGCGGTCGCGGGTGAGCAGATCGCCGATGATGGCCGCCTCGGCCGGGCCGATTCCACCGGGCAGCCCGTCGTCGCCGGGCAGTTTCAGACCGATGATGAACGCCCCGCCGCAGGCCGCCCGCAAAGCGGCCACGAGATCGGCCACGAAACGACACCGGCGTTCCCAGTCACCGCCATACGCATCGTCGCGCCGGTTCGACCAGGGCGAGAGGAACTGGTGAAACATGTGCCCGTGCGCGGCGGAGATCTCGACACCGGAAAAGCCGCAATCTTGCAGGTGCAGCGCGGACTCGACGATCTGCTCGACCAGGGCCTGGATCTCCGCCGCTGGCAAAGCCCGCGGCACGGTCCAGGACAGGTCGTCCGGCAAAGCGGAGGCGCCGATGGCTTCCGGGTTGCGGCCGGGGAAATGGCGGCCGCGGCCGGCGTCCTGGATCTGGCCGAGCAGGCGGCAGTCCTGCGACTCGACCGCCGCTGCGAGGCGTTTCAGGCCGTCGGCATCGTCGCGCCGCCAGACCTGCACGCGGGGAATATTGGCCTGGTGGCGCATCATCGCCAGCGGTTCGGTGATCGTCATCGCCGCCCCGCCCGCGGCGCGGTTGGCGTGATACTGGATCATTCGCTCGCTCACCCGCCCGGCCGGGGTGGCCAGGAGGCTCATGGAGGCATGCACGATCCGGTTGCGCAGCCTTTGGCCGCCCAGTCGGAACGGGGTGAACAAGGCCTTGAATTCGGCGGTTGCTGGCATGGCGTGGCCTCCTGACTTCGCGGCGATCTTGTCTTGTCGCGGGCGCCGCGCCTAGGTTTCGGTCACAGGAGGACAACCATGCTCAGCATCGAACCGACCGGACAGGTCCTTGGCGCGACCATCCACGGCGCCGATTTGCGGGGTGATCTCCCCCGGCATGAATTCGCAACGATCCTGCGGGCCCTGGGCGAATACGGGGTGCTGCGCTTCCCCGAGCAATGGCTGGAGGCGGATGCCCTGCGCCGGTTCTCCGCCCGGTTCGGGGCGATCCAGGTGCTGAAAGGCATCAGGCACCATGAACCCGGCGTGCCGGAGGTGACGGTGCTGTCGAACGTCCGTGTCAATGGAGACCTCATCGGGGCGCCGGATGCCGGGCAATCCTGGCACACCGACATGACCTATTCCCAGACCAAGGGCTTCGTGAACGTGCTATCGGCCTTCAAGGTACCGATGCGGGACGGCAAGCCGATCGGCAGCACCGAGTTCACCAATACCCAGGCTGCGGCGGCCGATTTGCCGGCTGATGTCATCACCCGCCTGGACGGGTTGACCGCCACCCACGATATCGAAATGTTCTGGGAATACATGCGGCGGGAGAAGGGCAGCCTCCGCCCGCCGATGTCGCCGGAGATGCGGGCCCAGCGCCCGCCGGTGCATCACCCGGTGCTGATGACCCACCCCATCACCGGGCGGCGGGTGATCTATGTGAACCCCGGCTTCACCACCGCGATCGATGGCCTTCCCCCCGCGGAAAGCGCGGACCTGCTGGCCTATCTGCTCGATCACGTGATGCAGCCGAAATACCGCTATGTGCATGAATGGGCGGTGGGCGATCTGGCGCTGTGGGACAATCTGGGGTCGTGGCATTACGCGCGGCCGGATTACGGCCCCGATGAACCGCGGTTGATGAAGCGCTGCCAGGTGATGGCGGACCGCATTTTCGATCCCGCCTTCGTGCGGGCGGCCCTGGCGGCCTGAACGCCCGCCAACAAAGGAAACGAACCCGCGCCAAAGCGGGCTCAGCGCGCGTCCGACAGGGTCAGGATGGCGGCATCCTTTCGAAGCCAGAACGATCCGGCTCTGACCCGCCTTGTCATGCGCAGTGCGATGAACAAGGGGATCAGCCGGGTCGCGCGCCCGGGCGCGACGGACCGGATGGTCGCGGCGGCTTGCGACAGGCGGCAGAATTTGGCCAGCAATTCGACGAAGCGCCGCGCCCCCAAGGCGAGGAACAGCGCCTCGCGATTGGCCATGATCTGGGCGGCGATCGCCGGCAGGTTGTCCTGGTTGGCATGGCGTCGGGTCGTGGCCGGGGACGACCCGCCGAGGATCAGATTGTCGGCGAAGAAATTGCCCCCGTGGCGCCGGTAGGTGCTCAAGGCCGCGTCGATGCGCACGCTGCCGCCGATGGCATGCGCGAAATGCGCCAGATAGGTGTCGGCGAAAATGCGCGACGCTGCCGCATCCGGTGGTGGTACCAGCATCAGGTGCAGCACATCGCGGCGGAACATCAGCGACGATGCGGCGCTCCAGAGCCATTGATGGGCGGGGTTGCAGTGGGGCTCCATCAGCGTCAGTTCGACCGGGGCGCGACGGGGGCTGGAGAGCAGCGCGCGGCTGCTGTCGGGGCGCGGTCCGGATACCGGGTGCGTGCCGAGCACCTTGCCGTCGGCATCAGTGATGTCCTGTAATGAGCCTGTCATGGCCGCGAATGCGCCCGGGGATTGATGCGCGGCGACATGGGTACGCACGAAGTCCGGATACAGCGTGTCGTCCGCGTCCACGAAGGCGATGAAGGACCCGGATGTCATGGAAAAGGCGCTGCCAATCGCGGCCAATTGCCCGCGCGCGGTGTCGTGGCGCAGGACGCGGATCAGGCCCGCATAGCCGGCCAGGACCCGCGGCGTATCGTCATCCGACGCGTCATCGACAACGATACATTCGATATTGGGATAGGACTGGGATATAACTGAATCGACGCAGGCAGCCAGAAATCGCCCGTAGTTGTGTGTGGTGATGCAGATTGAAACCAGCGGATGATCGGAAGCGCGAGGATCCAGCTCTATTTTCGCAGGATCCATGGCATCCGGCCGCGGGGTCTGCTCCGGTTCAGGGGCGGGTAAGTCCAGACGGGCGAGTATTCGATCATTCATGTTCAATAGATGCCGGGTCGCGTGTCATTATTCAAGTCCCACGGTTTGGGACCGCGCCGGTGCCGCCGATGGGCGGGATGTTTCGGGTTATCGGGCCGCGATGACGGGCTGGTGAGGAAAGGCCAGCTCGTGGCGTGACCGCCACGCCGGGGTCACATAATTCACGATCAGCGATCGGCGCACCCCGTCGATCCGCCGCCGGGTGAAGCCGTGCCAGGTATCGGCCCCGGGGACGAACATCAGCCCGGCGTTGAACACGCCCGGCGCCGTCGCGTGCACCGTTCCCGCCGCATCCATCACGTCGGTGCCCCATTGCGCCGCGTCGGGATGGTCGGACAAATAGATCAACAGGGTCAGCATCTTGGCGCCGATATCGGTATGCGGCTCCAACCAGAAGCCATCGGTGTCGAGGCAGCATTCAATCCGCAGAAAATGGCCGCCCAGCGCGGTGCCCGTCAGATCCTCAATGAGGGCAACCGTCGCGGGGTCCTGAAAGGCATCGGCCAGATCCTGGCAGGCGGGATGGCGCGTCCGGGTGGCCTCGGAGACAAAGATGCGCTGGGCGTTGTGGGTTTCGCGCTTGCCGCCGGTGTCGTCGATCGCGGGCGTCGGGAAGGGCAATGCGGCGGCCGCCGCCGCCAGCTCCGCGGGCAGCAGGTCGCATGGCAGCCAGTAGCGCCAGGGGGCGGTGATTCGGGGCGCGTCACGCAAGCTGCCACGGATCGCGGCCGCGGCCCGGGCCTGGCTCTGCGGAGTCGAGGTCATGGGGGCGTCCTTCAACCGAAATGGAACAAGCTCTTGAGCCCGGCGGTCATCGCGTGGCGCCGGGATTCCCGCCGGGCGGCCGCGGCATCGACCATCCAGTTGAACATGATCGCCCGCCGCTGGCCGTCGAACGGCTGATGCCCATGCCAGGATCGATCGGTGCGGCGGAAGGCGATCAAGGTGCCGGCGAAGGGGGGCACCTCGGCGATCATATCCTCGATATCGCCGGGGCCGCGCAGCAGGCGCAGGCGCCCGCCCTGATTGGACCAATCGGGATTGAGGTAGATCAGCGCGGTCACAACCTTGCTGGTGCTGTCGGTGTGGATCTGCCCATCGACCGGACGGGTGCGGGCGCGCAGCGTCACCATCAGGGTCGCGGGATCAAGGGCGAGGCCAAACTTCGCGCCGAACGCGGCGCTGGTGCGGGGATGGTGGAGCAGCCGGATCAGGTCCCCGAACGCGTTCGCGGGCAGATCGCCGGGGACGGGAAGGACCCCCGGCAGGTCGGGTCCCGGGAAGGCCGCCGCCGCCGCGATGGCCGCGTCCCGCGGCACGAAGCCCGGAATGACCAGATGATCGAACGGGTCCCGCACCAGCGGCGTTCGCGCGAAGGCGTTGAAGTCGATCAGATCCTCGACGATGCTGTCCTGCATGCTTGGGTCTCCCTCAGACCGCGGCGGAATGGCGGCCGGTGCCGGGCTGCAGCCAGGCGTCGAAGGCCGCCGCGACATTACGCACGAACGGCCGACCGATTGGGGTCACGGTGAGGCCGGATCCATCCCAGGTGATCAGACCGTCGTCCGCCATCGCCCGCAGCGCCGGTTCGGCATCCAGGAGTGTGCCGGGTTCCGCGCCATGGCGCCGCGCGGTCGCGGTCAGGTCCGTGGAGAAATCGCACATGATCTGCTCGATCACATCGCGGCGCAGGCGGTCCTCGGCGGTCATGGCGATGCCGCGGGCGATGGGCAGCGTGTCCGCCCGCACCGCGTCGCGCCAGGCCGGCACGGCCGCATGGTTCTGCACATAGCCCCGCGGCAGGGATCCGATGGATGAGGCGCCCAGACCGATCAGTACCGGCGCGTCATCGGTCGTATAGCCCTGGAAATTGCGCCGCAGCCGCCCGTTCGAGGCTGCCATGGCCAGGGAGTCATCAGGGAGGGCGAAGTGATCGAGGCCGATGGGCGTATAGCCCGCGGCCTGGGTCGTCTGCTCCGCCATGGCCCGCTGATCGAACCGGGCCAACGGACCGGGCAGCGCGTCGTCGGGGATCAGCGCCTGATGCTTTTTCATCCAGGGCACATGCGCGTAGCCGAAGATCGCGACCCGATCCGGTCGCAGGCTCAAGGCCTGCTCGACGGTGTCGCGCACGCCCGCGGTGGTCTGATACGGCAGGCCGCAGATCAGATCGAGGTTCAACGAGTCGATTCCAACCGCCCGCAGTTGCGACACGCAGCGCGCGGTGAGGTCCAGGCTTTGATGGCGGCCGATGGCGGTCTGCACCGCGGGATCGAAATCCTGCACCCCCAGGCTGGCGCGATTGGTGCCCATGGCCGCCAGCGTATCGACGGCTTCCTCGGTCAGGGTGCGGGGGTCGATCTCGACCGCGATTTCGGCCCCGGACTGGATGGTGAACCGGGCGCGCAGGCGATCCATGATGGCGCGCATCGACGCGGGCGGCAGCGCCGTGGGGGTGCCGCCGCCCCAATGGATGTGCCGCACCGGCAGGCGCCGCCCGATGGCGCGGGCGAGGAGGTCGATCTCCGCCAGCAGGGTCGCGGTATAGGCAATCAGCGGTTCCGGCCGGTTGACGACCGTGGTGTGGCAGGCACAAAACCGGCACAACGTGGCGCAGAAGGGCACGTGCAGATACAGCGACAGGCCCGTATCATCCGGCAGCGCGGCCAGCCAGGCGGCATAGTCGTTGGGGGTGATCGCGCCGGAGAAATGCGGCGCGGTCGGGTAGCTGGTGTAGCGGGGCACCAGACGGTCATATTTGGCGAGGCGGGTGAGCGAATCCATGTCCCATCATCGCGTCCCCGCGCATCGGCGCCTTGACCTGCATCAAAGACGTGGTGCCCAATCCAGGGGCGTGGCATCGGTCGAACGCATTCAGGAGGAACCCAAAATGGAAATTCAGGCCCTCGGCTACGTTGGCATCGGCGCCTCCAACCTGTCCGACTGGTCCGATTTCGTCACCGGCTGGGTCGGCATGCAGATGGTGGAACACGGCAATGCCAGCCGCGCCTTCCGCATGGATGACCGCAAGCAACGCTTTGTCGTCGATCGCGCCTTGGCCGATGGCGACCGCTATTTCGGCTTTGAAGTCGCCGACGCCGCCGCGCTGCAATCCCTGGCGGCGCGGTTGGAGACCGCGGGCGTCGTGGTCCAACAGGCGCCTCGCGCTTTAGCGGATCAGCGGTTCGTGCGCGATTTGATCTGCTTTCAGGACCCTGCCGGCAACCGGTTGGAGGCGTTTCATGGCCCCGCCATCGCCGATGAGGCCTTCCATCCCGGCCGCACCATCTCCGGCTTTCGCACCGGCGCGCTGGGGATGGGGCACGCGGTGTTCCATGTGAAGCAGATCGACGATCTGCTGGGCTTCTATCGCGACCTGCTGGGTTTCGGGGTCAGCGACTACATCACCACCCCGTTCCGGGCCTATTTTCTGCACACCAACGCCCGTCATCACAGCATCGCGCTGATCGAAACCGGCCGGGCGGATCTGCATCATCTGATGGTGGAGTATTTCTCGCTCGATGATGTGGGGCAGGGCTACGACATCGCTTTGGGCGAGCCGGACAAGATCGCAACCACCCTCGGCCGGCATCCCAATGACGCGGTGACGTCCTATTACCTGCGCTCTCCGTCCGGGTTCATGGTCGAGTGCGGCTGGGGCGGCAAAGAGGTCACGCCCGGTGCCTGGACCCCGAGTGAGGTGACCGTCGGTCCCAGCCTCTGGGGCCATGAACGCGCCTGGCTGCCGGTGGAGCAGCGGGAGGCCGCGCGCGCCATGCGTCTGAAGGCCGCCGCCGACGGGCAGCGCATGCCGGTGCAGGTGATCGCGGGGAATTACGAAAAGCTGAGCGGCGTATGCCCATGGTGGGACGCGGCGCGCGGCGCATAAGGGGAAAACCATGTCCAAACCACGCATTCCCGCGATCAGCGGCAAGGCCGATATCGCGCCGGAGCACCATGGCCTCGTCGATGATGTCATCGGCGTCTTCGGCCAGGTCCGCGGGCCCTTCAGCATGCTGCTGCACAGCCCGGGCCTGGCCGCTTTGGCCCTGCCGCTGGTGCCCTTCGTGCGGGAGAAGAGCATCGTTCCGGACACTCTGCGCATGGCCTCCGTCCTGGCCGCGGTGCGTGAGCGTGAATCCCACTATGTCTGGTCGGCCCAGGCCGGCTACGCCCGCCGTGTCGGCATTCGCGAAGAGCTGATCGATCTGCTGCGGGCCAAGGGCGATTCATCGGGCCTGCCGGAGGACGAACGCGATGTCGTGGACTTCGCCCGGCAATTGATGCGCACCAATCGGGTGGAGCCAGCCTTGTTCGACAGGCTGAACATCAAATTCGGCCCGCAATGGATGGTCGAAATGACCGCGTCGCTGAATTTCTACGTCTTTCTGTGCGGCATCACCAACAGCTTCGACGTGCCGCCGCAGGTCGGCGGGGATCTGTTGCCGCCGGAGGTGGGATAGGGGGAAGGCGATCCCTTCCCCGCCATCCCGTTCCCTCTCGCGCGCCAGCCTGGATCGTGTCCGTCTGAAGTCCGACACGATCCAGATATGTTTGATCGAGCAATTTCACCGGTTTGTTGATCGCTGCGCGATTCAACCTAAACCGGTATTGCTCTAAACCAATTTCCAATGCACCAGCGTGAACGGCGGGGTCGCGGTGTCGTGGTGTTCAAACACCGCTTCCACCGTGCCGCCGATAGGGACCGCCTGTTTGGGGTCGCCCAGCAGGTTTCCCAACATGCGGACGTTGCCGTACTCCGGCAGTTCCACCAGCACCGCGATATAGGGTCCATGCCCGGCCAAAGCGGAGTGCACCGGATGGTGCGGCTTCTCATAGCTATAGATCCGGCCCTTGCCCTGGATTTCCTCCCAGACCACGTCGAAGGAATGGCAACGGTGGCAGATCCATTCCGGGCCCCACTGCCAGGACTGGCAGCCGCGGCATTTCTGGATCATCAGCTTGTTCTGACGCGTGCCCTGCCAATACGGCTCGGACAGCCCATCGGGGGCGGAGGACGGCTGCGGCAGGCCTTCCGGCAGATAATAGGTGCTCACAGCGTGGCCTCCGAACCCAGAATGAGGGAGCTGACGGGCGTGACCATCGGCCCGCCCATGATGATCGCGGCGTCGTTGCGCGGGACCTGATTGATCGCCGTGCCGCGGATCTGGCGGACGGATTCGATCACCAGTTCCAACCCGTGCATGTAACATTCCGCCAGATTGCCGCCGCTGGTGTTGAGCGGCATCTTGCCCGATGGCGCCAGCAGGTTCTCGGGGACCAGGAATTCGTTGGCTTCCTCGGCCTTGACCAGGCCGTGTTCCACCAGGCTCATCAACACGCCGCCGGTGAAATTTTCATAGCACTGCACGATGCCCATATCAGCCGGGCTGAGTTTGGCCATGTCATACAGGCGCGGCGCCAGCTTGCCGAAATGCGAGCTTTGGTAGTTCGGCATATTATGCACCGGCGCGGCGCTGCGATGGTCCGAGCCCTGACCGCAGGCGAGCACGTAGGACGGCTTGTGCTTTGTGTCCTTGGCGCGATCCGCCGGCACCACGATCACCGCCGCGGCGCCGTCGTTTTCCTGGCAGCAGTCGTACAGATGAAAGAACGGTTCAACGATCCAGCGGGAGGCATCGTATTTCGCCTCATCCAAGGTGCGCCCGCGCATCACCGCGGCCGGATTGGTCTGGGCGTGGTGATAGCAGGCGATGGAGATGGCGCGCAAAGCCTCCTGCTCGATGCCGTGGTTGTGCATGAAGCGGGTCACCTTCATGGCGAAGCGCTGGGCGGGGGACATCACGCCGTAGGGGATGATGAAGCTGTCATCGCCCGCCACCAGCGGCGCGCCGGTGCCGCGGCCGTAGCGCGCGTACTGGCCCTGCGCCAGGGATCGGAACGCCACCACGCAATCGGCCATGCCGGTCGCCACCGCGGCCGAGGCATTGCCCACCGCGCCGCACACCCCGCCGCCGCCGCCGCCCCAGAACATGTTGGAGAATTTCAGCTCCTTGATGCCCAAAGCCGCCGCCAGGCGCCCGGCTTCGGAGCGGTCGTTGCCGTAGGAGGCAAAGCCGTCGATGTCATGCGGGCTGATGCCCGCGTCCTCACAGGCGCGGACGATGGCCTGCAGCGCCAGCTTGAACTCGCTGTCCGGCGATTGGCCGTGCTTGTAATAGGTGGTTTCGCCGATACCGGCGATCGCGGTCTTCCCGCGAAGGGTTCTCTCTGCCATAGATTTCCCGCCCAGTGCCGGCGCGCGTCATGCGCGGCGGCGTGGTCCGAAGGTAAGGCAAAGCTCGGGTCGCGGGCAAATCAGGAGGGGACGATACATGCGCCGATTCGTGATGGGTGTGGTGATGGCGATGCTGGCCATCGGCTCCGCCGGGGCGCAGACGGTGCGCATCGCTCAGCAATTCGGCATCGGCTATCTGCCGCTGTTCGTGATGCGCGATGGCGCCCTGCTTGAACAAGAGGGCCGGGCGCGGGGGCTCAACCTGACCGTCGAATGGGTGCAGCTGACCAGCAGCGCGCCGATCAATGACGCTCTGCTGGCGGGGGATCTGGAATTCGCCGGCGGCGGTGTCGGGCCTCTGCTGACGATGTGGGCCAAGACCCAGGCCAATCTGAAGGTGAAGGGGGTCGCGGCGCTGAACGCCATGCCGATGTGGCTGACGACGACCAACCCCAACGTCCACTCCATCCGTGATTTCGGCGATAACGACCGCATCGCGCTGCCGGCGGTGAAGGTGTCGGTACAGGCCGTGACTTTGCAGATGGCGGCGCGCCAGGTCTTCGGCCCGGGCGAGCATGCACGGCTGGACCGCCTGACCGTCTCGATGGGCCACCCGGATGGGATGGCCGCCATGCTGATGGGGCATTCGCCGATCAGCGCGCATTTCACGGCGGCGCCGTTCATGTATCAGGAGGCGGCGGTGCCCGGGGTGCATGTGGTGCTGAACAGCTACGACGTGCTGGGCGGGCCGCACACGTTCAACGCGATGTGGACGACCACGCGCTATCATGACGCCAATCCCGCGGTGGTCGCGGCGTTCCTGGCGGCGCTGGAGCGGTCGATGGCCCTGATCCGGGCCCATCCCGATCAGGCTGCCGCCATCTGGCTGCGGGCGGAGCGGTCCAGCATGCCGGCGGACCAGGCCGCCGCGATGATCGCCCGGCCCGAAAACGAATGGACCACCGCCCCGCGCAAGGTGCTGTCCTATGCCCGCTTCATGCACGAAATCGGCGCCATCCCGGTTGCGCCGGAGCGGTGGCAGGATGTGTTTTTCCCCGAACTGACGGCCACGGACGGGAGCTGAGGGGTCAGACCTCCGGTGAGTCCACCGACGGTCGTCCCGCGCCTAATCCAGCCCGAGCATGCCCCGCACCGCCGCCGGGGACAGGCCGGCGGCGCGGAGGTCGCGCAAGGTCGCGGCGTGGTCGCGCTTGGCCAGCCGGCGACCGGACGGATCGGTCAGCAGGCGGTGATGCGCATAGTCCGGCGCCGGCCAGCCCATCAGTGCCTGTAGCAGCCGGTGCACATGGGTGGCGGATTTCAGGTCGTCGCCGCGGGTGACCAGCGTGACCCCCTGCAGCGCATCGTCATGGGTGACACACAGATGATAACTCGCCGGCGCATCCTTGCGGGCCAGCACGACATCGCCGAACGCCTCGGGGCGGCAGCGGATCGGGCCCTCGGCTTCTTCCTCGAACCACAGGGGCTCAGCCGGGGCAGCACGCGCCATATCGAGGCGCAGCGCATAGCGTTCCCCCGCCGAGATGCGCGCCTGCCGTTCGCCGGCGGAGCGGTGACGGCACAGGCCGGGATAGATCAGGCTGCCGTCTGGTGCGTGGGGCGCGGCGACGGAGGCTTCGACCTCGCGCGCGATATCGGCGCGGGTGCAGAAGCAGGGATAGACCAGCCCGCGCCGGGTCAGATCGTCCAGAACGGCCTGGTAGTCCGCCAGATGCCGCGACTGGGTCCGCACCGGGCCGTCCCAGTCCAGGCCGAACCAATGCAGGTCGTCCTCGATCGCGGCGGCGAAGGCGGGGCGGCAGCGGCCGGGATCGATATCCTCCATCCGCAGCAGGAAGCGCCCGCCAGCGGATCGCGCGCGGCGCCAGGCGGTCAAGGCCGCGAAGGCGTGGCCGAGATGCAGCAGGCCGGTGGGGCTGGGTGCGAAGCGAGTCACGATTGGCATGCGCGTCAGCGTGACTCAGGCGGCCCGAAAGCGACAGCCCCTCGCGCGCGGGGCCGATATCGGGGACACTCGGCCTCCATCCGCGGGAGGTCATCATGTCTGCACTCGAAGCCGTCCATTGGGGCCCGGCCGCCAAAGCCGCACCGAAGCAGCTGGTCGTGCTGTGTCACGGCTTCGGCGCCGATGCCTATGACCTGATCGATATCGCCCCGAGCTGGGGGCACGCTTTGCCCGACGCGTTGTTCGCCTCCGTGCAGGCGCCGGAGGCCCATCCGATGGGGTTCGGCCGGCAATGGTGGGCGATCGGCGATCGCGACCCCGTGGTCATGGAGGCCGGGGTCCGCGCCGCCGCCGCGCATCTGAACGCCTTCATCGATGCGGAACTGGCGCGCCTGGGCCTGCCGGCGGAGGCCTATGCGCTGATGGGATTCAGCCAGGGCGCGATGACCGTGCTGTTCACCGGCTTGCGCCGGGTGGTGCCGCCACGGGCGATCCTCGCTTATTCCGGCGCCCTGCTGGCACCATCGACCCTGGCGGCGGAGATCGCCAACCGCGCCCCGGTGCTGCTGGCGCATGGAGAGGCCGACGCACAGGTCCCGGTCAGCCGATCGCGGGACGCGGAAACGGTGCTGGCGGGGTTGGGGGTGCCGGTGGAAACCACCTATTCGCCGCATCTGGGGCATGGGATCGATGATGCCGGCATCGCCATGGGGGCCTTGGCGTTGCAGCGCGGTTTCGCATGACCAAACCGTGAAACCAGCGGGTGGCGCGGAGTCGCGCTGTTGCGGCGCTATTCGGCGTCTGTCATAAAGTCCCTGGTCTTCGGCGGCGCTCTCATTCTGGCGGGTCTGCGGTAAACTGACCCATCGATGATGCGCCCCACTGAGATAGGGGTCGCGCTTGCCTGACGGCGGACAGCATTTTCCCGCGCTCGTTCTCAATGCGGACTTTCGTCCGCTGTCCTACTTTCCATTGTCGTTGTGGTCCTGGCAGGATGCTGTCAAGGCGGTGTTCATGGACCGGGTGTCGGTCCTGAATGAGTATGACAAGGCCGTACACTCCCCCAGTATGACGATGCGCCTGCCTAGCGTGATCGCGCTGAAGGATTATATCCCATCGTCCCGCCGCCCAGCCTTCACCCGGTTCAACGTGTTCCTGAGGGACGCGTTCGAATGCCAGTATTGTGGCGAACGCTCCCCCGCGCCCGACCTGACCTTCGATCATGTGATCCCCCGCTGCCGCGGCGGCCGCACAACGTGGGAGAACGTGGTCGCCGCCTGCGGCGCCTGCAATCTGGCCAAAGGCTCGCGCCTGCCGCGGGAATGCCACATGTTCCCGCGCATGAGCCCGCGTCAGCCCACGACGTGGGAATTGCAGGATAACGGACGGGCCTTCCCGCCGAATTATTTGCATCAGAGCTGGCGGGATTATCTATACTGGGACAGCGAGCTGGAAAGCTGATCCGGACGGCCCCGCGGGCCAGGATCGCAATCCGCGCGTGCCGTTGTCCCCCGTTTCCTTTGCCAGGACCCTGACCGACCATGAGCGACAGCAGCCCGCCCGCGGTTCAGCCGCATGCGACCACGCTTGAAGGCATGAAGATCGAGCAATACGCCCGCGAACTGCTGTCGGCGTTGATCGTCAAATCCGTGGCGGAACGCCGCGAATATGGCGGCGTGATCTGGCGCAATGATATCACCCACCAACTCGGCTCGACCCAGTTCGCCGGCTATTCCGGGGCCAATGTCGATATCGGCGTGTGGAATACCAACCAGGGCTGCCCCAAGGGCACGACCGCGGTCACCTGGTATCACACCCACCCGACCACGGAGGTGATGACCCTGGACGGCAAGATGTCCACGGAATGGGAATCCTTCATCGGCGGCGACAAGCTGATTTCCGACAGCTTCCTGCTGCCGGGCTTCGTCGGCACCATGGATATGCGCTTCTGGCGCTACGACCCGCCGCCGGCGGTCATGGTCAACGGCAAGCCCGTCGTGACGGAGGGCAAAGGAACCTACGGGCCCCTGAACGGCAAGCTGGTCCCGCCCCGAGTCGCCCCGCCCCATCTGAAGGTGGCGCGGCCGATCAGCATGCCGCCCTTGCGATAGGTCAGAGCCGCTCGCTCAGCTTGATGGCGATGCGGCAGCCCGCCTTGATCACGGCTGATAAGGCACGGTAGCCCGGCGCGTCCTCGGCCCCGTTTTCCAGGCCGATATCGCGGTGCTCGATCTCTTCCGCCCGGAAGGTTTCGAGCGTTTGGCGCAGGGCCGGTTCCGTGTCACCGAGCGCGTCGATCTGGGCGCTGTAATGGGCGTCGATCGTTTCCTCGACCGCCACCGTGCAGGCCATCGCCGCCTTTTCGCCCAGCGCCGCGGTGACGGCGCCGAGGGCGAAGCCCGCCAGATGCCAGATCGGCAGCAGCGCGGTGGGGCGCACCCGGCGTTCGGCGATCAGGGTGTTGAACGTGGCCAGATGCGCCTGTTCTTGCTCCGCCATGTGGCGCACCAGGTCGGCTTTGGCGCTGTTGCGCAAGGCCGCGCGCTGGCCGGCATAGATCCGGGTGGCGCCGTATTCACCGGCATGATCGACCCGGATCATCCGCCGGATGGCGGCATCGGCCGGCGGGTCACCGGGCAGGCGCATGCGGGTCATTGGGGCCTCGGGCGTTGGCACAGGGACAGCGCCGTCAGCACGGCGGCCCCCAGCGCATAAATCATATTCATCGCCGCCATGGAGATCGGCAGCCACGGGATCAGATAGGTGGGCTCATCGCACGGCTTCGCCGGCCGTGCCGGCATCGCGGCAAGCCGATCGGCTATGGAGCCGGAACCGAGATTGGGCGCGGCGCATTCGGGGAGGGGGCTGGGCCACCAACCGAACTCCACCCCGGTGTGCGTGCCGGCCAGCGCGGCCCCGATCAGGAAGGTGACGACCAGCAAGGCCAGCGCCGGGCGGGTCAAGCGGGCGGGCAGCAGCGCGCCGCACAGGCCCAGCAGAATCGCGATGCGATAGGGCCACCGCTCCCACAGGCAGAGCGCGCAGGGCACCAGCCCGCCCCACCATTCCGAGGCGAAGGCGATGGCCAGAGCGGTCCCGCCCAGCAGGGCGGCGATCAGGGCGGCGGCACGGGGGGAGGGCAAAGCGCGCATGCCGATGATTTGGCGGTCCTGGCGCCGCCGCGCAAGGTGACGCCAGCGGTTTGAGACGCTAGGTTGGGGCGCCTATCATGGGGAAACGGGTCAATGTCGCGCATAGTCTGGGGCCGGAAAACGTCGAGCAATGTCATGAAGGCCCTATGGGGCCTGGGGGAACTCGGGCTGGCATTCGATCGTATCGATGTCGGCGGCGCTTTCGGCAAAACCGATACGCCGGCCGCGGCATGAACCCGACCGGCCTGGTGCCCACGCTCCAGGAAGGGGATTTCACGCTATGGGAAAGCAACGTGATCATTCGCTACCTCTGCGCCCAGTACGCGCCCGACAGCCCGCTCTGGCCGTTGGAGCCGCGGGTGCGGGCCAACATCGATCGCTGGATGGACGCCCAGCAAACGGTGCTGAACCGGCCCATGAGCGCGGTGTTCTGGGGCTTGGTGCGCACACCGGCGGACAAGCGGGACATGACGGCGATCGCTGCCGCCATCACCGAGACCGCGCGGGCCTGGGGCATGATCGAACCGCTGTTGGCGAAGCAGGCCTATATCGCCGGCGATACGTTCACTCTGGCCGACATCCCCTGGGGCGTGCACGCGCACCGCTGGTTCGGCATGGATTATCTGGGGTTGGACCGCCCGGACTTCCCGTCCGTTCGCGCCTGGTATGACCGGCTTTGCGCCCGCCCGGCCTATCAGGAGCACATCGTGGCGTGCCCGATCAGCTAAAGCGGGATGACCACCTGACGACGGGTGCGTGTTCGGCACGCACCCGCGGACATGTTCAGGCGGCAGCGGCCGGGCGCGCGACCTTGCCGATCATGTAGGCGACGCCTTCGGGGCCAACCTGGGTGCAGTGTAGGCAATCCCCGGGAATTTCGCAGTGATCGCCGGCCCGGAAGGTCGTTGAACCGCCATCCCGGTTCACGGTGATCTCACCGCTCAAAACCATGATGCGCACATCGAAATCGCCGTGCGCATGCATCTCTTCGCTGAAGTTGGGCTTTTGACCGCCGTGGATGACCTCGAATCCCTCGCGGCGCAGATCGGCTTCGAACGCGCCGGGGGTCAACGGGCCGTTGCGGCGGCGGCCAGCGAGATAGGCGACGCCTTGGGGGCCAACCCGTTCCGCATGCATGCAACCGGCGGGCACCTCGCAGCATTGTCCGGCCCGAAAGGTCTCGGCCCGGTTGTCGCGGGTGATGGTGATCTCTCCGCCCAGCACGAAAAGGCGGGCATCGAAGTCATGGCAGTGGTTGGCTTCCGTGGTGTGCGGGCGCAAGCTGGCGAAAACGGGCCGGAAGCCGTCGCGCTGCAGGTCCGCTTCGAATGCGGTCTGGTCCATTGGGTGTACTCCTTCCTTGGCTCTTTCGCTTTGTGTGCTCTATAAAGGAATTCATGTCAACTATAGAGAACGAAATCACCCTCCGAACGGGCCGTGCCGTGAAGCAGCAGCGCGAGGCCGTTGGCTTCAGCCTGCGCATGCTCGCCACGCGCAGCGGCATTTCCCCGTCCATGATCTCGGATATTGAACGCGGGACGAAGTCCCCGACGGTCACTACGCTGGTGCGGCTGGCTGACGCGCTTGGGGTCGGTGCCGCCGCCCTTATCGATGGGGGCATCGGCCCGGCGCCCCGCATTCGGGTTCTGCGGCGCGGCGAAGGCGCTGGTGGCGAGGATCCCGCCCGTTGGGAGAGTCTGGGCCCCGCGTCCCCGGGCAGCCGCATTGGCTTCGTGCGCTATCACATTCCGCCCGCCACCGTCCTGGGGCCGTCGGCTGCCCACGCGCCCGGCACGGTGGAGCATGTGCACGTGGCCGCTGGCACCATTCGTGTGACCGTGGGCGATGAAACGGCCGAGTTGGTCGCGGGTGACAGTTGCAGCTGCCGCACCGATGTGGCGCATGGGGTGGAGAACCCCGACCCATCGACCGAGGCGCTCATTTACCTGATCGTCGAGCGGACCTGATCGGGCGCGGTCAGGGCCTGCCTATCAGATTGATTGGTTTGCGGCGCCAGTGGTGCCGGATAGTACGATGCTGCTCGTGGTCAATTGGCCGGCGGTGGATCGGAACGTGTCGAGGCGTCTGCCCCCGTCTGCCGGGATGACGAACCGGCTGATGAACGTTCCGAATATTTCCTTCTGCTGCCCGGCATCGCATGTCGGCAGAAAGATGCTCAGCACGCGCGGATCGTAGAACCGGAACAGCAGCCGCTTCTTGTCCTCGGTGCGCACCAGGGTCAGGCGGCGGAAATGGTCGCGTATGGTTGGGACCGCGGCGAGCGAGGTCACGAAGATGCCCCAGTCCTGGCCCCAGCCTTCGTTCCACAGCCAGTCAAACACGCGATCGGATGTGCCGAGGCAGACCAGATAGGGCGCCACCGCGGCCAGTTCCCGCGCCGTGGGGCCTTGATAGAGGCTGATGATCTCCTCGCTCGCCGCCAAACGGCGCAGACCGGGGTAAATCCGCTCATCCCGCGCGGCGTCCAGAATGGCGAAATGGTACGCCTGTCGGTGCTCCCCCGGTCTGCCTGTGAGCTGCCAGAGGTGGTTGATGGCGCGCTGGCGTGCGGCCGGATCCTGGCGCAGGGGGCTATCCGGCATGAGCGGCGGCCCTGGCGCATTCTTCGCAGAACGGGGTCCCGTCCCGCGCGGCCTGGATCAAAGTCTGCGCCTGGGGCGACAGCGTGGCGGGCGGGTCGGGCAGGACGCTCGCGGGCGCGGTGTCCGTCGAAGCCGGCGCGGCCGCCGCGGGGGGCGGGGCGGCGGGCGTGATGGGGATGACGATCTCGGGCCGGTGGGTTTCCAGCCACCGCAGCGTGACGGACCAGTCCTTGGTCAGGTCCGGGCGGACGAGCTGGTGCAACGGCTTTTGGCGCACCAGCAGCAGGCGGTGCGACGTCAGCAAGGGGGCCAGGCTTTGCGCCGGATCGGAATCGTTCCAGGCGGGCACCAGGCCGATGCTGCCGCGCAGAAGGCGCTGGCCGCCGATGAGCGCGGCCTGGAAGGCCTCCATGGATGCTTGCCACATCAACAGGCGGCGCAGAAAGGCCTCCGTCTGCGGAATGCCGGGGAAGACCACCGCCGCGTATCTGTCCGCGGCCGTCACGGTGCCGGGATCGAATCGGATTTTCAACTGATCCGGTACCAGCGACCCAACCTGGATCGTGCCGGCGGCGATCGCATGGGCGGCAGCGGGGAACAGGTCATCGGCGAAAATCTGTCCGGGCCGGACCGCGCCGACACGGCGATGCAGCTCATCGCGCAGGGCGCGGGTGAGCCAGACACTGTCCGGCAGCGCGGCCAGAAAGGCGCGGATCGCGGATTCGTTGCGCCCCAGCCGCTCATACACGAACGGCCGACCCACGGCGTCCGGGCGCTGGGAGCGTGCAACACGGTGGGGACCGATCAGGAGCATGACTGGACTTTAGGGAAGCCTGCCGCCGGGGGGAAGCGCTGCTTCTTCAGCGAGGGTTATCGCGCGCCAGGCCGCGTGGGATCGAGCACCGTCAGGGCCTGCCAGCCAAACCGCAACAAAGGCAGCGCATCGCTGGCGAAGGCCACCGCCGCCTCTGTCAGGGCCGCGCTCGCCACCGTCCCCGCCGCCAGAGGCCGGCGCACGACATAGCGCTTGAACCGCAGGGCATCCGCCATCGGCCAATCCGCCGCGTCTTCATAGCCGCGCGGCATGCGGGTCAGGGTCTCATTGTTATCAAGTGCCAGTCCCACCGTGGTTAAATCCTGCCGCAGGGTCTGGAAGCGGGCCGGGTCGATGTAGATCGCCTCCCGGATGGCGCCGAGCTGGTCGGGCGTCGGGGCGTGGAAGCCGGCGGCTAGGAAGCATCGGTCGGGCTCGATATGAATATACAGGATGCCGGACGCGCCTTTGATCCCGTCCCGGGTCAGCACCGCGCCGGCATGGGTCTTGTAGGGCAGCTTCTCCTTGCTGAAGCGGACATCACGATGGATGCGGAAGATGGCCTTTTTCGGATCGCCGGCGAGCGGGATCCGCCGCTCCGCCAGGCTCGAAATGACATCGGCCAGCAGGCCGTGGAACGGCGCCAGCACCCCGCGTTCATAGACGTCCTTGTGATCGGTGAACCACGTGCGGTTGTTGTTGGCCGCGAGGTCGCGCAGGAACCCGAACGTCCCTGGCCCGAAGCCGCTGAAGCCCGCCGCCATGGTTACGAGCGGCCCGGGGCGATGAAGCGCCAGGGTGCGGTTTCCTTGCTGATATCGGTCATGACCTCAATCAATGCCGGGGCATTGGCGGCCAGGGCTTCCTGCAACGCGGATTTGAGGCCCATGGCATCGGTGACCCGCCACGACGGCACGCCGAAGCTTTTGGCGAACATCTGGAAATCGGGATTGCGCAGTTCCGAGCCCGATGGCCGCCCGTCATACAGGCGCCGCTGGTCGCGCAGCACGTTGCCATAGGCACTGTTGTTGAACAGGATCGTCACCAGGTTGATCCCGTGCTGCACGGCCGTGGCCAGCTCGGCCCCGCCGAACAGGAAGCCGCCATCGCCGGTCAGCGCCACCACCGGGCGATCCGGATAGGCCACCTTCACGCCCAGCGCGGTCGGAAAGCCCGCGCCCAGCGTGCCGGAGAAGCCGGACGTGACCAGGGATCGCGGCTCGTAGAGCGGGAACCCGAACCAGGAGACGTAGCCGGCCTGGGTCATTTCGTCGCAGAGGATGCCGTTCTCGGGCATGACGTCCCGGATGACATTCAGAAAGCTCATCTGCGGTTGCACGCTTTGGATGTCTTCCAGCGCGGCGGCCTTGGCCTGGGCGATGCGGGCGGCGCGGGCCGGGCTGGCGCGATCCGCGACCAGCGCGGTCAGGGCGGCGGCGGCATCGGCGGTGTCGGCGACGATGCCGATATCGACCGTCAGGCGGCGCATCTCCGCCGGGTCGATGTCGATGCGCGCGATCTTCAGGCCGTCGGGCCTCTTGCCCCAGCGCATCGTCGGAACCTCCAGGCGGGTGCCGAAGGCGACGATCAGATCGGTCTCCGGCCACAGCCGGTAGCCGGCGGCGATGCTCAGGCTGTGCGGGTCGCGATCATCGACCACCCCACGCCCGGTGCGGAAGGCCACCACGGGCGCGCCGGTGCGCCTGGCCAAAGCCAGGATCTCCGGCCCTGCGTTCTGCGCGCCGCCGCCGACCCAGATGATGGGATTGGTGGCGGCGTCGAGCAATTTGGCGAGGGCTTCGATCTTGGCCGGGTCCGGCGTGGGGTTTGGCGCGAGGGGGATTGGATCGTGCGACGTCACCTCGGCCGGGGTGTGGAACTGTTCCCATGGCATTTCCAGTGCCACCGGGCCGGGGCGACCGGACTGCATTTCCTGGAAGGCCCGTGCCACCAGATACGGCGCCTGGCTCGGATGCTCGATCCGCTCGGCGTATTTGAGTAGGGATCGCAATGTGGCGAGCTGATCGGGAAGCTCATGCAACGCGCCGCGCAGCCGACCGATGAGTTCACTCGGGACCTGGCCCGTGAGGCAGAGGACCTTGGCTTTCACCCCCCAGGCGGTGGCGAGGGCGGCGGTGGTGTTGAGCACGCCGGGCCCGGGGACGACCGCGTAGGTCGCGGGGCGGCCGGTCGCATAGGCGTAGCCGAGCGCCATATAGGCCGTCGTCTGCTCGTGCCGCGCATTGATCAGGCGGAGGCGGTTGGCGTTGCGGGCGAAGGCGTCGAACAGGCCGTAGACCTGGACGCCCGGCAGACCGAACACGGTATCGATCCCGTGCTTGAGCAGCCCGTCCACGATTGCTTCCCCGCCGGTCATGCGCGCCATTTCGTGGTCTTCCCCATTGTTGATCGGAGGAGGGTGGCATTGGACGCGCGGTGCGGCAACGGGCGACGTGCGGGCGAAGCCACTTTAATTGACCACGCGCCGGGGCCATACCGGTTCAGGTCGAACCGCGCAGCGATCAGCAAACGGATGAAATGGTTCGTTAAAACAAACATGGCGCCGTGTCCGTCCTCAGACGGACAGGCTCTAACCGATTGTTTGATCGCGTGATTCACGGCTCCGGTGATTCCACCTCCGCCGATCACGCTCTAGGAGCCGAGCAGCCCGGTCCGCCAGTAGTCCTGGATCTGCTGCAGGAGCGGGGGCGGTAACGGAAGATAGTGTTGCGCGCTCGCGGTATCGCGGCCGGCGACGAACAGCCAGGCCATGAAGTCAAGCAAAGCCCGCGTCCGTTCCGGAACAACCGGATACCGGCGCATGATGACGAATGAAATGGCCATGATGGGATAGGCATTTTCCTGCGGCCTGTCGTTCAGGCTCACGTTGAAATCTTTGTCCTTTTGCCAATCCATACCCTCGGTCGTGGTCGCCATGCTCTGCATGTCCGGCGCAACGAATTGCCCGGCTTTGTTGCTGACGACGATGTAGGTGAGATTGCGTTTGGTCGCATAGGCATAGTCGATGTATCCGATGGCGCCCGGGGCCTTGGCCAGTTTTTCCGCCACGCCACCGTTGCCCTTCGCGCCGAACCCAGTGGGCCAGGCCAGCGTGGTTCCTTCACCGACCCGCGCTTTCCAGTCCTTGCTGACCCGCGACAGGTAATTGCCCCAGATGAAGCTGGTGCCGGATCCGTCGGATCGATGCACGACCACGATCGCCAGATCGGGTAGTTTAAGCCCCGGGTTGAGTCCCGCGATCGCGGCATCGTTCCATTTTCGGATCCGACCCAAATAGATGTCAGCCAGAACCGGGCCCGACAGACGCATGCTGCCTGGCCCTATGCCAGCCAGATTCACCACCGGTACGACCGCGCCAATGACCAGTGGAAATTGCGCGAGGCCATCCCGCAGCAGGGCGGCATCATCCAGCGGCGCCTCTGAAACCGCGAAATCCACCACCGCATGCCGAATTTCGGTGATGCCGGCCGCGGAGCCAATCGGTTGGTAGATCAGGGACGTTCCGGTGATTTTCCCATAAGCCTCCGCCCAGGCGGTCAGGAGCGGGTAGCACAACGTTGAACCGGAACCGAACAGGACCTGCGCGCGGGCGGGGCTGTTCAGTGACAATGCCAGGGCAATCAACACAAGAAGGGACCGCATCAATGCGTCTCCTGCATCGCCGTCAAATAGGCAGCGGCTCGCGTTTCCAACCGGCGTCAGCTTAGCTGACCCTGTCGGTGTCCGCAACAAACAAGCCAGGCGCCTTTGGCTGGCTCGTGATCTGTCGCGGTGTGGCGGCCTGGCCAGCCATGACCGCGCCAACGGCGATCAGGCCTTGTCGAGATCCCATTCTTCCGCCGAGGCGCCCGCCAGCGACTGGATCAGGGCCTCATCCGCCGCCAGCACCGATGCCGGGCCGTGATGCACCACCTCGCCGTGGTCAAGCACATAGGCGGTGTCTGCGACTTCCAGTGTCATGCGGATGTTCTGCTCGACCAGCAGCACCGTCATGCCCTCGGCCTTCATGCTGGATACGATCCGGAACACGTCCTTCACGATCAGCGGCGCCAGTCCCTGCGATGGCTCATCCAGGATCAGCACCTTCGGGTTCAGCAGCAGCGCACGGGCGATCGACAGCATTTCCTGCTCGCCGCCCGATAGCTGGCGGCCGCGGTTCATCTTGCGCTCTTCCAGGCGGGGGAAGAGCTTGTAGATGCGGGGGATGTCGAACGGGCCGTCGGCGCCCTGCGGCACCTTCAGATTGTCTTCCACCGTCAGGTTGGGAAACACCCGGCGCCCTTCGGGGACGTAGCCAACGCGCATGCGGGCGACGCGGAAGGGAGGGAGGTTGGTGGCATCTTTGCCAAACACTTTGACGACGCCGGATCGGGACGGCGTCAGCCCCATGATGCTGCGCATCGTCGTCGTCTTGCCGGCGCCATTGCGGCCCAGCAGGGTGGTGATGCTGCCCTCGGCGACTTCCAGCGAGACGTTATGCAGGATGTGGCTCTTGCCGTAATAGGTATTGAGCCCGCTGACCTCGATCGCGTTCATTCGGCTTTTCCCAGATAGGCGTTCTGCACATGCTCGTTGGCGGCGATCTCCGCCGGCGTGCCTTGCGCCAGTAGCTTGCCCTCCGCCAGGACGGAGATGGTGTCGGCCAGGTGGAACACCACGCGCATGTCATGCTCGATCAGCACGATCGTGTATTTGGAATCGCGATGCAGGCGGCGGATCAGGCCCGTCACCTGGAACGTTTCTTCATCGCCCATGCCGGCGGTTGGTTCATCCAGCAGCAGCAACGTGGGTTTCAGCGCCAGCGCCATGGCGATCTCGGCGGAGCGTTGATCGCCATGCGACAGCTCGCCCACCAGACGATCCGCTTTGGACGTCAGGTTGGCCATCGTCATCACCTCATCGGAGGCATCGGCGACCTTCTTCTTGTCCGCCGCGTTCAGCCAGGCGCGCAGGCTGAAGCCGAGGCCGGTTTCCACCGCGATGCGGGCGTTTTCGCGCACCGTCAGTTCGGGGAAGATCTCGGTGATCTGGAAGGTGCGGCCCATGCCCAGCTTCACCCGCCCGGCGGCGGGGATGTGGTTGATGGTCTGCCCGTCCAGCAGAATCTCCCCCGATGTCGGCGGGAAAAAGCCGGTGATCAGGTTGAAGAAGGTCGTCTTCCCGGCGCCGTTGGGGCCGATGACGGCACGCAATTCGCCGGGCTGGACGACCATGGAGACGTTGGAAACCGCGACCAGGCTGCCGAATTGCTTGGTCGCGTTCCGGATCTCGAGCTTGGGAACAGTGCTCATGTGCCGGCCCTCTTTTGCAGCATGCCCATCAGGCCGCGGGGGAAGAACAACACCACGGAGACGAAGACCACGCCGACAACGCCCATCCAGGTGGTGGGCCAGGCGGAGGAGACGTAATCCTGCAAGGCCACGAACAGCACGGCACCGATGAGCGGGCCCCAGAAGACCCGCATGCCGCCCATGATGGTGATCATCACGATGTTCCCCGACATCACATAGGTCAGCCCCTGCGGGTCGGCGAAGTTGTTCAGCAGCGCGTACAGGCTGCCCGCCAGCGCGGTGAAGAAGCAGGAGATGGAGAAGGACAGCCAGATATGCTTCTCGATGGGAATACCGAGGAAGCGGGCCCGGCGCTCATTCTCCCGGATGGCCAGCATGGTGCGCCCGAAGGGGGAGCGAAGCACGAAGCCCTGCGCCGCCGCGGCAACGCCGAAGACCAGCAGAATGAAGAAATACAGCGCCGTGCCGTTATTCTGGATATCGATTTTCGTGAGGCCAAGATCGATTGGCGCCCGGGCGAAGCCGCGCAGACCGTCATAGCCGCCGGTCAGGTCGTCCCATTTATAGGCGATGTAGAAGCAGACCTGGCCGAAGGCGATGGTGACCATGGCGAAATAGACGCCGCGGCGGCGCACCAGCAGCAGGCCGAACAGCGTGCCGGCGATGCCGCCCAGCAAGGTGCCCGCCAGCATCGCCAGCGGGGTGGAGGCATAGACGAACTTCAAAAACAGCCCGCAGCCATAGGCGCCCAGCCCGAAATAGGCGGCGTGGCCGAAGCTCATGATGCCGGTGAAGCCCAGCAGCATGTTGAAGCTCATGGCGGCGAGGGCGAAGACCAGCACGCGGCCGGCCAGAGCGGTGTAGCCGCCGAACAGCGGCAGCCAGAAAGGCACCGTCAGCAGCAGCGCCCAGATGACGATGGGCTGCAGATTGCGGCGCAGAAAAGTCTCGTTCATGACAGCATTCCTTCTTCGCCCAACAGCCCGCGGGGGCGAAGCAGCAGCACGATCGCCATGATGACGTAGATCACTGCCTCGGCCCCGGCGGGGTAGAAGACGGTGGTCAGCGCGGCGGCGACGCCAATCAACAGGCCGCCCAGCAGCGTGCCGGTCAGGCTGCCGACACCGCCGACGATGATGGCGATGAAGCTGGGCATGATCAGGTCGTCGCCCATGTTCGGGTTCAAGCCGATCTGCCCGGCGGCCAGCACGCCGGCGAGGCCGGCGAGGAAGCTGCCGACGGCGAAGTTATAAGACCGCAGCGCGGCCACGTTCACGCCCAGCGCCGACACCGTATCGAGATCCAGCGTGCCGGCGCGGATGCGGATGCCGACGCGGGTATAGCGCAGGAAGGCGAACAACCCGCTGACCGCGACGACGACGACGCCCACCATGAACACCCGGTACCAGGTAATGAAGAACAGGTCCGGCGTTATCGGCAGAGACAGAAGCTCGGGAATGTCGAGCGGCAGCGGGCTCGGGCCCCAGATGACGCGGCAGACGTCCTGCAGGATGAAGCCCAGCCCGAAGGTCAGCAGCAGGCTGTAGATATGGTTGCGGGCGTACACATGCCGGATCAGCAACTGCTCGATGAAATAGCCAAAGATGGCTGTCAGCAGCGGCGAGATCAGCAACGCGCCCCAGAATCCGACATAGGGGGTGAGGGTGAACGCCAGATAGCCGCCAATGGCGAGGAAGTTGCCATGCGCGAAGTTCACGACATTGCTGAGATTGATGATCAACGACAGGCCCAGGGCCATCAGCACGTAGAACGCGCCGACGATCAACCCATTGGTGACGTTGAACATGACGAGTTGCATCATGGGCCTGATCCAAACCAGGGGTACAAAAAACACGCCGCGCGGATTGCTCCACGCGGCGTGGGCCGTTTGATCAGGCCGGGAAGGACATCTTGCAGCCGGTCGATTCGACCGGGCCCGCGGCCTCTTCGCCCGTCACGGTGGCTTCGATCTTGTACAGATCGTCAGGGCCGCCCGGGCCGGCATTGTGCATCTGACCGATATAGATATCGCTCATGAGCTGATGATCGCCGGCGCGGTAGCGGATCTTGCCGGGCATCAGCGACACCTCCGGCGGCAGTTCGAGATCGCCCAGGGCATGTGCCATCTTCACCGCGTCCAGCGACTTGGCGGCTTCCGCGGCGAGGCGGACGGCATGCAGCGACACATAGGCCATCCAGTGGCGCGCCGTCGGCATCTTGCCACCAATGGCCGGGGAGATGGCGTCGACGAATTTCTTCACTTCCGGCACGTTGGGCTGGTTCCAATACCATTCCATCACCCACCAGCCGGCCTGGGCTTCCTTGGGCACCGAGCGAACGGACTCGATTTCGAACAGCGCGCCGCCGAGCTGCATTTCCTTGCCCATGCCGAACTGCACGAACTGCTTCATGCAGTTGATCTGCGCCGAACCGCCCATGTTGTTCAGCAGCACGTCCGGCTTATACGCCTTCGCCTTGATCAGCGTGGCCGAGAAGTCCGACGTCGCGATGGGCAGCATGTCGCCCTGGAATTCGCCGCCCAGCGCCTTCAGCTTCTTGACGAAGTTGTTCTGCAGCGTCTGGCCATAGGCATAGTCGGGGGTGATGAAGAACCACTTCTTGCCGAAGCGCTTGACCAGCTCACCGGTGATGGCGGCGGTATCCATGGCGGTCGTGTTACACGTCCGGAACGTGTTCCACTTGCAATCGACGCCGGTGATCGGATCGGTGTGGCCGCCGGGGACGACGTGGAACACCTTCTTTTCGGCCGTCACGCCCATCATCGCGTAGGCGATGCCGGAGTTCACGTCGCCGATGATGGCATCGACGTTGTCACGCTCGATCAGCTTGTGGGTTTTCTGCACGCCGGTGCCGGTGTCGTT
Source organism: uncultured Acetobacteraceae bacterium (assembly GCA_903918315.1). Lineage (GTDB taxonomy): Bacteria > Pseudomonadota > Alphaproteobacteria > Acetobacterales > Acetobacteraceae > Rhodopila. The sequence goes on along the minus strand of CAIXEA010000174.1, from coordinate 1,533 downwards.
GGCGCTGTCTTCGATCAGCAACTCGACCGGACGGCCGAGGATGCCGCCCTTCTTGTTCATCTGCTCGACGGTCCATTTCGCACCTTCGACCTCACTGACCGCGAGGGCGGACAGGCTGCCCGTGATCGGATCGACCATGCCGATTTTGACCGGGGTTTCGCCGCGCGCCTTGATGATGAAGGGGCTGGCGAGTTGAAGACCGCCGATCGCCGCGGTGGCCTGCAGCACTTTACGCCGGCCGGTGTGTCCGATCCCGATAATCTGGCTCATTCCTGGTCGCTCCCTGTCTTGCGGTAGGGGAGCACGCGGGCCTGTTACCCGTTATCGACGTGCGCGTTCCCCTGTTAGAATGACCTATAGCGATTGCCGGGAGGGAGGCAAGCGCTAAACGCATGGCAGCCGGGTATTAGATGATAGCGTTCACATCCTCATTCCGGCTGTGCAGATACAGGTCGAAATCGTGCCGCAGCGCGGGCTTGTTGGTGGCGAATTCCAGCACGCCGTGGCTGTTGCGCTTCAGGTCCTCATGCGGGTCAAAGGCATGGGTCACGAACATGTCCCAGCGTGACTGGTAGCCGCGATCGCCTTTGCGGCCGTGAAACAAGTGCTCGATGGTGCCCGGAACGTAGCCGATATTGCCGTTGATATGGCGCACCGCGCGCGCTTCCCATCGTTTGACCTCGGCCCGGTAGGCCTGGGTGGTGCCGCCGGGCATCGACGTATCGGCCTGACCGATCAGCGCCAGCGCCATGTGGTGATCGCCCGAGCCCATGCCGCCGACTTCGAACAGCCCGCCGACACGGTCGAGCGCGTCGCGGGTGATGGCCCAGGCGTAGCCGCTATGCGGATAGACATAGGGTCCGCCATCGCCCTGCCAGAACGCCGGGCCGTTGGGCACCAGCGGCTGTTTGTGGAAATACTGCCGGCAGAAGGACCGGTGATGCGCCATATGCTCGTCATGCGGGCCGAGGTCGTAGGCGTCGCTCCAGGGCTGCACGATATCGTAATGCTGCAGCGCCCGCACCGTCGCTTCCGCCCAGTCGTCGCGGCGGAAAATCACGTCGGCGTCGATCCAGGCGATATACTGCGCCTCCGGCGTGCGCTGGATGCCCAGATTCAGCAGGTTCTCTTTGTTCCAGCCCCGTGTTTTGGCCCGCACGCCGATATGGCGAACGCCATCGGCGTCACAGCGGAACGGCTCCTCCCCATAGGCGCATTCAACCACCGTCAGCGCGACGCCCGACTCGCGCATGTGCCGCGCGAAGCGGAGCCAGTTGCGATGCGGCGCGGCCCAGCCCAGCGGGTTGGAACGGGCGGTGAAAACATGCAGGCGGGAGGCATCGAGCATCGGGCGGACCTTGCGACAAGAGTGTTCCTGGTCCGTTCTAACGCGCTCTAGAGCATTTTCAGGCTGACTGTCTGTATCCGGCATGAGCGATGAAATTGCTGCACTCTTGGGGCGCAACCATGTCGGCGATCTTCCCGAGTGCGGCCCACAAGGTTTCGACGGTGCGGTTCGCCATGGCTCGCAGG
>CAIXEA010000173.1 GCA_903918315.1 uncultured Acetobacteraceae bacterium | reverse complement strand
TCCCTGAAACCGACCTCCTATGAGTCAGACAACAGAGCGCGCCGGAATCCCCAAAAATGGCATATCAGGGATTCCGTCCACACGGCCTAGGTTGAATCGCGCAGCGATCAACAAACCGGTGAAATTGCTCGATCAAACATAGCTAGAGCCTGTCCGTCTTTAGACGGACAGGCTCCAGAGGCGAGGCCGCCGCCCGCTATCCCGGACCCACGCGCTCAAACCACCGGCACGCGCGCGGCGCGCTGTTCCTGTTCCGTCGCGACATCGCGGATCCGCAGCCCAAACGCGGCGACCATCGCGGCCGCCAACCCCAGCGCGGCCAGCCCAAACAGGCCGCCGGCGTAGCTGCCGGTCAGATCTTTGATGACGCCCACATACCAAGGGCCGAAAAACCCGCCCAGATTACCGATGCAGTTAATCCAGGCCAACGATGCCGCGGCCGCTGTCCCGGTCAGAAACATCGGCGGCATCGCCCAGAACGGGCCCTTGGAGCCATAGAAGCCCATCGCCGCGATCGACATCCCAACCAAGGCCCACCAGCTCCCCATGGTGAGCCCGGCGATCACCAGGCCAAGGGTCGAGACGCAGCAGGCCGCCAGCAGGTTCCACCGGCGCTCGTTCATCCGGTCGGAGATACGGCCCCAGACGACCAGACTGATGCCACCGCAAATATAGGGCACCATGGTCAACCAGCCGACAGTCATATTGTCGCTCACGCCGAGGGATTTGATGATCTGCGGGATGAAGAACAGCATGCCCAGGCTGGCCGTCACGATACCGAAGTAATTGAGCGCCAGCAGCAGCACGGTGGGATTGTACATTCCCTCCCACACCGTGAACGTGCGCACGCTTTCCTTGGCGGCTCGTTCCGCCGCCAGTTTTGTGCTCAGCCAGGTTTTCTCGGCATCGGTCAGAAAGCGCGCCTGCTCCGGCCGATCGGTCATGATGAAGAAGGTGCCGAAGCCGAGCAGGATCGTGGGAATGGCCTCGGCGATGAACATGATCTGCCAGCCGTGCAGGCCGAACAGGCCTTCCAGGCTTAGCAAGGCGGTGGAAATCGGCGCCCCGCCCGCGACCGCGACCACGAATCCGGCCAAAATGCCCGAAACGATCCGCGCATGGTGCTTGGCCGGAAACCAATAGGTAAAATACAGTACCATTCCGGGGAAGAAACCTGCTTCGGCGACGCCAAGCACGAAGCGCAGCACGCCAAAGCTCACTTCCCCGGTCGAAAACGCGGTGGCGGCGGCCAGGATCCCCCAGGAGATCATGATCCGCGCGATCCAGCGGCGGGCACCGACTTTTTCCATGATGATATTGCTGGGGACCTCGAAGAGAAAATAGCCCCAGTAGAATGTTCCCACTGCAAACCCATAGGCGGAAGCCGACATTTGCAGATCACCGCGCATGGTCAGCCCGGCCAAGGTGGCATTGATACGATCAACGTAACAAAGGCTGTAGGCGATGAAGGCGAACGGCAGAAGACGCAAGTATATCTTGCGCATCGCCGACTTCTCGAGTTCGGCATCCATGATAATCTCCCTGTTTTGGCCTGTTTGATGGCCGCCCCGACCCGTTGAACCGGTTTGTCGTGAGCACAATCGCACGCTCGCAATTTCTCAATCGAGAAGCAACGGAAATCGGCATCGCAACCCGGCGGAGGTTGACAGGCAGAGTACCCGGCGCCAAAGCGCTGCCTTAAGAAAGCCCGACCGGAGACGTATCATGACCATCAAACGCCGCACCCTGCTGGCCAGCGCCGCTGCCCTGTCCATCCCCGCCATCCACCGAGCCAACGCCGCCAACGTCATCAAGATCGGCGTTCTGTCAGACATGTCCGGGCAATATGCGGAAGCCTCCGGCCCGGGCGATCTGCTCGCGGCGCAAATCGCGGCGGAAGATTTCATGAAAGCCAATGCCGATATCAAGGTTGAGGTCGTGCAGGGCGATATGCTGCTCAAACCCGATGTCGGCGCGGCGATCGCGCGGCAGTGGTACGATCAGGACGGGGTCGATGCGATCTTCGACATCCCGCAATCCGCGGTCGCCATCGCGGTGGGCCAGGTGGCGAAAGAGAAAGACAAGGCGGTCATCTTCACCTCCGCCGGCATCCCGGACCTGACCGGCAAATACTGCTCGCTCAATCACATCCAGTGGACCTACGACCTGTGGGGCCACGCCAACGCGATCACCCGCGGCCTGGTCGAATCCGGCGGCGATAGCTGGTTCTTCATCAAGCCGGACTATATCTCCGGCCATACGATGGTGAAGGACACGGCAACGATCGTGGAGTCCCTGGGCGGCAAGGTCGCCGGCATGGCAGCCTATCCGTTCCCCGGCACGACCGATTTCTCGGCCTATATCCTGCAGGCGCAGGCCAGCAAGGCGAAGGTGCTGTGCCTGGCCAATGCCGGCGACGACACCGCCAACTGCATCAAGCAGGCGAATGAATTCGGCCTGCCGCAATCGGGGGTGCGGATCGCGGCCCTGGTCTATCAGGACTATATCGCCCGCGCGGTGGGCCTGGAACTGGCCAAGGGCATTGTCGGCGCCATGCCGTTCTACTGGGATCAGGACGACGCCAGCCGCGCCTTCGCCGCCCGCTTCACCCCGCGCTACCACAATGCCCGGCCGAACTATTACCACGCCGGCTGCTACTCGGCGGTGTGGCACTATCTGAAGGCGGTCAAATCGATGGGCGTGGACAAGGCCAAGGCCAGCGGCCGCGCGACGATCGAGCAGATGAAGGCGATCCCGGTTTCAGACCCGCTGTATGGCACCGGCTATGTGCGCCAGGACGGCAAGCTGATCCACGCTAACAAGGTGTGGACGACGAAGACACCCAAGGAATCGAAGGGCGAATGGGACCAGTTCAAGCTGCTGGCCACCATCCCGCAGGAGAAGGCGTTCCTGCCGATGGAAACGCTGGGCTGCTCGTTCATTAAGAGCTGAGGGGAAGACAGCGTCAGTTCGGTTAGGCTGGATGCGACCAGCCTAACCCTCCACAGCCTCCATCCGCCGCACCCTCACCCGCCGGATCTTCCGCGGGTCGGCATCGAGGATACGAAACTCGATGCCGGAGGGATGGCCGATCAGCTCGCCCCGCGTCGGCACCCGGCCGGCCAGGGTGAACACCAGGCCGCCGACGGTGTCGATATCGGCATCACGCTCGTCCTCGGTCAGGATCGGGCCCATCTTCTGCTCGAAATCCTCCACCGACAGGCGAGCATTGATGTCGAGCGTGCCGTCCGGCCGCTCCGTCACCATCAACGCTTCGGGATCGTCATGTTCATCGGCGATGTCGCCGGTGATGGTTTCGACCAGGTCCTCAATGGTCACCAGGCCGTCGATGCCGCCATATTCATCCACCACCAGCGCCATGTGCACGCGCTGCTGACGCATCTGTAACAACAGGTCGAGCACCGGCATCTGCGGCGCGATCATCAGCGGTTTGCGCAGGATGGATTCCAGCGTGAAGGTCTCGGGCCGGCCGACATAGGCGAAGACGTCCTTCACATGGATCATGCCGATGACGTCGTCGAGCTGCTCCCGATACACTGGCAGGCGGGAATGACCATCGTCGCGGATCAGCTCGATCGCTTGTTCCAGCGTCACATCGGCGCGCATGGCGACAATATCGGCGCGCGGCACCATGACATCGTCGGCCGTGGTTTCCCGCAGGCGCAGCACATTGGCCAGCAACTGGCGTTCATGGCGGTCGAGTTCGGGGATTTCACCGGGCTCGTGCGTCGCGTCGGCGGCTTCCTGCACCAGTTCGGCGATGGAATCGCGCAAACTATGTTCCGGGTGCTTGCCGCCCAGCAGCACCCGCAAGCGGGTCAACAACGAGCCGCTCATGTGTGCTTCCAGGGGTTGGGCAGGCCGATCCCGCGGAGGATGCGGGCTTCCGCCATCTCCATGGCCCGCGCTTCGCCGGGATGATCGTGATCGTGGCCCTGCAGATGCAGCGCGCCGTGCACCACCAGATGCGCCAGATGGTGCCCCGGCTTGCGCCGGGCGGCCGCGGCTTCGCGCTTGATCACGCCGAGGGCCAGGATGATCTCCGGCGCCGGATGCTCATAGGTCAGCACATTGGTGGGTTTGTTCTTGCCGCGATGGCGGCCGTTCAGCTGGCGCACCACCCGGTCGTCCGACAGAATGATGGTTCCCTCGGCTCCGGCGGCACGGGCCGCGCGCAAGACGATCGCTTCGACGCGCGGCACCAGCCGGCGCCAGGCCGGTTCGGCGACGATCACTTCGATAGCCTCATCCATCCCCGCTTGCGCGGGGCGTCTACTGTCCCCCGGATCCATCTCTCTGCTCGGTTGAGCGGCGGGCTTCCCGTCGCGTATCGCCTTCAGCGGCGGCGCGCTGTTCATACGCCTCAACGATGCGCGCGACCATGGGGTGGCGCACGACATCGCGGGCGGTAAACCGCACCACGCCAATCCCCTGCACGCCCTCCACCGTTTCCAGCGCATCGCGCAGGCCGGAGCGCACGCCGGTCGGCAAATCCACCTGACTCAGATCGCCGGTGATCACCATGCGCGTGCCCTCGCCCATGCGGGTGAGGAACATCTTCATCTGCGCCGCCGTGGTGTTCTGCGCCTCGTCCAGGATGGCGTAGCAATGCGCCAGGGTGCGGCCGCGCATGAAGGCCAGGGGCGCGACCTCGATCTCGCCACTGGTGATGCGGCGGGTGACCTGATCGCCGGGCATCATGTCATGCAGCGCGTCATACAGGGGCCGCAGATAGGGGTCGACTTTGTCCTTCATGTCGCCGGGCAGGAAGCCCAGGCGTTCCCCGGCCTCAACGGCGGGGCGGGAGAGGACGATGCGATCGACCTTGCCGGCTTGCAGCATGGCGACGGCCTGGGCGACCGCGAGGTAGGTCTTGCCGGTGCCGGCGGGGCCGATCCCGAACACCATTTCGTTGGTCGACAGCGCCTCCATATAGGTCGCCTGGCCGGGGCTGCGCGGGCCGACGGCGCCGCGGCGGGTGCGGATCGCCGGCAGGTCGGAGAATGGCAGCCTGGGATCGGTTTCAATCTCCGCCAGTTTGATCGCCGCCTCGATTTCCGGTCTCCCGACGCTGTCACCACGTTCCAGACGCCGCCAGAGGCCTTGCAGCATGGTCTGCGCCGTATCCACGCGTGCCGCGTCGCCCGCGATCGCCACCCGGTTGCCGCGACAGGTCAGCCGCACCCCCAGCGCCTGCTCGATCCGCACCAGATGGCGATCGTGATCGCCCAGCAACAGCGGCAGCAGCGTGTTGTCATTGAACTGAACGGTGATGGACTTGCCACCCGATGCGGGGGACAGGCCGGGGGTCGGGAGGGCGGATAGGAGGGTCAAGCGCTGCGTCTCTCCTGGCTGGGGTGATCGAGTAAGCGTCCGGCGAGCGAATTGGTCATGGCGGCTTCGATCAGCACAGGTTGCTCGGTGCCAATGAGGCTTTGGGGTCCGGTGACATGCACGGCTTGGAGCCACGGGGTGCGGCCGCCGATCTGGCCAGGGTCGCGCCCGGGGTTGGTGAAGAGGACGGGGATGGTGAGGCCGACGCAGTTGGCGTTGAACCGGTCCTGCTGCTCGCGGAGCAGTGCCTGGAGGGTCAGCAAACGGCGGTGGGCGACGTCATCGGGCACCTGCATCGGCGCGCCGGCGGCGGGGGTGCCGGGGCGGGGCGAGTATTTGAAGCTGTAGGCCATGGGGAAAGTGACGTCGCGGATCAGCTGCATCGTGGCCTCGAAATCGGCCTCCGTCTCCCCCGGATGGCCGACGATGAAATCCGACGACAGGGCGAGGTCGGGCCGAGCTTCACGCAGGCGGCGGACGATGGCGCGGTAATCGTCGGCCGTGTGCTTGCGGTTCATCGCCGCCAGGATCCGGTCGGAGCCGGATTGCACCGGCAGATGCAGAAACGGCATCAGCGCCGGCAGATCGCCATGCGCGGCGATCAGGTCGTCGTCCATATCGCGGGGATGCGACGTGGTGTAGCGCAGCCGCTTCAGGCCGGGGATCGCCGCCAGTTCGCGCAGCAGCCGCGCGAGGCCCCAGGTCGAGCCATCCGGCGCCGTGCCGCGCCAGGCGTTGACGTTCTGGCCCAACAGCGAAATCTCCGCCGTGCCTTGCGCGACCATGCGCCGCGCTTCGGCAATGACGGTGGCAGCCGATCGGCTTTGTTCGGCGCCGCGGGTATAGGGCACGACGCAGAAGCTGCAGAATTTGTCGCAGCCTTCCTGGATGGTCAGGAAGGCGGTCACGCCCTGCGGCGCGGCGGCTTCGGGCAGATGGTCGAACTTGTCCTCGGCCGGGAAGTCGGTTTCGATCACCGCCCCGCCGGCGCGCGCGGCGCGGGCGACCATTTCCGGCAGGCGGTGATAGGTCTGCGGTCCGAGCACGATATCGACATAGGGGGCGCGGGCGAGGATCTCCTTCCCTTCCGCCTGCGCCACGCAGCCGGCGACGGCCAGGATCATGCGGTTGTCCTGGGCGTCGCGCATTTTGCGCAGACGGCCGAGTTCGGAGAACACCTTTTCAGCGGCTTTGTCGCGGATGTGGCAGGTGTTGAGGATCACCATATCGGCGCCCTCGGGTTCCGAAACCGGCGCATATCCCAGCGGGGCCAGCACATCGGCCATGCGGCCGGAGTCATACACGTTCATCTGGCAGCCCCAGGTGATCACGTGCAGGCGCTTGAGCGCCGGTGCCGTTGTTCCTGCCGCGCGTCCGGCGTCCGTCATGCCTCGAGTCCCGACCAACCACACCGGACCAGCCCGGCTTGGAAGGGGGGAGGAATCATCGGGATGGCGGGCGGGGTCAAGCGTCGCAGCGGGAAACAGCCTCCGGTTGGTAGAAGGACTATGGCAGATGGATTTGGCGTCGTGTCAATGTTTGCGTGATGACGGTTGCGTGGCGCGGCTTCAGCCGCCAACCCGCACCCCCTGCGGCGGCAAGCCCGCCAGCAACACCTCCACCGCCACCCCCAACCCCGGATGCACCCAGCCCGGCGCCACATCCAGCAAAGGCGCGAGGACAAAAGCCCGTTCATGCGCCCGCGGATGTGGCAGGATCGGGTCCGGCGCCGTGCGCACCACATCGCCCATCGCCACGATGTCCAAATCCAGGGTCCGGGCCGCGTTCGCCTCCCCCCGGGCGCGGCCAAACGCCGCCTCGATCCCCTGCAACAACGCCAACAGCGCCGCCGGATCGACCGTCACCCCGGGTTCGGCCACCAGCAGCGCCACCCCGTTCACATAATCCGGCTGATCCGACGCCGGGATGGGCGTTGTCGCATACCAGCGCGACAACGCTTTCAGCCGCAGCCCCGGCAGGCGATCGAGCATCGCCGCTGCCCGCCGGCATGTCTCCAGCGGCGCGACCCCATCCGAGCCTGGTAAATTGGCGCCGATGGCGACCAGAATCATGGCCTTTATCCTTCCTTTTCCGACGCGCGTATGACTGATATCATGACTGCGATCACGAAGTTCTTACCAAATTGCAGGGATCATCTTCATGCACTTCCTTCCCAGCGAAAGGGTTGCGCTCTTCATCGACGGCGCCAACCTCTATTCCGCCTCGCGCAATCTCGGCTTCGACGTCGATTACCGCAACCTGTTGGAATATTTCCGTAAACGGGCGCATGTCATCCGCGCCTACTACTATTCAGCAGTGCTGGAGACGGAAGAATACTCCCCTTTGAAGCCCCTGACCGACTGGCTGGCCTATAACGGATATAATCTGGTCACCAAGCCGGCCAAGGAATTCACCGATGCGACCGGCCGCCGCCGCGTCAAAGGCAATATGGACATCGAAATCGCGGTCGACATGCTCGAACTCGCCGACAAAATCGACCATGCCGTGCTATTCAGCGGCGATTCCGATTTCCGCCGGCTGGTCGAAGCGGTACAGCGAAGGGGCGTGCGCGTCTCCGTCGTATCCTCAATCCGCACCAGCCCGCCGATGGTCGGCGATGAGCTGCGCCGGCAAGCGGACCAGTTCATCGAACTCTCGGAAATAGCGCCCGATTTCACGCGCCGGCAAACCGAGCCCCGGCCGCGCCCCATGACCGCGCGTTCGACTCTGGCAGACCCCTATGCTGATCCGTTGGATCAGGGGTGAGCACGCTCGATCCCGGGCGCGATTGTGCCCTGTGCCCACGGTTGGAGACCTACCGCCTCGCCAACCGCGCTGCCAATCCGACCTGGTTCAACGCCCCGGTGCCGAGCTTCGGCGCGCTGGACTCACGCCTGCTCGTCGTCGGTCTGGCCCCCGGTGTGCGCGGTGCCAACCGCACCGGCCGGCCGTTCACCGGCGATTTCGCGGGCGTGCTGCTGTATCAGACGCTGCTGAAATTCGGCCTGGCCACGGGCGCTTATGGCGCGAGCCCCGACGACGGGATGGGGCTGCGAGGCACCCGCGTGACCAATGCAGTCCGGTGCGTGCCGCCCGGCAACCTGCCGGTTCCGGCCGAGATCAGCGCCTGCAACCCGTTCCTGACCGCTGAACTCGCGGCCATGCCGCATGTACGCGGCGTGCTGGCGCTCGGTGGGGTTTCGCACAAGGCGGTGCTGCGGGCGCGGGGGCTGCGCGCATCCCACGTGCCATTCCAGCACGGGGCGCTGCACGAACTGCCGGACGGGTTCGTGCTGGCCGACAGCTACCATGTATCGCGCCTGAACACGAACACCGGGCGATTGACGACCCCGATGTTTGAATCGGTGGTCGCGGCGCTGATTCAAAAGCTGGGGCTGGGCTAAACCCCTACCCCAACATCCGCGGCAGATAACGCGGATCGGGGAAGTTGGTCACCGTCACCTCCCCGGTCTCGGTTTCCAGCACCGCACAACTGAGCTGCCTGCCGTTGTTGGAGTCCCGTGCGTCCCCGGCGGAGCCCGGGTTGACCACGGTCACCTTACCGAACCGCTTCACCACCTGGGCATGCGTGTGCCCGTACAATACGAAATCCGCATCCGCCTCACCGAAGCGTTCGAGGTTGCTGCTATGCGGATAGACGTAGCTGCCGCGCGGCTCCCATGGTGTCGAATGCACCATCAGGATGCGGCAACGGCCGAATTCGACCGTCCGGCGGTGCGGCTGATCCGCCAGCCATTGCAGCATATCCGGATCGATACCCGGCCGCTCCCGCGCCCTCCGGCCGGCTTCGGACAGGAATACTTCCTCATGATTGCCCTGGATGACATGCGCCTTGCGTGCCCGCAGCAGCGCGATCACGTCGTTGTTGAACTGGTATTCGAAGATTGAATCGCCCAGGCACAACAATTCCTCCACGTCACCCATGGCATTCAGCGCCAGGCGCAGACCTTGGATATTGCAATGCAAATCCGATACGATGCCGACCCTCACAACGCGCCGCCACGGATCGGGAGGACGATGTGCGAGGGGTGGTCCGCGCCAAGATGGATCGTATTGCGTGCGACCACTGGCGGCAGGCGGCGATCCGCGAAGGCCTCCCCGGTGTTGGGGTTGACGTCGAAGCGCGGGAAATTGCTGCTGGCGATATCCAGACGGATGCGATGCCCGGCGCGGAACAGCACGCTCGTGGACCAGAGGTCGATGACGACCTCCACGACCGCCCCAGGCACCAGGTTTGCTTCACTCTGCGCATACAGGCGGCGGTAGCCAGGCCCCGCCTGGGTGAATGACCGCAGCCGCGCCCGCACGATCGCGTCGGCGATATTCATCGCGTAGCCATCGGGATAGTCGGCACTCGGCGGGTAATGATCGACCAGCTTGGCGGTGAAATCCGTGTCCACCGCCGAGGACGAAACGTAGAGCGTCACTGTCACCGGCCCTGAAACCTCGACATCCGCTGTCAGCACGGGGGTCGCGAAGCTCAGCACGTCCGGCCGCTCCGCCAGGGGATGCGTATCGCCGCATTGCAGCAAGGTCGGATCGCCGCGCTGATCCGCCGGCCCCGCCCGCACGATCTGCAATCCGGAACTCACATTGCCGCCCACCGTCGGCACCGGATTGGCAGGGTCGTGGTCATAGCTCAGGGAGCCCGCCCCCGGCACCGCCGTGGTCAGCGCGTAATCGCCCGACAGATGCAACGCCGTCGGCACCGCATCCGTCGGCGGCCAGCGGTCGAACGTCTGCCAGGAACCGCCGGCCTGCAGATTGTCGCCCTTGGTCTTCTGGCCCGCGGCACCTTCGAGCCGGAAGGCATGGAACAGATGCCCCGGCGGCAGGCCGCGATCTTCCCCTTTCACGTAGTGGTCGAACCATTGCAGGATCAAACCGGGCACGTCCATCGGCAGCCCCGGCCCGAAATCGACATCCCCCGCCACGGTGGACATCGTATAGACCGAGGAATGGAAGCCGCCGCCCATGATCATCTGCACCGGCGCGGACTTGCCAGCGGCATAGCCGGTGTAGGCATCGAGCATGCCGCCCAGGAACTCATCATACCACACGCCGATGAGCAGCACGGGGATGTCGGGCGCCGCGGCATAGTTGAAGCGGTAGCCGTCCAATTTCCAATAATCGTCATACAGCTCATGTTGCTGCCATTTTTGGTACCAATCGTCATAGGTGGGCGCCAGCGCCATCACCGACTGGCCCTCGATCAAAGGCGAGCGTTGCATCAGGCGGAATGCCTCCGGCGTTTCCAGCGCCTTGTTGAAGGCTTGCTGCACCTTCGGATCCGCCTGGGCTTCCTTACCCAGGGCCGCCAGTCCCAGCGCGTAGTTGATATTATGGGTCAACTGAAACGCCCCGCCGGACCAGGCGCCATCTTCGTGATAATCGCCGGCGCCGACCCGGATCACGGCGGCGGCCAGACCGGGCGGGTTGCGGGTCATGATCGCCTGGGCGGTGGAGGCGTAATAACTCGACCCCGATACCGCGATTTTCCCATTGCACCAGGGCCGTTGCATGATCCAGGCCATGGTATCGACACCGTCATCGCCCTCCACGGGATAGGAGATGAACACGCCTTCGGACTTGTGCCGCCCGCGGCAGTCCTGGACCACGAAGGCGTAGCCGCGGCTGGCCCAAAACGCGCCATCGGGCGTGTTGGTCTGATTGCGGGTTTTCAGATAGGGCGTGCGTTCCAGCACCACCGGAAACGGGCCGGGCAGGATGACCCCGTCCTTGGCCGGCAGATAAACGTCGGTTGCCAGCAGCGCGCCATCGCGCATCGGCACCATGATATCGTGCAGCGTGGCCACGCCATAAAGCGCGGGGGAACGGGTCGGTCGTGCGATGGTCATGGTCGGTTCCTCAATTCGTCACGGTAAAGCGCTGGACGGCATCCGGGTCCAGTTCCAGCCCGAAGCCCGCGCCCGGCGGCACCACCATCGAGTCGCCATCCAGGGCTGGCATCGCCTTCAGCAAGCGGGCGGAGCGCGGCACATATTCGACGATCTGCGCGTTGGGCACGGCAGTCAGCAAATGGATATGGATTTCCGGCAGCACGTGCCCGCCGACAAGCGCGCCGAACCCATGCGCGAGGGAGGCCACATGCCGCCACGGCGTGACCCCGCCGATACGGCCGAGGTCGATCAAGGCGATGCCGCAGCCCCGCGCCTCCAGCAGGCGGCGATAGGCGTCGATGTCATAGAGATGCTCCCCGGTCGCGACCAGAACGTCCAGGGCGGCGGTGATCCGGGCCATGCCGGCGACATCGTGATGATGGATCGGGTCTTCGAACCAGGAAATCCCGGCCTCCTGCAGGGCGCGGCCGGTGCGCATGGCGCGATCGAGGGTCCATGTTTCCGTCGCGTCCACCATGATCGCCACGTCCGGGCCGACGGCGTCGCGCACGGCCTGGATGCGTGCCACTTCGCCGCTGGGATGCGCTTCGTGGCCGATCCGCAGCTTCACCGCTTTGAACCCCTGCGCCACGGCTTTGCGGGCGGAGGCGGCGAGATCCTCCAGCGACAGCGAATACCAGAACCCATCGCTGGCATAGGCCGGCAAACGGTCGCGAAATCCGCCGAGCAGGCGCGACACCGGTTGCCCCAGCGCCTTGCCGGCAGCGTCCCAAATCGCGATGTCGAGGGGACAGATCGCGTAATTCAACAACCCGCCAGGCCCCACCCAATCGCCGGCGCGCGCCATGCGCTGCCAGATGGCCTCGGCTTCCAGCACATTCATGCCAATGATCAGCCGTCCCAGCTCATGCGTGGCGGAGGCCACGGCACGCACGAACATTTCCCGCAGCGCCACGATATAGCCGAAGCCGTGCACACCGTCGGTGGTCGTGACCTCCGCCATCACATGCCAGTTGGCGTCCACGGCGCGGCCGGCGGCGGTATAGGGATTGTCCAGCGCAACGCGCAGGACGCTGACTTTGACGGACGCGATTTTCACGACGGTTCCTCCGATCGCGGGGCCAGCAGCCGCAGGGCCGTGCGCGTTCCGGTATCAAGGGCTGTGGATTCACCGACCACGAAGAACACCCCGGGCTGGCGCATCCGGGCGGTGATCACAGCCCCCTCACCCAACGCCACGCCGATGGGCAGGCCAGGCGGCAAGACATTGCGCACGCGTTCGAGCAATTCGCCCGCCGCGTCGGCCTCATCCTCCACCGCCATGCGCCCGCCGAGCGACAGCAGCACGCCATCGACCGGCTTGCGGGCCGCGAGACGGTGGACGAGCTCGATCGCCAGGACGTGGAACGTCTCCCGCATCAAAGGCCCACCGGGCGGGGCTTCGGCGACAATCAGCGGCACGATATCCGCGCCCACGGCCTGCAAGGCGGCGATGAAGCCGGCCACCTCCGGCGGGGCGGCACCATCCAGTATGTCTCGATCACGCAGGAAGACCTGGCCGGTGAAAGCCTCCATCTGCGTCAGCGGCGAAACGGCGGAATCGGTCACCTGTGCCAGGGACCCAATGGCGATACGCATGCTGATGTCAGGCCCCGCCGCTGACTTCGATGGTCGTGCAGGTCACGAAGCTCGCGGCATCGCTGACCAGGAAATCGACGACGGACGCGATCTCCTCCGGCTCCCCCGCCCGGCCGAGGGCACTGGTGAGCGCACGCTGCTTCGACACCTCCGGCACCCGCGCGCCCATCGCCGTATTGATCAGGCCCGGCGCGATCGCATTGACCCGGATACCGTGCTTGCCCAGCCGGCGGCCGAGGCTTTTCGTCATATTGACCACCGCGGCCTTGGAGGCCCCGTATTCCACCACCGTGCTGCCATTCAATCCGGCCGTAGACGCCGTGGTGACGATCGAGCCCCCCTGTCCGGCGGCGATCAGGCGTTTGGCCACCCATTGCGCGGCGAAGAACGGCACCCGCACATTGGCATCGATGGTGGCGTCGAACTGCTCTGGCGGGACCTCCAACCAGTCGGTTTCGGGATGGAACACCCCGGCATTGTTATAGAGGATCTGGATCAGCCCATGCTCGGCCTCGATCGCGCCCAGCGTCGCGGCCATGGCGTCGAGATCGGTCAGATCGCACTGATAATAGGGCCAGTTGCCTTTGTTTTCCGGCCCGATATCGATGCCCACGACCGTGAAGCCGGACTGCATCAGTTTGCGGCACGTGGCCTGGCCGATCATCCCGTTGCTGCCGGTGATCACCGCGACTTTCGGCATGGGTTCCTCCTGTTGGTTCGCTTTCCCCGACACGCTAGCGTCTCCGCCCCGGATGCGGCAAACGGGAGCGGGCATTGGGGAGACGGAAACCATGAATCGATCGATCGCGGCCTTGATATGCGGCTTGCTGGCGGCCCCGCTGTCCGCCCAGGCCACCGACGTCACCATCGGCCGGGCGACGGAACAGAACGCGCTGGATCCCCTGTTCTCCGATCTGGGCAACGACGTATCGACCGCGGAGAACATGTTCGAAAGCATGATCCATTTCGACTCGAAGCTGGTCGTTCACCCGAGTCTGGCCGTTTCCTGGACATTGGTTGATCCGCTCACGTGGGAGATCATTCTGCGTGACGGCGTGACCTTCCATGACGGGTCCCCCTTCACCGCCGCCGACGTCGCATTTTCCTTGAACCGCGCCAAAACCATTCCCAACAGTCCCGGGCCGCTCGCCAGTTTCGTGCGATCGGTCAAGGAGACCGAGATCCTCGATCCGCACCGCATCCGCGTCCATACCGACACGCCCACCCCGCTTCTCATGGACATGATCGGCCGCATTTTCATCATCCCCGCGGCCCTCGGCTCGTCCGTCACCACCGACGACTTCAACGCCGGCCGCGCGATGATTGGCACGGGCCCGTATCGGTTCAAATCAGCGGCTCCTGGTGATCGGGTGACGATGGAGGCCAACACGAAATGGTGGGGCGGGACGCCCGCGTTCGGCACGGCGACGCTGAAATTCCTGGCCAACCCGGCCGCGCGCAGTGCCGCGCTGTTGTCGGGTTCGGTTGATGTCATCGAGCAGATTCCCCCCTCGGATGTCGGGATCTTTCAAAACCGCGCCGATATTTCGGTCTTTTCCGCGGTTTCCACGCGCATTGTCTATCTGGCGATGGATCAGGGACGCGACGACAGCCCGTTCATCACCGACAAAGACGGCAAGCCGCTGACCGTTAACCCGCTGAAAGATCGCCGTGTTCGCCTGGCCCTGTCGAAAATGATCAATCGCGCGGCGATCACCGAGCGGGTCTTGCTTGGCGCGGGTGAGCCATCGGGGCAGATCGTGCCCGCCGGGATGGGTGGCCACGATCCTGACCTGAAACCCATGGCGTTCGATCCCGTGGGCGCGAAAGCGCTTTTGGCGGAGGCCGGCTATCCCGATGGCTTCGGACTCACGATTCATGGCTCAAACAACCGCTTCCCCAATGATTCACAGCTGACCCAGGCACTCGGGCAAATGTTGACCCGCGGCGGGTTGAAGGTGAACGCGGTGGAGGTGTTGCCGTATAATGTTTACGCGCCGCAAGCCACTCAGCGGAAATTCAGCGTCTTCCATTTTAGCTACGGCAGTATCGCCAGCTCATCCCTGAACGGCCTGACCGGGGTATTGGCCAGCTATGATGCCGCCGCGGGAACGGGGTCCCTGAACCGCGCGCGCTATTCAAACAAGCAGTTCGACTCCGTGCTCGCCCTCGCCGCCGCGGAATTCGATGAAGGCAAGCGGAATCGCCTGCTCAGCGAAGCCACGCGGGTCGCCATGGACGATGGCGCGATCCTGCCGCTCTATTGGCAGAAGCTGTTTTGGGCCGCTCGCAAGGGGTTGATGGTGGACGCGGATCGCGGCGAGTCGACGGCGATTCCATTCGTTTCTGAATCGAGATAGATATTTGTCTTTTTTTGATTAACGTTCATAAATTACTAAACACTTTCACCTCCGTTTCACGACCCTGAAATACGCAGCGCCCTATCAGGATTGTCCTCCACACAAACGTGAAAATTGACCGCGGCATGCAAACCCGGGAGCCCCCCTTGCACGATACGATCAGCCCTGTTACATAAATCTACATATGGCAAAGTGACGGGTGGCCAGAAGCAAAGTGACGGGTGGCCAGAAGCCACGCCCCATAATGTTAGGAGGTAATAGTGTTCTCGATTTTATATGGGTTTGCAATGAAACTTAATATGGGCAGCCACCTGAACCAAATACTGAATACTTCAGGTCAACCGCGATCCAGAGCCTCCGTCAAAGCAATGAACTGTCGCGAATACTGGCCCCACGACCGCCGCGGAACAGTAGCTGTATGGGTCGCTGTGTGCCTGCCACTGTTTATTTGCGCGACGGCGCTAACCCATCTTATTCATCGCATGGCAGGGATTCGCGAACGGACATGGCGCAAACATATGGAATCGTTCAGTGATTGGTTGCTTACACCCACACCGAACGCCGGACATAATCCGCCATGCCCGCCACCGATGAGG
>CAIXEA010000172.1 GCA_903918315.1 uncultured Acetobacteraceae bacterium | reverse complement strand
TTGCCGTCTTGGCCCGGCTTGTCCGGGCCCCCTGTCGCGGCACCCTGCTGGCAGCGTGGGCCCGGACACGCCGGGCCATGACGGTAGGAGCGGTATAACCGTAGGTGAGAACGGGATAACCGAAGGCTGGTATCCAGGACTCAAGCAAGAGGCATAGGAGCGGAATGATATCCGTTACGGTCCGAAGCGATAGCGCGACTTCGTGCCATATCCGCCACCGACCGAACAGTCCCCCCGGCCGAACCGCACGACACCGCGGCGCGGCCGGGGATCATAACGCAACCAATCCCTCAGCAACGATCACCGCGGCAGCGACGTCTTGCCCATCAGGAACTGGTCGACCGACCGGGCGCACTGGCGTCCCTCGCGGATCGCCCAGACCACCAGTGACTGGCCCCGGCGCATGTCGCCAGCCGAGAACAGCTTCTCGCGAGAGGTCTTGTACTCGACCGTATCGGCCAGCACATTCCCGCGCGGGTCCAGCGTCACGCCGGCCTGATCGAGCAAATCATTCTTGTTCGGCCCCAGGAAGCCCATCGCCAGCAGCACCAGATCCGCCTTCAGCTGGAAATCGCTGCCCGGGACGACCTTCATCTGCATCCGGCCGCCTTCGGACACCCATTCCACCTTCGCGCAATCCAGCGCCGTGACGCGGCCATTTTCGCTGATCGCTTCTTTCGTCAGCACTGACCAGTCGCGCGCGCAGCCTTCGTCATGGGCATGCGAGGACCGCAGCTTGTTGGGCCAATCTGGCCAGGTCAGGGCCTTGTTTTCCTTCACCGGCGGCTTCGGCATGATCTCGATCTGGGTGATCGAAGCCGCGCCCTGCCGGGCCGAGGTGCCAATGCAGTCGGAGCCGGTGTCGCCACCGCCGATAACCACGACATGCTTGCCCTTGGCGCTGATCGTCGCGCCGGCGGAGGCGGTCGCCTCATCATCGCCCGCATTGCGCTTGTTCTGCTGGCGCAGGAAGTCCATCGCGAAATGGATGCCGTCGATGGCGCGATTGGGCACCGCGAGATCGCGCGGCCATTCGGCGCCGCCGGACAGAACCACGGCGTCGAATTGCGCGATCAGCTCATCGACCGTGATGGTCACGCCGACATTGACGTTGGTGCGGAATTCCACGCCCTCCGCGGTCATCTGGTCGATGCGGCGGTCGATCAGGTGCTTTTCCATCTTGAAGTCGGGGATGCCGTAACGGAGCAAACCGCCGATCCGGTCGTTCTTCTCGAACAGGGTGACGGAATGACCGGCGCGGGCGAGCTGCTGCGCGCAGGCCATGCCGGCCGGGCCCGAACCGATAACGGCGACCGTCTTGCCGGTGCGGTGGCTGGCCGGCATCGGCACGATCCAGCCTTCGTCCCACCCGCGATCGACGATGGCGCATTCGATCGTCTTGATGGTGACGGGGCTGTCGTCGATGTTCAGAGTGCAGGATGCCTCGCACGGGGCAGGGCAGATGCGGCCGGTGAATTCCGGGAAGTTGTTGGTGGAGTGCAGCACCGTCAGCGCGTTCTGGAACTGGTCGCGGTAAACCAGATTGTTCCAGTCCGGGATCATGTTGTTGACCGGACAGCCGTTGTGACAGAACGGGATGCCGCAATCCATGCAACGCGCGGCCTGGCCGGTCAGCGCATCCGCGGCCAGAGGTTGAATGAACTCTTTGAAGTTCGTCACGCGGGATTCGGACTTCTGGTAGGTGCGGTCCTGCCGGTCGATCTCAAGAAATCCAGTGGGCTTGCCCATGGTCGTCTCCAGGAATTTTGCATTCCCGCCGGGCTGGCCGGCAGGCGGTCATGTCGGAAAGACGGGCTGGCGGCCTTACTCGGCCGCCAGTTGCTCCGCGCGCAGATCGGTCAAGGCACGCCGGTAATCGCGCGGCATCACCTTAACGAACTGGCCCATCGCGGTGTCCCAATTGTCCAGGATCTCACGCGCCCGGGCGCTGCCGGTGAACAGGAGATGCCGCTCAATCAGGATGCGCAGCCGTTCTGCATCGAAGCGCAGCGGATCGCCCATGCCGTTGTCCTCGACACTGAGCGAGCGGTGGCGCGGGCGGCCGGGGCCATCGGCCGCATCCGCGGGTCCGATGGCTTCCAGATCGACCTGCGCCATGTTGCACAGCGCCTTGAAGCGGCTGGAGGGATCGTAAACATAGGCGATGCCACCAGACATACCCGCGGCAAAATTGCGCCCGGTATCGCCCAGCACCAGCACCACGCCGCCGGTCATGTATTCGGCGCCGTGATCGCCGCAGCCTTCGACGACCGCGATAGCGCCGGAGTTGCGCACCGCGAAACGTTCACCGGCGACGCCCTGGAAATAGGCCTCACCCGCGACCGCACCGTACAGCACGGTGTTGCCGACGATGATGTTCTGCTGCGGGTCGCGCGTGCTGGCCAAGGGCTGGCGCACGACGACGCGGCCGCCGGACAGGCCCTTGCCCACATAGTCGTTGCCGTCGCCCGTCAGGGTCAGCGACACGCCGCGCGCCAGGAAGGCGCCGAGGCTCTGACCCGCCGTGCCCGTCAGGTTGACCGAGATCGTGTCCTCCGGCAGGCCGGCATGGCCATAGCGGCGGGCGATTTCCCCCGACAGCATGGCACCGACGGTGCGGTTGACGTTGCGGACCGCGCGGTCGATGCGCACCGGGGTGCCCTTATCGAGCGCCTCGGCCGCCGCGGCGATCAACTCCTGATCCAGCGCCTTCTCCAGGTGATGGTCCTGGGTGTCGTTGTGGAACACCGAGATGCCCGGCTTCAGCACCGGCTGATACAGGATCTTGCTCAGGTCGACGCCATGCGCCTTCCAGTGCTCGACCGCGTCGCGCATGTCGAGCTTGCCAACCTGCCCAACCATTTCGTTGAAGCTGCGGAAGCCGAGTTGCGCCATCAACGCGCGAACTTCTTCGGCGATGAAGAAGAAGAAGTTGATGACGTGCTCCGGCGTGCCGGTGAAGCGCTTGCGCAGGATCGGGTCCTGCGTCGCGACGCCAACGGGGCAGGTGTTCAGATGGCACTTGCGCATCATGATGCAGCCGGCGGCGATCAGCGGCGCGGTGGCGAAGCCGAACTCATCGGCCCCCAGCAGCGCCCCGACCACCACGTCGCGCCCGGTGCGCAGACCGCCATCGACTTGCACCGCGATGCGGCCGCGCAGTCCGTTCAGCACCAGGGTCTGCTGGGTCTCGGCCAGGCCGATCTCCCAGGGCGAGCCGGCATGCGTCAGCGAGGTCAGCGGGCTCGCGCCCGTGCCGCCTTCGTAGCCGGAGATCGTCACATGATCCGCGCGCGCCTTGGCGACGCCCGCCGCGACCGTGCCGACGCCGACTTCCGAGACCAGCTTCACGGAGATGCGGGCTTTGGTATTGGCGTTCTTCAGGTCGTGGATGAGCTGCGCCAGATCCTCGATCGAGTAGATGTCGTGATGCGGCGGCGGGGAGATCAGGCCGACGCCCGCCGTCGAATGGCGGACCTTGGCGATGTTCTTGTCGACCTTGTGGCCCGGCAGCTGCCCGCCCTCGCCGGGCTTCGCGCCCTGCGCCATCTTGATCTGGATATCGTCGGCATTGACCAGATACTCGGTCGTCACGCCGAAGCGGCCGGACGCCACCTGCTTGATGGCCGACCGCTCGGAGTCGCCGTTCGGCAGACGCACATAGCGATCGGCTTCTTCGCCGCCCTCACCGGTGTTGGACTTGCCGCCAATGCGGTTCATGGCGATGGCGAGCGTGGTGTGGGCTTCGCGGCTGATGGACCCGAAGCTCATCGCGCCGGTGGCGAAGCGCTTGACGATATCCTTGGCGGACTCGACTTCTTCCAAGGGCACCGGTTCGGCCGCGAAGTTGAACTTCATCAGGCCGCGGATGGTCAGCAGACGCTCACTCTGATCGTCGATGGACTGGGTGAAGGCGCGGAACTGTTGCGGCGAGTTGGCGCGCACGGCGTGTTGCAGATGGCCCACCGATTCCGGCGTCCAGGCATGCGCCTCACCGCGCAGGCGGAAGGCGTAATCGCCGCCGACATCGAGCATGTCGCGGTAGATCGGATTGTCGCCATGCGCGGACTGGTGGCGGGCGACCGCCTCGGCCGCGACTTCGGCGAAGCCCACGCCTTCGATCGTGGTCGCGGTGCCGGTGAAGCACTTTTCCACGAATTCAGACGACAGGCCGACGGCGTCGAAGATCTGCGCGCCGCAATAGGACTGGTAGGTGGAGATGCCCATCTTGGACATCACCTTCATGATGCCCTTGCCGATGGCCTTGATGAAGTTCTTGCGAACGTCATAGGCCGACAGAGCCATGCCGGTCTGGACGCGGATCTGCTCCAGCGTTTCGAAGGCGAGGTAGGGGTTGATCGCCTCCGCGCCGTAGCCGGCCAGAGCGCAGAAGTGGTGCACTTCCCGCGCTTCGCCCGTTTCGACGACCAGACCCGTGCTGGTGCGCAGGCCCTGGCGGATCAGATGGTGGTGCATCGCCGCCGTCGCCAGCAGCGCCGGGATGGGGATGCGATCCGAGGACACGGCGCGATCGGACAAGATCAGGATGTTATGATCCGCCAGCACGGCGTCGGTCGCCTCGCGGCAGATGCGCTCGATCGCCTTTTCCATCCCGTCCGCGCCGTCCTTGGCGGGCCAGGTGGTGTCGATGGTCTTGGTCCGGAACGCGCCGCCGGCCTGACCGTCGATGTTGCGGATCTTCTCCAGATCCGTGTTGGTCAGGATAGGCTGAGAGACTTCCAGCCGGTAGTGATTGCCGGCGTGGTGCCCAAGCAGGTTCGGACGCGGGCCGATCATCGACACGAGCGACATGACCAGCTCTTCGCGAATCGGGTCGATCGGCGGGTTGGTCACCTGGGCGAAGTTCTGCTTGAAATAGTGGTAGAGCAGCTTGGCCTTGTTCGACAGCACCGCGATCGGCGCGTCGGTGCCCATGGAGCCGATGGGGTCATCGCCCTCACGGCCCATCGGTTCGAGGAAGAAGTTGATGTCTTCCTGCGTGTAGCCGAAGGCCTGCTGCTGGCGCAGCAACTCTTCCATGTTGTTCGGCCGCGCCGGGGTGGCGTGGTCATCGGCTTCCGGCAGGTCTTCCAGCTTGAACTGGGTTTCCTTGAGCCATTCCGCGTAGGGGTGTTCGCTGGCGAGCTTCGCCTTGATCTCCGCGTCGTCGATGATGCGGCCTTCTTCCAGGTCGATCAGCAGCATCTTGCCCGGCTGCAGGCGCCACTTGCGCAGGATTTTCTCATCCGGCACCGGCAGCACCCCGGATTCGGAGGCCATGATCACATGGTCGTCGTCGGTGATGACATAGCGCGCCGGGCGCAGGCCGTTGCGGTCGAGCGTGGCACCGATCTGGCGGCCGTCGGTGAAGGCGATGGCGGCGGGGCCGTCCCAGGGCTCCATCAGGGCGGCGTAATATTCGTAGAAGGCCTTGCGCTCGGTATCCATCAGCGGATTGCCCGCCCAGGCTTCCGGTATGAGCATCATCATCGCGTGCGACAGCGAATAGCCGCCGGCGACCAGGATTTCCAACGCGTTATCGATGCACGCGGTATCGGACTGGCCATGCGGGATGATCGGCCACATCTTATCGAGGTCCGGCCCGATCAGATCCGACGCCATCGACCGCCGCCGCGCATACATCCAGTTGACGTTGCCGCGGACGGTGTTGATTTCGCCGTTATGCGCCAGGAACCGGTAGGGATGCGCCAGCTTCCAGGACGGGAAGGTGTTGGTCGAGAAGCGCTGATGCACCAGCGCCAGCGCCGAGGCGCAGAGCGGATCGCCCAGATCGTCGTAGAAGCTGCCGACCTGGGTGGCGAGCAGCAGGCCCTTGTAGACGACGGTGCGGGTGGAGAAGGACGGCATATACAGCTCGCCCAGGCCGGGCATGGCCCGCTTTTCCGCCACCGCGCGGATGTTGTTCAGGATTTGCTTGCGGATCGCGAGGATCTTCCGCTCGAACGCGTCCTGGTCCTTGATCTTGGCGCTGGCGCCAATGATCGCCTGGCGGATCACCGGCATGGAGGCGATCACCGCCTCCCCCAGGCCATCGATGGTGGTTGGCACATCGCGCCAGCCAATGAGGGTCTGGCCCTCTTTGGCCACGACCTCCCCAAAATGCTTCACCGCGTAGTCGCGCGCGGCCTGATCCTGCGGCAGGAAGCACATCGCGACGGCATAGCGGCCGGCATCCGGCAGGGTCACGCCCGTGGCCGATGCCCAGCCGCGCAGCAGCGCGTCGGGGATCTGGATCAGGCAGCCAGCGCCATCGCCCATCAGCGGATCCGCGCCCACCGCACCGCGGTGATCGAGATTCTCCAGGATTTTCAGCCCCTGGGCGATAATGTCGTTGGACTTTCGACCTTTGATATTCACGACGAAGCCGACGCCGCAGGCGTCATGCTCGTTGCGCGGGTCGTACAGGCCTTGTCTAACAACCTCGTCCATCGCCACTCTCTTCTCCCGGCGTAACAATACAGCGCAATGCGCAAGAAGCCCTTTTGCCCAAGCGCGCGCGATTTGGCAAGAATGCTGCCGCAGTGCAGCGTAAGCGAGGAAGCGCCGCCCCGACAAGGCGGTTCCTGGCATGGGAGTACCGTGCGGGACGCTCCTGGCGCCATGGGCGAACAACAGGCGTGAGAAAACGGGGGATGTTCCTTCGCCCGCTTTTCGACACGCGCGGTTCCGGGACGCTCAGGCGGTACTTTTACGTCCGGCGGCGGACCGCGCAAGCGAGGCCGGGCAGGGCGACCCCGAACAGGGCCAGCGTCGCGGGTTCGGGGACGCTGGTCAAGTCGATCACGCGCTCGGTGGTGACGAAGATGCCGTCTTCAGCCTGGTCCGGCAGGGTGCCGATAAGCGTCGTTGTGTAGCTGGTCCCGTTCCAGTGGATGGCGACGACCTGTGAATTGGAATCGAACTCGCCGGTGACGATGGTATCGCCGACGTAGTCACAAAACTGCGCGCTGGACGCGAACTGGATGTTGTTCGGATAGTTGGCAACGTAGAAGCCTTCGATCGAACTGGAGGGCGAGCATGCATTCGCTGGCACGGTGAGGACGGTCTCGGCCTGGGTCAGGCCACTGGCGACCAACGTGACGTCGTGCGTGATGGGGTCGATGGCATTCAGCTCCCCCGAGCCCTCGGACGCGACGAGCAGGCTGCCGGACAGCGGCCCGAACCGGTTGGACGCGATGTCCATACCCTCCGTGTCCACCCCGATGGTGGCCAGCATCGTAACCGTGCCATTCGAGGAAATCGAATAGATATCGCCGAAGCTGGTCGAGACCAGCATGTTGCCACCGAAGGTCGTACCGGGATCCATGAAGATCTGGCGGATATTGAGTTCATCAGGCAAGGAGGCAAACAGCGTCGGGACACCGCTCGCCGGGACCCGGTAGATGGTGCCGTCCGCGCCGTTACCGGCGTACACCGTGCCCGCCGCGAATCCGCCTTTGCCCAGTCCGACCCCGAGGACCACCTCACTCGAGAAATCCGGGATGGGCTGACCATAGGGCGCGACGTTGCCACCACTGAGATCGGTCGAATAGAGCTGGTTGTTGGTCGGCCCGACATAAACCGAGCCGACGAAGCCGGTGCCGGTATAGGCGAAGGCGATCGTCGAATTGATCCCGGATTCGGCGGCACTGATCGCCCCGGCTCCAACGAATGTGCTGAACGATAGAGCCGCTTGCGCGATCCCAGGGACGGCGGCAAAGCCAAGCAGGGCAATGAGGCCTGATACTGTGTGTTTCATCGCTATCCTCCTCCGATATGGAGCGCCGCAACGCGCACTGGGTGGCCGGGATGATCCGTGGCACCGAATACTTGGTCATTCCTACACAAGACGTGTGATGGAATCCAGGAATATTTGTATGTTATTTACGAAGTCGAGTTATCCACAGTTCAGATGGTCTGATACGGTATTGTATCGATATTGACGCATCGACGAAGCCCCGCTGCCGCCGGTATGACGGGAAACGGTCGCCCGTACGCCAGTCACCAGGCGGGTTGGTATGGCTCAGCAGTCTTCGCGCCGACCCAACCGACTCCCCCCTGTTCAGGCGTGATGGTGGTCGGGCTGGACAGGGTGACAGGGTTGAATAAACGAATCCGTGGCTGGTTTTCGCTACCCCAGCGTCGCCAGCAATCCCGCCATCAGCTTCCCGCGATACGCCAGGCTGTCCACCATGATGTGCTCGTCCAGCGTGTGCGCGCCCGCGCCCGCAACGCCCAGCCCGTCCAGCGTCGGCAGACCCATCGCGCCGGTGAAATTGCCATCCGACCCGCCGCCCGAGCTCTGCGGATTGATATGGTAGCCCAGTTCGGCCGCGATGCCGCGCGCGACCTCATACAGCGCCATGCCGGCCGGATTCGTCTCCCACACCGGGCGGGTGACCCCGCGGGAGACCTTAAACTGCACGTCGTTGCCGGTGGCGCGCAGCGACAGCATCGCCTCCACGCCGCGATCGAGGTCCTCCTGGCGTTTGGCCATGCTCAGCGCTTCCCCGGTGCAGGTGGTGGTGACGCAGTTGACCCATTGCCCGCCATGGATGACGCCGACGGAGAAGGTGCAGTCCTCGGTCGTCATGTCCTCGATCTCGATCAGCTTGCGTGCCATTTCACGGATAGCCGATCGGCCCTCGGCCAAACGCGCCCCGGCATGGCTGGGGACGCCGGTGGCTTCGAGGTTGAAGCGCGCGATCGCATAGCGCCCGGTCACCACGCCGCCATCGGGGCGGGCCGGCTCGGGCACCAGAATGAAGCGATGGCGCGCGGCCTCGGCCTCGATCAGGTCGCGGGTCGAGGGGCTGCCGACCTCCTCATCACTCGTGAACAGCACCGTGATCGGCAGGTTGGTCCGCACCCCGGCCCGCACGAGCTGGCGAATGGCTTCCAGCGACAGGTAGTTGCCGCCTTTCATATCCAGGATGCCCGGCCCCCAGGCACGGTTGCCGTCCCGGCGGAAGGGCAATGTGTTCAGCGTGCCGATGGGATGCACGGTGTCGAGATGCCCCATCACGAGAATGCCGGGTTCGCTGGCGCGCGGATGCGGGAAGCTGGCGCGCACGCAATCCCCGAAGCCGAGTCGCCCGGCCACCCGCTCGGTCCGCGCGCCGGCGACGATCAGGTCGCGGGTGGCGATGTCCATCATGCGATTGACCGCGGCCGCGTCGTAGGTGGGGCTTTCGCATTCCACCCAGGTCCGCAGGCCGTCCAGCATGGCATGGGCGTCGAAGGGAAGGTCTCGGGGGTTCATGACGCTGTCTCCGGTTCGGCCGGAGTGTGCGGTTGGGCGATGGCGCGCTCAAGGGGGGCATGGCAGTTTGTGGCTAGCTCGTGATCTGTCCGGTGTTTGTAGCTCGTGACGTGTCCGGTCATCTGCCCTGTGAGGAACGGGGGCACAGATGGACCGGGCACGCATTCACGAAGGGATCCGTCGGATGCGTTTTTCCGATGTGT
>CAIXEA010000171.1 GCA_903918315.1 uncultured Acetobacteraceae bacterium | reverse complement strand
CAAAGTGCTGGGACGCGACTCGCGCACCGACATCGCGGTGATCAAGGTCACGACCGACCGCAAGCTGCCCTACATCGAACTCGGCCAGTCCCGCGACGTGAAACCCGGGGAATGGGTGGTGGCGATGGGCAACCCGTTCGGCCTGGGTGGCACCGTCACGGCCGGCATCGTGTCCGCCGTCAGCCGCGACATCGGATCCGGCCCCTACGACCAGTTCATCCAGGTGGACGCCCCGATCAACCGCGGCAACTCCGGCGGACCGCTATTCACCCAGGACGGCAAGGTGATCGGCATGAACACCGCGATCTACTCGCCATCCGGTGGCAGCGTCGGGATCGGTTTCGCGATCCCGTCGGATATGATCCGGACGGTAGCGGGGCAGTTGGAGAAATCCGGCCAGGTCACACGCGGCTTTATCGGGGTCGAGGCCCAGCCGCTGACCGGGGCCACCGCCAAGGCGATGCATGTGCCGGAAAACGGGGGCGCGCTGCTGGCCGGCGTGTTGCCGAAGGGGCCCGCGGCGGCGGCAGGGCTCGAACCCGGCGATGTCGTCCAAGCGGTAAACGGACAGAAAATCGCCAATCCCAAGGACCTCGCGCTGAACGTCGCGGCGGTCGCACCGGGTCAGGAGGCCCGTCTGACAGTGCTGCATGACGGCAAGTCCAAGGAAATCGTGGTCAAGGTCGGACAGTTGCCGGAGGACCGCCAAGCCGCGGCGGACGAAAACGCGGCCGCGAAAGGCCCACGGATCGGTTTGGCGCTGGCACCGCTGTCGCCCGAACTGCGGGACCGGCTGGAGGTGCCGGAGGGCACCGAAGGCGCGGTGATCCGTGGAGTCGAACCCGGCTCACCCGCGGCAATGGCCGGCTTGCACCCCGGCGACGTCATCACCTCGGTTGATCGGCGCGCGGTCGGCTCCCCGGCCGAGGCGGTGAAGGCCATTCGCGGTGCGATCGACGGCAAGAACACGTCGCTGGCCCTGCGGGTCCTGCGGCATGGAACACCGGCTTTCGTGGGCGTGACGCTGGAGGGACCGCAATCGGAGGGGTAACCCCCCGCTCCGGCGACGATGTTGCACTGCACTGTCTTGTCGGATGCGGGCCAATGGGCTAGCGAGGGGGCGAATTTCTCCCCCTCGGAAGGACCCATACCATGGCCCGCAACAAGATCGCCCTCATCGGCGCCGGCAACATCGGCGGCACGCTCGCCCATTTGATCGGCCTGAAAGAACTGGGCGACGTCGTTATGTTCGACGTGTTCCCCGGTGTCGCCGCCGGTAAAGCGCTGGACATCATGCAATCCGGCCCGGTCGACGGGTTCGACTCGAACATGATCGGCACGAAGGATTACGCGCAGATCGCCGGGTCCGACGTGGTGATCGTCACCGCCGGCTTCCCGCGCATGCCCGGCATGTCGCGCGACGATCTGATCGGCAAGAACGCCGGCGTGATCGCCGAAGTGGCCGAGGGCATCAAGACCCACTGCCCGAACGCGTTCGTGATCTGCATCACCAACCCGCTGGATGCGATGGTGTGGGTGATGAAGGAAAAGTCGGGCCTGCCCGCCAACCGCGTCGTCGGCATGGCCGGCGTGCTCGACAGCTCCCGCTTCCAGCTGTTCCTGGCCCAGGAAT
>CAIXEA010000170.1 GCA_903918315.1 uncultured Acetobacteraceae bacterium | reverse complement strand
CCTCATCGGTGGCGGGCATGGCGGATTATGTCCGGCGTTCGGTGTGGGTGTAAGCAACCAATCACTGAACGATTCCATATGTTTGCGCCATGTCCGTTCGCGAATCCCTGCCATGCGATGAATAAGATGGGTTAGCGCCGTTTGCTTGCGGCAATAGCAATTTGACCTATAATCCTACCTGACTGGGGAGTCGTTGTAAATGAAATCAAATTCCGATGACAAGGCGATGCAGGACGGTTTCAATCTGGAGGGTTTTCTCCCTTACAGGTTGTCAGTGACGAGTAATCGCGTCTCGCGGTTGTTCGCCAAGCAGTATTCGACGCAGTTTGGCCTGACAATCCCGGAATGGCGCGTGCTCGCCATAATCGGCCAATTCGGAACGTTGTCGCCCACGATGGTTGGCGCCTACGCGGCGATGGATAAGGTCAAAGTGAGCCGGGCCGCAGCCACTCTGGTGGCCAGGGGGCTGTTGAAACAAAGCCCGGATCCGAAAGATGGCCGCGGTCGGCTGTTGCGGCTGACCCGAAAGGGAACCACGGTCCATGGCGGGGTTGTACCGTTGGCGCAAGAAATCGAAGCCACCCTGGCCCAAGGCCTGACGCGGGCGGAGTGGACGGCACTGAACAAGGTGCTGGTCAAGCTGAACATGCATGTCATGGCCATCGAAGGGCCAGATCCGGGCGACGCAACCGATTGACTCCCCGGGGTTGTTCGGTACGGTCCAACCGTCCGCATCCCCTAAGGAACATATCATGCTCTTCGACTTCGCCGATACCTCGAGCAAAGACGTCTACAAGCTTCTGGTGGCCACGATCGGCCCCCGCCCGATCGCCTGGGTTACGACCCAGGATACCGACGGCACCGTCAACGCCGCGCCCTTCTCGTTCTTCAATGCCATGTCCGGAAATCCACCGATCATCGCATTTGGAATTGGAGGACGCGCACCCGGCGATGTGAAGGATACCGGCGGAAACATCCGGCGCACCGGCGAATTTGTCGTCAACCTGTGCAGTTACGCACTGGCGGAACCGATGAATGTCACGGCGATCGATTTCCCGCGCGGCGTCGATGAACTGAAGCAGGCCGGGCTGACCACCGCCCCGTCCAAACACATCAAAGTGCCCCGCATCGCCGAAGCGCCGGTCGCCATGGAGTGTGAGCGGCTTGTGATTGTCGATGTCGGAACCGATCGCGCCGTTGTGCTGGGCAAGGTGCTTGCCATCTATGTACAGGATGATTGCGTGCTCGACGCGGAACGCTGCTACATCGATACGCCGAAGCTGGATCTCATCGGCCGCATGCACGGCGCTGGCTGGTATTCCCGCGTGACGGATCGATTTGAAATGCCGCGCATCGATCTCAATGAATGGGTGATGAAGTAAGCCCTGGGATTACCCACCCAGCGCCCCGGATCGCGGTGAGGCGACATGCTCTTTCATGAGTGTGTCGGTCTCACTGTCGATCTCTTTCATCACCACATCGTAACCCCAGAGATCCGCCAGGTGCTGCAAGACCAGCTTGGCGTCACGTTCGTCCAGCGGGATCTTGTTCATCGCGCGGTGGTGGACGATGAGCTTGCGATCCCCGGCGAGGTCGACATCCACGACCTGTATGTCCGGTGTATTCCAGGCAACGTCATAGTGGCGGGCCAGCGTCCGTTTGATCGCGCGATACCCCATCTCGTCATGAATGGCCTTCACCTTCATGTTGGGCGTATCCGCGTTGTCATGCAGGTGGAACAGGCCGAATTGCCGGATGATTCGTGGGCTCATGAACTGAAGGATGAAGCTTTCGTCCCGGTAATTGGCCCAGATGTCGCGCAACACCGCCATCGCATCACCCGTTCCCGCGATATCCGGGAAGTATTGCTGATCCTCGGCGGTAGGCTCGGTAACAATCCGCTCAATGTCCTGCATCATCGCGAAGCCGAGCGCATAGGGATTGATCCCCGCGTAGCGGCGGTCATCGAAGTCGGGTTGGAAGACGACATTGGTGTGGGACCGAAGAAATTCGACCATCGCGCCGTCGGTCAGTTGCCCGGTTTCGTGCAGCCGGTTCATGATCTTGTAGTGAACGAAGGTGGCGCAGCCCTCATTCATCAGCTTCGTCTGGCTCTGCGGATAGAAATACTGGGCGATCTGACGGACAATCCGCAGGACTTCACGCTGCCAGGGCGCCAGGCGCGGGGCTGATTTTTCGAGGAAATAGAGGATATTCTCCTGTGGTAATTGCAAGAGCGCACGGCGGCGCTCAAGCGCTGTGGGATCCAGACGGACCGAGCTTTGGCCTGGCACCGTGCGCCAGAGGTCGTTGAAAACCTGCTCGTCATGGAGCCGCCGTTCCCGTTCCCGCTTTTCTTCCATGCGCAGGTTCGTCGCCCGTGCCCGTGGATAACGGTGAACCCCATGACTCATGAGCGCGTGTGCCGCATCCAGCAGCGCTTCAACCGCGGTTTCACCATAACGCTCTTCGCAGGACAGGATGTAATCGCGGGCGAATTCCAGGTAATCCAGAATCCCATCCGCATCGGTCCACTGTTTGAACAGATAGTTGTTCTTGAAAAAATGGTTATGCCCGAACGCCGCGTGTGCGATCACCAGCGTCTGCATCGTGGCGCTGTTTTCCTCCATGATATAACTGATACAAGGATTGGAATTTATAACGATTTCATATGCTAAACCCTGCATTCCCGCCCGGTACATGGCTTCATCGCGGGCGAAATGCTTGCCGAACGACCAGTGTTTGTAGAACAACGGCATCCCAATGGAGGAGTAAGCGTCGAGCATCTGCTCGGTGCCGATCACTTCGATCTGGTTGGGATAGACATCCAGGCCCATCTCGCCAACGGCGATGGCCTGTATCGCGTCATGGCAGCGCTGGACGGTGGCAAACTCCCAATCCGCCCCTTCGAACAGGGGCCGCGGGGTTTTGAGTGTCGTGCTCATGCGGTGGCGGCCTCCGACCCAACTTTGCGGGCAAACAGCTCCCGGAAAACCGGGTAAATATCCCGCCGGTGCCCGACCTTACGCATGGCCAGAGGCGCCCCGGATTTCACGACGGCGTCGTAGGTCTGCCAGAGATCGCTGTCGCGCCGGATGAAGCCAGGCGGGAAATGCTCGACATCGCGGCCGACTTCCAGATAGGCGTAATACTGGCAGGATGGCAGGATGTGTTGCAGAAGCAGATTGACTGTGCGCTCGTTGTCGGACGCCGTGTTGTCGCCATCGGACGCCTGTGCGCCATAGATATTCCAGGCGGCGGGGTCATAGCGATCCGCGATCACACGGCGCATTTCCTCCAACGCGGTGGAGACCACGGTACCGCCGGTTTCCGGGCTGTTGAAGAAGGTGTCCTCATCGACTTCTGACGCGGTATGTGTGTGACGGATGAAGACCAGATCGACGTTTTTGTACCGGCGCTTCAGAAAGATATACAGAAGGATATAGAACCGCTTGGCTAAATCCTTCATGTGTTCGGTCATCGAACCCGACACGTCCATCAGGCAAAACATCACCGCCTGGGCGGCCGGGCGTGGTTGCGGGTCGAAGCGCTTGTAACGCACATCCAAGGGATCGATATAGGGAATCAATGTTGTCTTGCGAAGTTTGCGGGCAAGCTCCTCTTCCAGCGTGGCGCGGAGCTCCCGCGCATCCGGCGCGAGCGCGGCAATTTCGTCGCGTAACTGTTCGATCTCTTCGGCTTTCGGCCGATGCAGCGCTATGCGGCGGGAAAGGCTGTTCCGCACGGTCCGCATCAGTGCCAGGTTGGTGGGGGATCCGCTGACGGAATACCCCGCGCGTTGGTAGCTGACGACTTCGGTGTTGACGATCCGGCGCTTGGCGAGGTCAGGGAGTTCCAGATCATCCAGAAACATGTCGACATATTCGTCGCGCGACAGGGCGAAGCGGAATTCGTCTTCGCCCCCACCGTCGTCGCTTCCTTGCGATCCGCTGCCGCCGCCACCGCCGTCTGGCCGCGGGATTTCATCCCCCGTCACGTAGTCCTTGTTGCCAGGCAGGACATGATCACGAATGCCGCCCGTCGCAGCGCGGCGCAACGACGGTTCCCGCACGCCCTGACCCGGCAGAACCAGTTCGCCGCCCGAATCTCCGTCCTTGATACTCCGTCCGCCGGAGGCCTCATGCACGGACTTCTTGATCAGCGATTTGGCGCGACGAATGAAACGCTGCCGGTTGGCGAGGCTTTTGCCGCCCGGGTTCAGGCGGCGATCAACGATATGCATGTCAGCGATCCATGAAGTCTCTCGGTCTGAACGCGTCCCCTTCAGCTGGCCTGCTTGACCCGCATGTACCACTCAACCAGGCGGCGGACCTGACGCTCGGTGTACCCGCGCCCGGTCATGCGCTCCACGAACTCGGTGTGCTTCTTCTCTGTCTCTCCGTCCTTTTTGGAGCCAAAGCTGATGACAGGCAGCAACTCTTCGACGTGGCTGAACATGCGGCGCTCAATCACTTCCCGGACCTTTTCATAGCTGGTCCAGGATGGGTTCTTGCCGTTGTTGTTGGCCCGGGCGCGAAGGCAGAATTTCACAACCTCGTTGCGGAAATCCTTCGGGTTGGCGATTCCCGCGGGCTTTTCGACTTTGGTCAGCTCCTGATTGAGCAGTTCGCGGCTGAGCAATTGTCCGGTGTCGGCATCCTTGAAATCGATGTCCTCGATCCAGGCGTCAGCGTACGACACGTAGCGGTCGAACAGGTTCTGTCCATAATCATGATACGATTCCAGATAGGCTTTCTGGATTTCGTTGCCGATGAACTCGGCATAACGCGGTGCCAGTTCGCCCTTGATGAATTCCAGGTACCGCTTTTCGGTTTCCTGCGGCATCTGATCCCGCCGGATGGACTGTTCCAGCACATACATCAGATGCACCGGGTCCGCCGCCACTTCCGTCGTATCATGGTTGAATGTTGCCGCGAGCACCTTGAAGGCAAAACGGGTCGAGGCACCGTCCATGCCTTCTTCCATGCCGGCGTTGTCCTTGTATTCCTGCAAGCTGCGCGCGCGTGGATCGGTCTCCTTCAGGCTTTCGCCGTCGTAGACCCGCATCTTGGAATACAGGGTCGAATTCTCATGCTTCTTCAGCCGGGACAGAACCGAGAACCGTGCCAGCATCTCCAGTGTGCCAGGCGCGCAAGGCGCCGCGCCCAGTTCCGATCGGCTGACCAGTTTCTCATAGATTTTCTGCTCTTCCGATACGCGCAGGCAATACGGCACCTTGATCACGTAAATACGGTCGATGAAGGCTTCGTTGTTCTTATTGTTCCTGAATGTCTGCCACTCCGCCTCATTGGAGTGGGCCATGATAATACCGGAAAATGGGATGGCCCCAATATTCTCGGTTCCGATGTAATTGCCTTCCTGCGTCGCGGTGAGCAGCGGATGCAGCATCTTGATCGGCGCTTTGAACATCTCGACGAATTCGAGCATGCCCTGGTTGGCGCGATTGAGCCCACCGGAATAGCTGTAGGCATCGGGATCATTCTGGGAATGCATCTCCAGCTTGCGGATATCGACTTTACCGACGAGGGACGAGATATCCTGGTTATTCTCATCGCCTGGCTCGGTCTTGGCGACGCCGATCTGGCGCAGCCGGGACGGCATGATGCGCTGGACCCGAAATTGGGAGATATCGCCGTTGAATTCGTCGAGCCGCTTCAAACACCAGGGGCTCATGATTCCCGTCAGGCGCCGCTGGGGTATGCCATAGCGTTCTTCCAGCAGACGGCCCGTGCGATCGGGGTCGAACAGGCCCAGCGGGCTCTCGAACACCGGGCTGAGCTCGTCGCCGGCTTTCAGCACGTAGATCGGGTGGGCTTCCATCAAGGCCTTCAGCCGTTCTGCCAAAGACGATTTTCCGCCGCCGACGGGGCCGAGCAAGTACATGATCTGCTTACGTTCTTCGAGACCTTGCGCCGCGTGACGCAGGAACCCGACGATCCGTTCGATGGTCTCTTCCATGCCGTAGAATTCGGAAAATGCGGGATAAACCCGAATGGTCCGATTCATAAAGATGCGCCCAAGCCTGGCGTCCTTGGACGTATCCAGCATTTCCGCCTCACCGATCGCGGCCAGCAGGCGCTCGGTCGCGGTGGCGTACATCATGGGATTATCGCGGCAACCGTCCAGATATTCTGCCAGCGACATTTCGGTTTCGCGATGGGCTTCGAAACCGCGGGCATAGGCAGTGAAGATGTCATCGAGCGAATGCATGAACCGCTCCTTTGCTGTGGTTGATATGGGGAGTCCCCGCCAAGCACACCAGGAGTGCTAGCGTACCCGGGACGTTCGGAGCGAAGAAAATCGTTCCGATTCGCCGTAACAGTATGTGCATCGGCCCTGGCTCCTCCTCAGGCAGCCGACCAAAGTGGGCGGCTACGAAGGAGGAAGCATACGCGCGAAAAGTTAATAAAAAGTTAACGCGCGGACTCGAAAGGTGAGAAAGCCAATGCATGCCAGGAGATTAAGCACTCTCCTAGACAATGTGGGACAAAAACAACGAATGGCAATTTTATTGGCAGATCATGCTAAAACGCTGTGCGTACGCCGCGCTGATTATCCATCGCGGTGACCTGGTCCCCCATGGCCATGGCCAAGGGCGTCAAGGATCCTGTCCTCCACCGCCTGCGGCGGCGCCTCGCGCGGCCCGCCGGCCAGGAGCTGGATGACGCGGCGCATCTGGTCGTAGTAAGCGCTGCAGGCGCGGCACATCAACAGGTGAACCCGGGCGCGCAGCCGAACCCGCCAGGGCAGGGCGCCGTCAAGATAGTCCGTCGCCAGTTCGGACATGTCGCGACAAGTGGGGATGATAGCCTCGTGCGATCCGGGGTTGAGCTAGGCCGTATGACTCGCCTGACTTATACTCGTTACAGGCAATCCGCCAATGTGGTGGAGAATGGGGTCGCGGACATTGGGACGAGGACGGCATGGCCCTGAGCGAATTCGATGATCCCGCATATCTGGCCCGGCTGCGTGCCGGGGATCAGGGTGCCTATCGCCAATTGATCCGCCGTTACCATGCCTCCCTCATCGGGGTGGCGTCCGCGATCATTGGCAGTCGGGCGCAGGCTGAGGAAGTGGTGCAGGATGCGTGGCTGGCGGTATTTTCGGGTATCGGCCGGTTTGAAGGGCGCTCCAGCCTGGTTACCTGGCTGTTCAGCATTGTTCTCAATCGCGCCCGCACCCGGATCGGACGAGAAGGCCGGACGGTCGGCCTTCCCGCGATGCTGGATGGGGGGCAACCGGGCGAGCGTGCGGTGCCGTCGTCCGCGTTTCAACCGAACGGCCACTGGATCGACGCCCCGCGCCTATGGGATGAAATCGACCCTGAACGGATCGTTGGTGGCCGCCAGCTCTGGGCCCATGTGCAGGATGCGATCGAGCGCCTGCCCGCGGGGCAGAAGGCGGTGATCATCCTCCGCGATATGGAAGGGCGCGACGCCGACGAAGCTTGCGAACTGCTCGGTATCACCGCGGAAAACCAACGCGTGCTGCTGCACCGCGCCCGTGGCCGCATTCGGCAGGCCGTGGATGGGCTCACGGGCTCCGCTAGCCCCAGGACCGATGTCTCGGCCCGTACTCCTCGCCGGCCGCCAGCCACGCCAGGGGTGGTCCAACGTCTCTGGGCCTGCCTGAGCGGCTGGTTGTGGCCCGAGGAAAGAGTATTTTTCCGGATGTTAAGGGTTCTTTAACCTTTCTTCGTCATATCGGGGCCATGGCCCTGCATCTGCTGTTCATCGCCGCGACCCTGTCGATCGCCGCCGTGGCGCCCGCGGTGTTTTGGGGCGGACTGGTCGTGGCGATGCTCGCCAGTGTGATCTTTCTGGTGATTTGTCACCCGACCATCTTTTGCACGGCCTGGGTGTTGATCGCGGGCATGAGCCTTGAAATGGCGCTCGCTGACTTCGTGGGGCCAGAGGCTTTCCAGCCCGCGATCGCCGGAATCAAGGCGCTGCAGATCGGCCTGGCGCTGATTTGCGCGCTGCGATGGGGGGCACGGATCGACCCTTTGAACCCGGCCTTTTGCTTCATAGTGATGGGGGCGGTCGGGCTGGTGCATGGCCTGGCACCCGGGCTCACGCCAGCGGACAGCCTGCGCTCCATCGTCGGGTCGGTCGCGCCATTTGTGTTCGGCCTGGTTCGGCTGCCGCCATTCTGGGCGGCCCGCATGATCCGGGTCATTCCATGGTGCGCGGTGGCGGCGGTCCTGGGTGGTGCATTGCTGGCGGCGGCCCATCTGCGGCCCCTGTTTATTCAGAGCGGGGGCTGGCGCCTCGCGGGGCTCGGGCACCCCGCGTTCCTGGCCAATGTCTGTCTGCCCGCGGTTTATGCCAGTTTGCTGTGCCATTACCGCGATGGCGGCCTTGGTTCGCTTGCATTGATTGTCGCGAACATGACCATCCTATTGTTGACCGGGGCGCGGGCGCCGTTCCTGTATGGGGCGCTGCTGATCGCTCTGGCGCTGTTGTGTGTCACCGCGCCGGGTTTGCCCTTCCGGCGGCGGTTGCCGCTGCTGCTGATCGCGGCTCTCATCGCGCCTATTTTGGTTTTCGTGTCCGGCAGCCTGACTGAACTCCGCCTGTTCGGCCTGTTGAATGCCGATCTGGGCCATTTGAGTGGGCGGGATATGTTGTGGCCGGTGTTTGAAGCGGCCGCGCGTGACTCCCCGTGGTTCGGATGGGGCGTTGGGGCAGGCAATGCGATTATCCCACCGGGCGATCCGGTTGCGCGGGTTCTGCACACCTGGGCCGCCCATAATGAGTATCTGCGCATCGAGGTCGAAGGGGGGCAGGTTGGGCGAGGCCTTCTGCTGGTCGGTTTCGCCGCCTGGGTTTGGCGCCGATCCCGGCCATTGGCAGCGTCTGACCGGGGCATTGTGCGCCTGATATTTATTGCGCTATCCGCGCAATGTATCACCGATAATGTGCTGATTTCCACCCCCGCCTGTGTGTTGTTCACGCTCATCGCCGCGATCTTCGCCAGTCCCCCCGGCTTGCCCGATTCGAGGGAAACAGCGTAGGGAATAGCTCTATTTCCCGGAGGTGCCGAACCATGCGGCAGGCGCTGATTCTGTTTCTGATGTTACTACTGGCCCCCGTCACCGCACGGGCCGGCGGGGCCGCCTTTATCATCAATTCCGCTGGGGCATCCATCAGTGTCGTGGACATGACCACGCAGCAGGAGGTCAAACGCATCCCGGTCCTGCGTGAGCCGCACCATCTGGTTCTCAGTCCCGACGGCAAGAGCTTGCTGGTCGGCGACACGGCGGGGAATGAGATGCTGTTTCTCGACCCTGCGACGGGTGCTATCCAGAAGCGGCTTACGGTGGCGGATCCGTATCAGCTCGGCTTCAGTCCGAACGGGCGGTTTTTGACTGTGGCCGGTCTCGCGCGCAATCAGATCGACGTCTATGACGCGGCCAGCATGAAGCTGCTGAAGCGGTTTCCGGTGGTGTCGACGCCCAGCCACATCGCATACGCGCCGGATTCCGGCGCCGCTTACATCACGTTGCAGGATAGTGATCGTTTGATCGGCATCGATCTGAAAACGCTCGGCGTTCTCTGGAACCAGCCGGTCGGAAAAACGCCCGCGGGGGTGCTTTGGCTGAACGGAAAGCTGTTGGTCGCCGACATGGGCACGGACTATGTGGCGCAGGTGGATCCGGCCGATGGGAAGGTCGTGGCGAAGATCCCCACAGGCAAGGGGGCGCACAATCTGTTCCTGTCGCCCGATCGCAAGATCCTCTGGGTTAACAACCGGGCCGGGGGAACGACGGTTTCACTCGATGCCGCCACGCTGAAGCCGCTTCGCTCCTATGCGATCCCGGGCGGACCCGATGACATCGATTTCGCCCCCGATGGCCGTTTGTGGATTACGCGTCGCTGGGCCGAAAAGGTGGCGGTGCTGGATCCCGCCACGGGTTCCTACCAGACCGTCGCGGTCGGGCGCTCCCCGCATGGTCTGTTCCTGAATCCCAAGGCGCCCGCGCCGGTGCCCTGATGGACGATCCCTTCGGCCTCGCCGCGGGCTGGGTGCAGGAGACGCTGCTGATCCCCTTGCTGTACCAGCTGGGGCTCATGCGGTGGGAGGACATTGCCTTCGGTTGGGCCCTGTTCGCGGTCTATGGGGCCTGTCAGGTCGTGATCACCTTCGCCGTCTGCCTGCCGCTGGAGCGCTGGCGGCCCGTCGAGCGCTGGGATGACAACGGCGCGGTTTGGGTCGACGCGCTCTATACGGTGATTTCTCGTGTCGGTGTGCTGCCGCTGGTCACCTTCGTGCTGTTCTACCGCGCCCAGGTGGCGGTCAACGGCATGCTCGCGGACCAGGGATGGGTTCCACCGACGCTGGAGCGGCTGTTTCCCGTGCTTTTGGGGCAGCAGACCCTGACGTTCATTCTGTACGCCATCATCCTCGATTTCGCCGACTACTGGCGCCACTGGCTGGCCCATCAGTTTCGGTGGTGGTGGGCGTTGCATTCCCTCCATCATGCGCAGCGGCAAATGACCTTCTGGTCGGACGATCGCAATCACATTCTGGACGATCTGATCGCGTTTATCTGGTTTGGGGTTATCGCTCTGCTGATCGGGGTGCCGCCGTTGCAGTTTCCGCTGCTGGTGCTTGTGTTGCGCTTCCTCGAAAGCCTCTCCCACGCCAATGTCCGGCTATCCTTTGGCGCGTGGGGGGACCGTCTGCTGATCTCGCCGCGGTTCCATCGGGCGCATCATGGCATCCGCGCCGCCGGCGATCGCAGCTGCAACTATGGCGCGGTGCTACCCTGGTGGGACATGGCATTCGGCACGGCCGATTTTACCCGGGATTACACCCCGACCGGAGATCCGAGCGGGGAGGAGGCATTGGCAACGGGAACATATTGGCGCCAGCAATGGGCTGGACTGCGCCGGTTCGGCCGCGCACTACTGCCGCCCGCCCTCAACCGGTAATCCATCCGCGCGCCACCGCAGCATGCCGCCGGTCAGGTTGGCGGTCTGGGTAAAGCCACCCTGTGTCAGGATCGTGATCGCCTGGGCCGAGCGCCCGCCGGCCCGGCAAACGGCGACCAGAGGACGGTCACGATTCAGTTCATTGAGTCGTCCCGCGAGTTCCCCGAGGGGGATCAAAGTCGCGCCGGCGATGTGGCCCAGCGGGCCGTCGAACTCACCCGGCTCCCGCACGTCGAGAATGGTGACCGCGGACATGTGCTCTTCCAGCACGTGCGGCGTAATCTCCCACACGCCGGCGAAGCTGTAATGCAGATGGGCCCAGGTCGGATCTGCCGCGGCGCCTGTGTCGGTCACCGGCCGGCCGCAGCGCAAATTGGCCGGTACCGCGACGTCGAGGAGCTTCGGATGCGCAAGGCGCATATTGTTCATGTATCCCGTGAAATCGCCGATGCCGATGTCGCCGCCAAGCCTGGGATTGAAGCGACGCTCCTCTCCGACGCTGGTGACCGTCAGTCCGCGGTAATCATGGGCCGGGTAAAGCAGGCACTCTTCGGGGAGGCTGAAAATCTGGTCATGCACCGACCGGTACATCGTCCTCGGGTCACCTTCCTGAAAGTCGGTCCGACCGCTGCCGCGGATCAGCAGGCAGTCCCCGGTGAAGGCCAGACTGTGATCGTCCAGGACAAAGGTCAGGCAGCTATTGGTGTGGCCGGGGGTGGCGCGCACCATAATCCGCCGTGTCCCGAACGCGACGATGTCATCCTGATCCAGCAGCCGGTCAGCGCCTTCCGCCGCGCTGGTGCTCGCCAGCATGATCTTGCTGCCCAGCCGCTGCTTCAGCAGCGACGCACCCGTGACATGATCCGCATGCACATGGGTTTCGAGCGTCGCAACCAGCGTCAGGTCGAGTTCCTCGATCAGAGCGACATCACGGCGCACCTGTTCGAAGACCGGATCGATCAGGACGGCCTGGCCCCCGCGGCGATCCCCAAGAAGGTATGTATATGTTGACGATTGCGGATCAAACAATTGCCGGAATACGATCATGGCAGCCCCTGGGGTGCGGATGCGCAACCCTATCGATTGCCGGGACAGAGTTCAAGATTCTCTCCTGATTCCCATACTTGATATTTTATGTCAGAAATCATCGCCATGATAGGTTTTCATCCTGGCAGCCGCCGCGGTTATGCGCTTGCATGGCTCAGTGCGGCGATGTTGGCATTGGCGGGCTGTACGACAGACAGCCATGTGCCACCATTCGCCCGGACACCCTATGAGGCGTTTTCCCGTCAGGCCGTCGTTGCCATCGCGTTGCGGGAATGGCGTGCGTTCGGGAGCCCGATCGCGGAAGAACCGCCCGTGGACAAGCCCGAGCGGGCCGAGGGGCTTTGGCAGCGTGTAGGAGAATATTGGTGGCTCGGCCTCGACGCCGGCGATGCCGCGGCGGCCTGGACGGGCAAGCATGATGGCCGCGGACGCGTTTTCCCCCCCGAACAGGACGAGACCTATGCCTGGTCCGCGGCGTTCGTGTCCTATGTCATGCGGATGGCCGGGGCCGGCGCGGGATTTCCTTATGCCGCTGCCCACGACGCCTATATTCATGACGCCGTGCAGCCCGATCGCCAATGGGTCATCGCGGCGGAGCGGCCGGAGCGCTACGCGCCAAGGCCCGGCGATTTGATTTGCACGGGCAGAGGGGAGAGCGCTGCCCTGCGCTTCGATGACCTGGCCCATACGCCTTTGTTCAAGGCGCACTGCGACATCGTCGTGGCAACCGGCGATCCGTCCGGCCTGTCCGTGGTTGGCGGCAATGTCAGCGATGCCGTCACCTTAAGGCACGTCCCCGTGACCCAGGATGGGCACCTGTCGCCAACCGGTGGTTGGTTGGCGATCCTGAGGCTGCGCGTATAGGGACTATTTCTGGCGCCAGGGCAGGCCGTCCGCTTTCCACCCCGCGGTGCCGCCCCGGTGCCCGGCGGCGTCCGGTGGACCTTCGAACCCATCCGCCACGTTGTAGACATGCGGGAACCCCGCGGCCCGGGCTGCCGCGGCGGCGGCCAGGCTGCGGACGCCACTGCGGCAGATGAAATAGATGTGCTGGTCCGGTGTGAAGCCCGCCTTGCGCATCTGATCCTCGAACCCCTGATTGCGCTCCATCGACGGGTAAACCTGCCAGGGGATCAGCACGACCTGTTTCGCGGCGGACGACAGATCAGGCAGGCCGACGAAGTTCCATTCGGCATCGGTGCGGACATCAACGAGTTGTGCCGCCGGTTCGGTCTTGAGCGCGTCCCAGGTTTGCTTTGGCGGTATGTTTTGAACCATATTCTTCTCTCTCCGCTTTCATGAGGATGTGATGACGGCTTCATACCACGGGATGGGTTGGCAGGACGACCTGGGGGCCGCAATCGGCAATACGCCCCTGATCAAACTGCGCCGCGCGTCCGAGAAAACCGGGTGTACCATTCTGGGCAAGGCGGAGTTCATGAACCCCGGCGGCTCGGTCAAGGACCGCGCCGGCCTTTATATCATACGCGATGCTGAACAACGCGGCGTGCTGCGGCCAGGCGGGACCATCGTTGAGGGCACAGCCGGAAACACGGGCATCGGCCTGACGCTCGTCGGCAACGCGCTCGGCTACAAATGCGTCATCGTCATGCCCGAGACCCAAAGCCGCGAGAAAATCGAGTTTCTTCGGATGATCGGGGCCGATCTGCGGCTGGTGCCGGCGAAACCCTACGCTGATCCCGGCAACTACGTGCATTTCTCCCGTCGTCTGGCGGAGGAAACCGGCGCTCTCTGGGCCAACCAGTTCGACAATCTCGCCAATCGGGAGGGACACCGCCTGTCGACGGGTCCGGAAATCTGGGCCCAAACCGGCGGTAAGATCGATGCCTTCACGTGTTCCTGTGGCACGGGCGGCACCTTGGCCGGGACGGCGCTCGCGCTAAAAGAAAGGAACCCGAATATCAAAATCGTGCTGGCAGACCCCGAAGGCAGCGGCCTCTATGGCTGGGTCAAAAGCGGTGACCTGACCGTCACCGGATCCTCCATCACAGAAGGAATCGGCCAATCCAGGGTGCCCGCCAATCTGGCGGGCGCGCCGATCGATGATGCCGAACGCATCCCCGATGCAGACGCACTCGGCTACATCTACGACGTACTCATCCAGGAGGGGCTGTCGGTCGGCACCTCCGCGGGCATCAACATCGCCGCGGCTGTGCGGGTGGCGAAGGCGATGGGTCCAGGACATACCATTGTGACCATCCTCTGCGATGGTGGTGCGCGGTATGCGTCGAAGCTGTTCAATCTGCCCTTCCTGCGGGAGAAGGGGTTGCCGGTACCGAGCTGGATGTCCTGAGCATCAGGCGTCAGCCGTGTTCGGGAAACAGTCCCAATAAGCCAGCCGCGGTCGCTTCACACCGGCCGCGCTCGGTGATCAGCCCGGTGACCAGCCGTCCGGGCGTGACATCGAAGGCCGGATTGGCGCCTGGGCTGCCGTCGGCGGCGACCCGGACCGTGGCGATCGTGCCGTCGGCCATGCGCCCGGTGATGTCAGTGACCTCGGACGCGCTGCGTTCCTCGATCGGGATTTCGGTCAGCCCGTCCGACACCGTCCAGTCGATGGTCGTGGAGGGCAGGGCGACCCAGAAAGGCACGTTATTGTCCCGCGCCGCCAGCGCCTTGAGGTAGGTGCCGATCTTGTTGGCAACATCACCGGAGCGGGTGACGCGATCGGTGCCGACAATGGCCATGTCGACCTGGCCGTGCTGCATCAAATGCCCGCCGGCATTGTCGGCGATGACGGTATGCGGCACGCCATGGCGGCCCAACTCCCACGCCGTCAGCGCCGCACCCTGATTGCGGGGGCGTGTTTCATCGACCCAGACATGCAGGTCTATCCCCGCATCGTGCGCCATATAGATCGGCGCCAGAGCGGTGCCCCAATCGACGGTGGCGAGCCAGCCGGCATTGCAATGGGTCAGCAGATTGACCCGCTGGCCGGGCTTGGCGGCGGCGATCTGCTGAATAAGCTCCAGCCCATAACGGCCGATGCCAGCGCATTGGGCGACATCTTCATCGGCGATCATGGCGGCTTCGGAATAG
This sequence comes from uncultured Acetobacteraceae bacterium, assembly GCA_903918315.1. Taxonomy (GTDB): domain Bacteria; phylum Pseudomonadota; class Alphaproteobacteria; order Acetobacterales; family Acetobacteraceae; genus Rhodopila. The sequence continues at coordinate 13,149 of CAIXEA010000170.1, read as the reverse complement.
GCGGCGTCAACCCGTCCGGCGGGCGGCGTGTTGCGCAGCCGGGTCAGCATACGATCGATCGCCCAGCGCAGGTTGATCGCGGTGGGGCGGGTTGCGGCCAGAAGGGCGGCATCACGCTCCATCGCCGCGGTCGAGGCGTCGGCCCGCAGCGCGAGGCACAGCCCGTAGGCGGCGACGGCGCCAATCAAAGGGGCGCCGCGGACCTGCATCGATTTGATCGCATGGGCGGTATCGTCGCGGCCGGTCAGGCGGAGGATATCCAGTGCCCAGGGCAGCTTCGTTTGATCGAAGATGCGCACGGACCAGCCATCTTCAGCGTCAACCCAGACGCTGCGGTAGGCGACGCCGTCAACTTTCATCGTGCCGGTACTTTCTGGTGCAGCACACACACCAGGGTGAACAGGCGGCGCGCGGTGTCATGGTCGATTTCGATTTTGCCGGCCAGGCGTTCCCGCATCAGCGCCGCACCCTCGTTGTGCAATCCCCGGCGGCCCATGTCGATAGCCTGGATTCGGGCTTCCCGCCCTTCCTGCACCGCCATGAGATAGCTGTCGACCAACATCTGGTAGTCCTTGATCAGCCCCCGGAACGGGCCGAGCGCCAGCCCGATGGCAATCAGCGGCACCTCCGTGGCGGAGCGGACATCGAACACAAGCCGGCCATCGCGGATCATCAGATGCAGCACATACGGCCCAGGATCGGGTATGGGCAGCAATGGTTGAAAGGAGTTTTCAAACGCGAGGTCCGCCACCGCCTGATCGCGATCCGCGAGGATGCAGGCCGAAAGGTTCGTTGGAACCTCGCCGGCCAGAACCACCCGGTCAAGCCGGGAGAGCGTGTCGGCGTCGGTGCTCATACCTCGTCCATATGGGATTTCAATAGGTTGAGCTTCATCATCACCCCAACCGTACCCCCTTTGATGGGGCGAAGCAGGCCGACGGAGAGGAACAACGCCATGGGGACGAAAGTCGCGGTCATGACCCAGATCTCCGGCGCATAAGCACGATCGATCATGAACATGGCTGGCACCATGATATGCCCCACGACCAGGATCGTCAGATAGGGTGGCGCGTCGTCCGCGCGGGCCAGGCCGAGGGGCGCGCCGCAAGCCTGGCAGGCGTCGCGCACTTTCAGAAAGCCATTGAAAAGATGACTTTTGCCGCAAGCCGGGCATTGGCCTTTCAACCCGCGTCCGATCGCCGTCAGCATGGGCGGCATCGGCCAGCCGCGTGCTTCTTCGGACGGATCAGGCTGCCACTCAGGCTTGGGCATCACACTATCCTTGAGACTTCAGGTTGACATAAATACGCTATGCTGCACCGCAACACCAGTTCGGCGTGCTTGATCGGATGCAAGTCTGCCCCGACACTGGCGCGATGTCTCGTATCCTGGTGATCAACCCCAACTCTTCCGCCACGTGCTCCGCCGGCATCGACGCGGCCATCGCACCGTTTCGCTTCCCCGGTGGGCCCACCTTGGTCGTTGCGACGTTAGCCGACGGCCCCCCCGCGATCTACACATGGCGCGACTGGCACGCGGTGGTGGAGCCGATATGCCGGTTCATTGAGCGGGAGACAGCGGATGTATTCATTGTCGCCTGCGCTTCCGACCCGGGGATTGAGGCCGCGCGGGCCGCGACCGATCGCCCCGTGCTGGGCGTCTTCCGGTCGGCTGTCGCGGCGGCGGTGGCCCGGGCGGAGCAGTTCGGGGTCATCGCGATCGTCGAAGCATCGAAGGCGCGGCACAGGGCGGCGCTGCGATCGATGGGGCTGGAGCAGCGATTGGCGGCCGAGGTCGCGTTGAACGTCACCATGGACACGCTGCTGGATCCCGATGCCGCCCGTTCCAGGCTGATCGCTGCAGGGCACGAAGCGGTCGCGGCCGGGGCGCAGACGGTGATCCTCGGCTGCACCGGCATGGCGCATCACCGGGATGCGATTGAGGCCGCTATTGGCGTTCCGGTGATCGAGCCATGCCAGGCTGCCGCGGCACTGGCGTTGGGGATGGTGCTGGCGGGGCGATCGCTTTTCCATCCATCATAAAACATGAAATCGCTGCAAGTCATGGCACCTTCCTCCCAAAACAAACAGTCGAGGGAGCAAAGCAATGAACGCCCATGAACAGCTCTCACCAGCGGCGATATTCGGCGGTGGTGCGGCATACAGAAGCCTGCATTCAGGCTGATCGCGCCCGCCTGCGTCCCGTCATGGCCAGCAGGACCACGACGGGCGGGAGCGGTTCCGCGTTCGGTCACACCAACATATTCACCTTCGCCCCACCCCCCGAGGCCGGCGGCGCGGCCGTGGATGTCGGGTGTGGCTGGTTGTTGTCATAGTCCCCATCCTTATCCTTCTGCCGCACCGGCGGGGTGCCCTGCGGTGGCGGCGAAGGGGCGACGACGTGGCCGAAATGGGCTCCAATTGCGTTCATGGGGGCGGCTCCTTGCGTGACACCGGCGGCCTTCTGCCGCGCATGCACCAGGGTATTTTCCGCTGGCCCCGCCACCATGACCGTAAAAAGTAAATAAACCCCTAACATCACCGCTTATTTTGCAGAATTTTTTGACCATACCGGCGGATCAACCGCGCCCACCTGCGACGTGATCCGCTCGTAAGCCTCGGGCCGCCGGTGCTGGTCGAAAGCGAAGATCGTCGTTCGCCCCAGCGTGCACAGGCCGAAATCCAAATCCGCGGTGATCAGCTCATCATCCCAGGTTGAGGCCATGGCCACGATCTCCCCTTGCGGGTTGACGATGATCGAATGCCCGAACAACTCGCACCCATCCTCGATTCCCGCTTTGGCGGTGGCGACCGCGAAACAGGCGTTCTGATAGGCGCCGGCCTGGATCGACAGATGTGAGTGGAACACGCGCAGATGGTGCGCCTCAAACCCGCCGGCTTCCTGATTGATGCTGGGGGTGTTGTAGCCAAGCATGACCAGCTCGACGCTTTGCAGCCCGAGCACGCGCCAGGCTTCCGGCCAGCGGCGATCGTTGCAGATCATCATGCCCATATTGATGCCCTCCAGCCCGCCCATCGGCGCGCGGATGACGGGAAAACCGAGGTTACCAACCTCAAAATACCGCTTTTCGAGATGCTGCACGACGCGTTGGGGGGCGAATGCGGCGTGGCCGGGCAGGTGCACTTTGCGGTATTTCAGCAAAATGTCGCCCTCGGGGCTGACCAAAACGGACGTATTGAACCGCCGCTTGCGTACGAGGCCGGTCTCATCCGCCTCCTGCGCGATCTCCGCATAGCCGAGGTGAAAGCCGATCCCGTATTTGCGGGCGGCTTCGAACAGCGGCGCGGTTTCGTTGGACGGCATCGCTGGCTCGAACCAGCGATCGGCCACGGCGATGTCGTCGTGATAATGGCGGGGGAAGAAGGTCGTCAGCGCCAGCTCAGGGAAGACCACGAGTTCGACGCCGCGCTTATGCGCCCGCTCCATCAGCCGGACCATGCGTTGGACCGCGACGTCACGTCCCTCTGCATTCTGAATGGGCCCCAATTGGGCCGCGGCGACGGTCAGGATGCGTGACATCGAAAAACTCCTGTGTTCAGCGCCAGCCGCGCCGGATTGATCTGCGCAGGAAATCGGCGGCGACAATGCCTGTCCCCGTTGCGGCGGCGGCGAAGCCGAGCGGGAAACTGCCGCTGATTTCAATCAGCATGGCGATGGATGAAGGGATGAATACCATACCGAGGCAAGTCAGGCATACGATTCCCCCGGCCGCCTCCGCGGCGCGACCGGGGGGAGACAGGCGGGCGACCTCCGCGAACAGGACCCCGTTCCATCCCAGCACCAGTCCCCCGAACAGGGCGCTGACCGCGTGGATCCCGAATAATGGCCAGGCAGGCGTGAACTGGGCTGCCAGCATCGCGCAAACTGATACGCCCGCCGCGATGCTGGTCATCACCAATATCGGCCGACCGGAGCGATCCGCCAGCACCCCCCAGACCACGCGGCCGATCATGCCGGTCAGCTGCGCGGTGGCCAGCGCGCCGCCCGCCACGGTCAGGGTCAGGCCGATGGACTGGTGCAAATACGTGACGTAGATCGCCAGCAATCCCATCTGCACCCCCGACATCACGCCGGAGGCAATGCCGATCCCCCGCAGTTCGGGATGCCGCCACACCAGCATGAACGGCGCCAGCGCGGTATGCCACCCGATCCGCCGGCCGCGATCCCGATCGGCGTCCATCTCCTTGCGCCAGATTTGCAGCGTGGCGCAGGTGACCAGCGACAATCCGGCCATCACCAGAACCGCGCCCCGCCACCCGAACGGGCCGGCGAGGCCCGGCAGGATCGCGCCCGCCAACCCGCCGCCGATGGGCACGCCCGCTTGTTTGATGGAGAAGACCAGATTGACCCATCGCTTTGGCGTTGCCCGGAGCAGGACATGCGAGCTGGCCGCGGTCGGCGGTGCGTTGCCCAGCCCGGCCAGAAGCGCGCACACCAGGAAGCCGAACAACGAACCCGGCAACCCGAACAGGAAGCCCAAGGCCATCAGGGCCAGGCAGCCCTGACAGACCCGGAGCGCCCCAAACCGCGGCACGAGTCCGCCACCGAGCAAGGCGGAGAAAATACAGACCGCATACACAATCGATGTGTACGCCCCGACCATCGTCGCGGGGATACCCATGTCACGGGCGATCTCCGGCGCGAGCACGGGCATGGTGTACATGCCCATGGTGATGACGCTTTGCACCGCCATCATCGCGCCCAACTGAACGATGAAATCCCGGCTCGACGCCCCGGGTTCGGTCTGTTCGATCATTCCCAGGGTTTACGCGATGAAGGCGGGCATTGTTACCAGGCGATCTCTTTCCCCTGGTAATCCACAAACGCATGCCGCCGGCTGCCAGTCGCGTTCAGCAGCACATTCACCATGCCTTCTGCGCTTTCATCAACACTGACGGGCGCGCCCGATCCGCCCATATCCGTGCGAACCCATCCTGGATGCAGCGTCAGGAGGGTCAGGTTCCGGCCGCGCATTTCGGCGAACAGACCCCGGCTCAGGGAGTTCAATGCCGCCTTGCTCGCGCGGTACAGCTCATGCCCACCAGCGTTCAGTGCCACGCTGCCCATCACCGAGCTGGTGAACCCCAGCACGCCCTTGTCCTTTCGAATCGCGTTCAGCAGCGCCCGCCCCAGGCGGATCGGGGCAATCGCGTTGACGAACATCAGGGCGCCGGTCTCCTCGATGGTCGCGGCATTGGCGCTGCGGTGCGCCGGTCCCGCCACGCCGGCATTCACCAGCACGAAATCCAAGGTGCGTCCGGCCATTTCGGCGGCGAAGCCGTCGATTCCGGCGCTGTCGCTCATCTCCAATGCGCGGACCTCCACCCGGCCCGGATGCGCCGTCGCCAACGCCTGCAACGCGGTCGCGGCGTGCGGTGCCCGGGCGGTGGCGATCACATCGCAGCCACGGGCGAGGAACTCCTTCACCACACCCAGTCCGATGCCGCGATTGGCGCCGACAACCAGCGCGAGGGGACGATCAGTCATCTTCGGTTTCCTTCCCGTTTCACTGCGCGCATTCGACGACAGCGGTGCCAATTTTGCCACCCTGCTCGACCGACAAATGCGCCTCGGCTGTTTCATAGAGCGGGAACGTCCCGTCGACCGACAGGATGCGCCCCGGTGAGGCAATCCAACGCGCGATGTCCGACTGCGCGCGCTTGCGCTGCGCATGCCGGCTTGTCGGCAATACGAACCCATGGATCGCCAGGTTCTTGGCCATCACCGTGCGTAGCGGCACCGCCGGGTTGAGTGCGCCGTTCGATGCGTAATAGGCGATGCTGCCACTATCGCGCACCGAGGCAAGTGTGGCTGCCAGATTGCCACCGAGATCAACGTCGACGACATGGTCGACGCCGTCCCCGCCGGTGATGTCACGCACGCGGGCCGCGACGTCCTCGGTCCGGTAGTTGATGGTGAACGCAGCCCCGCCGGCTTGAGCACGGGCGGCTTTGTCGTCCGAACTGACGGTGGCGATGACCGTTGCCCCGGCCCAGGCTGCGAGTTGCACCGCGTAATGACCGACCGCCCCGGCCCCCCCGGTGACCAGCACGATGCGGCCCTGAACGGGGCCGGCAACGAACACGCAACCATGCGCCGTCATGCAAGGGATGCCCAACGTCGCTCCCTCCGCGAAGGAAACGTGATCGGGCAATGGCGTTACCAAATCAGCGTTCAGGCTGATGTACTCAGCGGCGGTCCCCATCCACCGGCCGTTTCTCTGGCCGTTGTAAAGCCACACGCGTTTGCCGATCCAGCCGGGGGAGACATCGGAACCCACCTTGTCAACGACACCGGCCCCGTCGCTGTTCGGAATGACACGGGGATATTCGGCCGGTACCGCGCCCCGGCGGCGATACGTGTCTGAGGGATTAACGCCCGAGGCTTCAAGTTTCACCCGCACCTCCCCGAGGCCAGGCTCGGGTGTCGGTAGCTCGCCCTTGACAATGACTTCGTTCGCGGGTCCCTGTCGATCGTACCAAACAGCGCGCATTCTTTCCTCCCTATTTTGTGGACCGATTATATACCTTGAGATGACCGCTGCCTGAAACCGATCACCAAATGGGATGCCCGGACGATGCCGACGGAACTGCTATCCCGCGCCCTGGCCGACCTGCTGTCGACGGTCGGTATCGAGGGTGCCGCGGTCATTGGCTTATCGGCCCAACCGGCTATCCTGTGCGCGGCGGGTCTGGGGAGCGCGACCATACCCGCTGCGACCGCCCAATTATTGCGAAAGCGTCCGGTCGTGACGCACGGTCTGGCATCCGATCGACGCGCGATCCTCGTTTGTCCGATGGACTCAGGGAGGGCCTTGGCCCTGTGGCGGATGCCCGGCGAAGCCGGGTGGAGCGTGCGGGACTATCCCATGATGACAGCGGTGTCCGGGCTGATCCGATTGATCCAGGAGCCGAGACTGCCTGGCGGCGGGTTCGATCCGCTCACGGGGCTGTCATATGAAGCGCAATTTTTAAGCGCGGTCGACCGTCACATCTCCCGTCTTGATGCCGCCGGGGCCATTGGGACTTTGATGCTGGTCAGCCCGGACCGACGGGCCGGTGCGCAAGGCGGTGTCGAACCGGACGATGGCCTGTTTCAGACGACCCGCATGCTCAGCGCCATTCTGCGCCCAGCAGACCGGATCGGCTATATCGCGGCTGATCGCCTGGCGGCCTGGCTGGACCATGCGGATCACATGACGACGGCCGAGCGGGCCGAGATCATGGTGCAGCGCCGTGTGCCGGAGGATGACGCCGTCCCCTTCGCGATGCGGCGGACTTTGTCCATTGGGATCGCCACCCGGCCCCAGGGCAGTACGGACCAAGCGGCCAATTTGCTCGCCAGGGCGACCAATGCGCTTGAGATCGTGCGTCGAGAAGGCGGTAACGGTTGGCGTGTCGCGTTGGTCGAACCGGCCGGCTGACGGGTCAGACCACAGTCCATTTTATAGCGCTATTGCTCTAACAATCCTCTGTCTCCAACGCTTGGCGAGCCTCGTCGAGATTCGCGAGTTCAGTTGCGGTCAGGGCTTGGGGTTTCAAATCCAGTCGATCGAGCGCGTCGATGATCGCGGCGACGACCACCAGGCGGGTGACCCATTTGTTATCGGCGGGGACAACGAACCAGGGGGCGTGTGGCGCGGCCGTGGCGGCGATCGCTGCTTCATAAGCCCGCTGATATTCGTCCCAATAGGACCGTTCGGTCAGATCCGCGGGACTGAATTTCCAATTTTTGTTCGGTTCATCCAGCCGTTCCAGAAATCTGCGCTTCTGCTCCTCTTTGGAGAGGTTCAAGAAAAATTTGAGGATGACGGTGCCTTGCTGTGCCAGGTAGTGCTCGAATCCGACGATCGCCGTCAGCCGCTTGTCCCAAATTTTTCGGGTCACGAGTTCATGCGGTAGATGCTGCTTTTCCAGCAGATCGGGATGCACCCGCACGACCAGCGCTTCTTCGTAGTGGCTGCGGTTGAAGATACCGATCTTGCCGCGCTCGGGCAGGGCCCGGATCGCACGCCAGAGGAAATCGTGCCGCATCTCCTCAACGCTCGGAGCCTTGAAACTGGTCACGTGCACGCCCTGCGGGTTCACACCGGACAGGACATGCTTGATGGTACCGTCCTTGCCGGCGGCGTCCATGGCCTGGAACACACATAATACCGCCCAACGGTCCTGTGCATACAGCTTCTCCTGCAGGGTCGAAAGGTGCTCGACACCCCCGGCCAGCAACGCGGCCGCGTGGTGTTTGTCGATCAGGTGCCCCGCCGTGTCGGTTGGGTCGTGATCCTTGAGCTGAAAACCTTTGCCATCGGTGACCCGATACCGATGGAGCAGCTTGCGGAGTTCCTTGGTGGACAGATGCCGAATGGCATTTTGGGCCACGATTTGCTGCATGCTGCCACTCCTGTCGCGACGTTCATGGTCACAATGGCGCCGGTCCGGCGTTGAAATCCAGTTGAAAGGCAAACACATCCCATTCGGTGCTTGCTCCGGTAGGCCCTGACAGACGACAATCGGACCATGATGCAGCGGCAGCCCCTTTCCGAGGCCGAACCCGCCGCCCCGCGGCTGGATCAGGCGCGCCGGTTTACCGGCAGCTCCTTCGCCGCGCTCGACCTCGGCACCAATAACTGCCGCATGCTGGTGGGTGCACCGGCGGGCGATGGGTTTCGTGTGCTCGACAGCTTCTCCCGCATCGTGCGCCTGGGGGAGGGCCTGCACCATACGGGCCGTCTTGCCCCGGAAGCCATGGACCGGGCCTTGCTCGCCCTGCACGCATGCGCCGATCGGCTGGAGCGCCGCCCGGTGCGGCGGCTGCGTGCGATCGCCACGGAAGCCTGCCGCCGGGCCGCCAATGGGCGTGAGTTCCTGGCCCGTGTGAAGGCTGAAACGGGCCTGGATATCGGTGTCATCTCCAGCCGGGAAGAAGCCGAACTGGCATTGGAATCGTGCTCGGCTTTGCTCTGCGGTGAAGGCAGCCGGGCGCTGCTGTTCGATATCGGGGGTGGTTCCACGGAACTGGCCTGGGTGCGTCTGACCGCCGGTCAGCCGGAGTTGATCGGGTATGAATCGCTGCCCATCGGCGTGGTCACACTGTCGGAGCGGTGGGGCAATGCAGGCTTCAGCGACGCTGGGTTTGAGGCCATGGTCACCGACGTTGCCACCATGCTGCAGCGGTTTGAGCGGGTGCATTGCATCGCGCATGAAATCCGCAACGGTGGCGTGCGTTTGCTCGGCACCAGCGGCACGGTCACCACCCTCGCGGGTGTGGTTCTGAAGCTGGATCGCTACCGCCGTCCAGCCGTGGATGGGCTGGCACTATCGGCCGAACAGGCCAGTGGCGCGTTGGATTTCCTGCGTGGTCTGGGGCGGGAGGGGTTGTTGCAGCACCCCTGCGTCGGGCCGGAGCGCATCGATTTCGTGCTGCCCGGCTGTGCCGTGTTCGCGGCCATCACCCGGGTTTGGCCCGCCCCCAAGGTCATCGTGGCCGATCGCGGCCTGCGGGAAGGGATGCTGTTGCGCATGATCCGCGCCGATCGCACGCGCCCGACGGGCTTTCACAAGGCATACCCGGCAAAATAATGAGCAAACCATCCGGTCCGTCGGTCCCGCGCGGGTTAACCGTGCGCGTGAAGAAGACGAAGAAGCGCAGCCCGGCGTCGCACGCCTGGCTGCAGCGGCAATTGAACGATCCCTATGTGGCGGCGGCACAGGCGCAGGGCTACCGATCCCGCGCCGCGTTCAAGCTGATTGAGCTGGATGACAAGCATCATCTGATCCGTAAAGGCGCGCGGGTGCTGGACCTCGGCGCAGCGCCGGGCGGATGGACGCAGGTGGCGGTGCAGCGCGGCGCGCATTCGGTGCTGGTGCTCGATCTGTTACCGATCGACCCGATCGCCGGGGCGGTGATCATGCAGGGCGATTTTAACGATGCGGACATGCCGGAGAAGCTAACGGCCGCCTTGGGCGGCAAGGCCGATCTGGTGCTGTCGGATATGGCGCCGAACACGACCGGGCACACGGCGACGGACCATTTGCGGATTGTCGGGCTGGCCGAATTGGCGCTGGATTTCGCGCTGGAGGTCCTCAGCGATGGCGGCAGCTTTGTCGCCAAGCTGTTCCAGGGCGGGTCGGAGGGGGAGATGCTGACGCGATTGAAGCGGCATTTCTCCAGCGTGAAGCACGCCAAGCCGCCGGCGAGCCGGAAGGGGTCGAGCGAGTTGTATGTTGTGGCGACGGGGTTCCGGCCGGGGTAATTCTTCGTGTCAGAAGGTATAACTGATATCTTCGTGCGTATCCGATCGCAGGCTCAACTAAACAGGCGCATATGGCCGCTTTTTGGTCGAACTTTCGTCAATGAATAAGTTTTAGTTTCCCAGATCCTCTTGTTATTCGATTTACTCAGCCATATATGGGTCTTCGGCGCCTATTGCGGCGCTTTTCGAACCGAAGATCAGGTATCATTTACCATGATGGAGCGACAGGCCATCATTCTTTTCAAAGGTCAGCCAGCCGGGACCCTGCGGGAGACCGCGGCCGGCGGGACCTTGTTCACCTACGGGCCGGACTGGCGCGAACAGATCGCATGCTGCCTGCCGGTGGCGCAGCGCGAGCACGCCTGGGATCGGGGATTGCACCCGTTCTTCCAGCATTTGGGCACGGAGGGCTGGTTGCGTGAGCAGCAGGCGCGGTTCGGGCACCTCGCGACTGAAGACGATCTCGGGTTGCTGCTGCGCCACGGCCTGGATTGCATCGGGGCGGTCGGTGTTCGGCCCGCCGGACCCATGACGGCCTTGGAACCGCTGGCCGAGCAGGCGATCAATCCGGGACGCACGGTGTCGGGCGTGCAACGCAAGCTGCTGGTGACCGAGGATCCGGACCAGCCGGGTTTCTGGCGTCCGGCGGGACCGGACGGCCCGGCCCCCTATATCGCCAAATTCAACTCCGAAAGCCTGCCAACGCTGGTGCGCAATGAGGCGCTCAGCCTGCGTTGGACCGCCGCCGTGCTCGGATCCGCCGAGGTCAACCATGCCCAGATCGGCCCCGTGTCCGGTACCGGGGAGCCGGCCCTGATCGTCACCCGCTTTGATCGGACGGCTGACGGCGCCAAGCTGCGGATGGAAGACATGGCCCAGATCCTGTGCTGCCCGCGCGGGAACGATTACGCCGGGAAATACGAGGGGCGTTACGAGGAAATCGCGGCGGCGATCCGGCGGTATTCCGTGCGCCCGGCCATCGATCTCGGCCGCTACTTCCGGGCCCTGGTCGCCTTCGTGCTGGTCGGCAATTGCGACGCCCATCTGAAGAATTTCTCCTTGCTGGAGACGCCGGGCGGGCTGCGGCTTTCGCCGCTGTACGATGTGGTCAATTCGGCGTACTATCGCGGTTTCGATTTGCGGCTGGCGCTGACACTGGGCGACGAGAAGCCGCAGTTGGAGGCCGTCACCCGCCCGATGCTGGCGGCCTTCGGTGAGCGTATCGGCCTGCCGCGCCGGGCGGTGGAGCAGGCCTTCGCCGAGATCGAGCGAGGCTGCCGCCGCGCCGCCTCCGTGTTGGTGCCACCCATGGGCGAACCACCGGATGGCTTCGTGCACCGCTTCGCCGATGTCGTGCGCAGCGGCTCTGTCAGGATTTTTGGACTATGAATGGATTGAACTGGTCCGCGCTGGTCGCCGAAGCACTCCGCCGGCGAAAGGCGGAGCGGTTGACGCAGAAAGAACATGCGGCGCTCGCCGATGTCAGCATCCCGACCATTGTGGCGTTCGATCGCGGCGAGCGGACGCTGTCTTTGGCGAAGGCGTTCGATATTTTGCGGGTTGTGGGGTTGGTTGAAGAACCGGCCGTTGAGAATGCGCAAGATGTGTTCGTTGCCGCGTCTTTGGAGCGGTGGCGGACGCTGACGGCGGCTTTACCGGAGGGATCGCCCGGCCGGTTTCCGCATGGTTGGTACCGGATCGATTACGCGTTGGAGGGTGACCTCCAGAGGGTCAAACCGCTGGCCTTGCTGGAGCGGTTGGAACGGGCGGCGATACACCACACCGGCTGGCCAATGTTCGCGATCCTGCACCGCCACGCGCTCTCCCCGCGTGTGACCGGCGATGAACCGCTGGAGTGTTGGTTACGGCCGAGCGATGATGGTTTCGAGCGTCCCCTTAACGATCCCGCGCATTGCGACTTTTGGCGCGCCGATCCGGCGGGGCGACTGTTTCTGATGCGCGGGTATCAAGAGGATTCGCAGGAAACCCTTCCCCCCGGCACCATCTTCGACACGACCCTTCCGCTTTGGCGATTGGGCGAGGCGTTCCTGCACGCCAGCCGGCTGGCTGCACTGCTCACCAAGGACAGCGCCGACATCACCGTCCGCCTGCGCGTGCTGTTCACTGGCCTGACCGGGCGGGTCCTGCGCGCTTGGGGGAACCCGCTGAACGGCGACCTCCTCCTCGGCAGCCATCCCTGCCGCACCGGCGAGGCCCTGCTGCAAATTGCCGTCCCCGCCGCCAGCATCGAAGCCGATCTGGCCCGCCATGTCGTCACCCTGGCCACGCCGTTGTTCGAACGGTTCGGCGTCGCCCGCCTCTCTCTCGATGGCGTCGACGCCGAACTCGCCCGGATGCGGCGGAACAAACCAGCCTGAGCCAGCCGTTACGCCACCCGGAAATTCCCGAACTGCCAGGGGCAGCTCTGGTCGGTTTCCTCCGCGAACAGGCCACCGCGGTCCTCCAGCGGCGTCCAGTCCGAGTACGCACCGGCCATCTCGCCCAGGTACGGTCCCGCGATCTCCAGCACCCGCGCATGGTCGAGTTCATCGGCCTCCACGACGCCAGCGGTCGGGTTCTCCAACGCCCAAACCATGCCGCCCAGCACCGCCGCCGTTACCTGCAGCGACGTGGCGTTGTTGTGCGGCGCCAGCTGCCGCGCGTCCTCGATCGACAGGCGGGAGCCGTACCAGTACGCGCCCTTTTCATGCCCCATCAGCAGCACGCCGAGCTCATGTCGCTAGCTAATCAATCTGTCCGGTTTATGTAGCTCATGATCTGTCCGCTTCGTTCGTGCTTTGTGCCGGGCCAGGGCCCGGCACAAAGCGGCTGCGATGGAAGCGTGTCATGCGGCCTGTCTTTCCGTCTCGGTGAGG
>CAIXEA010000169.1 GCA_903918315.1 uncultured Acetobacteraceae bacterium | reverse complement strand
CGCGACGCTGTCACGCCAGGGCGGCAATCGAATGCTGAAACGGGTTTCAAGGAGGGTGCAATCAAGCCGGGAATCCACCGGCCGCCGCGCCAGCGTGGGCCAATCCTCCGTCCGGATGGGATCGACCTTGGGCACCGTCATGCCATGGCGGGCCGCGGTTTCGAACACCCAGGACGCGAGCCCGTGCCAGGTGGTGTCGCCGCTGCCGGCGGCATGAAACACGCCGGCGTACTGGGCGGCCCATCCCGCGCGCATCCGATCCGCGATCAGCAGCAGCGCATCCGCCAGATCGTCGGCCGCTGTGGGGCAGCCCCGCTGATCAGCGACCACGCTCAGGCGATCGCGAGCCTTGCCGAGGTTCAGCATGGTACGCACGAAATTCTTGCCGGTCGCGGCATAGACCCAGGATGTCCGGACGATCGTGGCGCACCCGCCGGCATCCAGCACCGCCGCCTCCCCCGCGTGCTTGCTGGCGCCGTAGACCCCCGTCGGGTTCGGCGTATCGTCTTCCCGGTACGGCGCGCCCTTGGCGCCATCGAACACGTAATCGGTCGAAAGATGGATCAGCGGCACAGACCGGGCGGCGCAGAGTCGCGCCAGCAGCGCCGGGCCATCACGATTGGCGCGATAAGCCGCCTCCCGGTCGGTTTCCGCCGCATCGACCGCCGTATAGGCGGCTGCGTTAATCACCAATGCGGGCGCGATGGCGTCCAGCGCGGCGGCCAGGCTGTCGGGTCGATCGAAGTCAAAGCCGGGGCGTCCGACCCGGTGAACCCGGGATGAGGCGGCGGCCAGAGCCGAGGCAACCTGCCCTGCCCCACCGGTCACCAGAATCGGGCGCTCAGACATGAAACCAGGGCTCACAGGCGGCCAGCCGTGGCAGCGCCAAATCCTTTTCCGACAGCACCGCATCCCCCAAGCCGATCGGCCAGGCCACCGCGAGGTCGGGGTCGTTCCAAATGACGCCACGCTCCGCCGATGGGTCATAAGGCGCGGTGACTTTGTAGATCACCTCGGTCTCATCGGTCAGGGTGCAATAGCCATGCAGAAAGCCCGGCGGGACCCAGATCTGGGCCCAGTTTTCGGCACTCAGCGTCATCCCCACCGACCGCCCATACGTCGGTGATCCCCGGCGGAGATCAACCGCCACATCCCAGATCGCCCCCTTCACGGCACGCACCAGCTTACCCTGCGCGTTCGGCCCGATTTGCAGGTGCAACCCGCGCACCACGCCCCGCGTGTGTGAGCGGACGTGATTGTCCTGAATGAACGGACCCGGTACCCCGGCAGCCGCGAAGCGGTCCTGGTTCCAGGTTTCCGAGAAAAATCCGCGTGAGTCGCCAAACCGCGCCGGCGTCAGCACTTTTACATCGGGGATGATCAGCGTTTCGACTTTCATCCGAACACGCCGTCGGCCAGGCCCAACAACACCCGTCCCAGCTCGGTCTTGCCCAAATGGCGCGCCTGTTCGCGCAGGTCATCGGCGGTGATGAACCCCATCCGGAATGCCACTTCCTCCGGGCAGCCCACGAGCATGCCGGTGCGGGACTGGATGGTCTGCACAAAGGTCGCGGCCTGTAGCAGGCTGTCCGGCGTGCCGGCATCGAGCCAGGCATAGCCTCGCGACAAGCGTTCAACCCGTAAGAGGCCCGATTCGAGATAGACCTTGTTGAGATCCGTGATCTCCAACTCCCCGCGCGCGGAGGGTCGGATGCGGGCCGCGATGTCCGTCACCTGCCGATCATAAAAATATAAGCCGGTCACGGCCCAGTTCGACGTTGGCGTGGCGGGTTTTTCAACGATTTCGGAAGCATTCCCATCCAGGTCAAAGCTGACGACGCCGTAACGCTCGGGATCGCGGACCTGATAGGCGAACACCGTCGCCCCGGCCTGACCCGATGCGGCGTTGCGCAAGAGCGCGGACAGATGGTCCCCATGAATCAGGTTGTCACCGAGCGCCAGGGCGCATGCCTCCCCGGCGATCCAGTCGCGCCCGATCAGGAACGCCTGCGCGATCCCATCCGGGCTTGGTTGCGCGGCATAGGCGAAGCGCACACCGAACCGGCTGCCATCCCCCAGCAGACGGCGGAACTGCGGCAGGTCTTCCGGGGTGGAGATGATCATGATGTCGCGAATGCCGGCCAGCATCAGCGTGGACAACGGGTAGTAGACCATTGGCTTGTCGTAAACCGGCAGCAGCTGCTTCGATGCCGCGAGTGTCATCGGATGCAGCCGGGTTCCGGACCCGCCAGCAAGAAGAATGCCCTTCATACCCATGGCCCCTTAAATCATCGCTGCGTGTGGGGCGATCATGCCGCCGTGCCGAGTCGTTGCCCAGCGTAGCGCGCGGCCTGGACGGAGCGCCACCAGCTTTCATGCGCCAGATACCAGTCGATCGTCAGCCCCAGGCCGGTTTCGAAATCATGCGGCGCCCGCCAATCCAGCGCCGCCTCCGTCTGGCTGGGGTCGATCTCATAGCGGAAATCATGACCCGGACGATCGGTCACGAACCGGATCAAGCGCGCCCTTGGTCCGGCGGGATCGGGCACGCGGCGGTCCAGATGGGCGCAGATGGCATGGACGACCTGCAGATTGGTGCGCGGCTGGCAGCCGCCGATGGCGTAGGTCGCGCCGGGCGCGCCGCGTTCAAGCACCCGCACCAGCGCGGCCGCGTGATCGTCGACGAACAGCCAGTCGCGGATGTTCGAGCCATCGCCATAGACCGGCAGGTCCTTGCCCTGCAACGCGTTCAGGGTCACCAGCGGGATCAGCTTTTCCGGAAACTGCCAGGGGCCATAATTGTTGCAGGTGTTGCTGACGAGCGTGGGCAATCCGTAGGTGTGATGCCAGGCACGCACCAGATGGTCCGACGCCGCCTTGGTCGCGGAATAGGGGCTGCGGGGGTCATAGGCGGTGGCTTCGGTGAACGGCGGATCCGCGTGCTCAAGGGCGCCGAACACCTCATCGGTGGACACATGATGGAACCGGAACGCCGCGCGCCGGGCTGGAGTCAGGCCCGCATAATGCCGGCGCGCCGCCTCCAGCAGGGTGAAGGTGCCAACGACATTGGTCTGCACGAAATCGGACGGGCCATCGATGGAGCGGTCGACATGGCTTTCCGCCGCCAGATGCATGACCGCGTCCGGATCATGGGTTTCGAAGACCTCGCGCATCGCGGCGGCATCGGTGATGTCGGCCCGGATCAGCGTGTGGCGGTCATGCCCCCGCCCCTCTTCGAGCGCATCTTCCGACGCGGCGTAGGTCATCTTGTCGACATTGACGATCCCATGATCGGTGGCCCGCAGCAGGTGGCGCACCACGGCGGATCCGATGAACCCGCAGCCGCCGGTCAGCAACACTTTCATCGGCTCGCGCACTCCTGAGGCAACCGTTCGGTGCCGTTATGCCGCATCCGCCCGGCGCCAGGGAAGCAGGGGATATGGAAGCAGGATCAGGCAAGCCGTGTCACAGGCGCCCCAACAGCCAGCCCAGCCAGACAAAGCCCAGGCACAGGCAGACCGATCCCAGGATGTAGCCGAAGGCCGGCACGATATCGCCCGTTTGCAGCAGCTCCAGCGTTTGCAGGCTGAAGGACGAAAACGTCGTAAAGCCGCCGCAGATCCCGACCATCAGGAAGATGCGCAGGTCGGGATGGATCCCGACCCGCGCGGGGGTCAGCGTAAACCCGGCGATCACGCCGATGATGAAGGACCCCGCGACATTGATCAGCAGGGTGCCCCAGGGAAACCGCGGCCCGGTCAGAGCGGTCATGGCCCCGGCGACCCAGAACCGCGCGACGCTGCCGAGCGCGCCCCCGGCCGCGACGGCGAGATAGGTGCCCATCAGGCCTTGGTCACATTCCAGAACACCGGCACCGGCCCCTTGAGGTGACCGGTCACGGTCTTGCGCCAGGCGGCCGACTGGAAATACTGGCCCAACGGCACGTAGGGGGCCTCGGTAAAGACCTCATCCTGCAAGGCCGCGGCCAGCTTCTTGCGTTCGGCCGGATCCGGCTGATCCATCCAGGCATCGTGGATCTGCTCCAATTTGGGATCGTCCGGCCAGCCGAACCAGGCCTTCGGGCCGTTGCCGCGCGCCGCCGGAGCGGCCAGCGGATCGAGGTAATCCACAGCCGGGAAGGACGCGCAGAACATCGACCAGCCCCCCTTGTCCAGGGGTTCCTTGCTGGCCCGGCGCTGCACCACGGTGCCCCAGTCCATCGCCTGATCTTCCACATTGACGCCGATTTTCTTCAGCGTCGCGGACAGCACCTGCGACATCGCGTCGTAGAAGGTCTGATCGGTGGGGTGCAACAGGACCAGCTTTTGGCCCGCATAGCCTGCGGCTTTCAGCATCGCCTGGATCTCAGCCACAGGCTTGCCACCGCCGAGGCGGTCCATGCCCGCGGTATTGGCCGAATCCGTGCCCGGCAGGAACACGCCGATGGGCGCGTTATAGGCGCTGGCGTCCTCCCCCATGACCGCCTGCATCACCTCCACGGGATTGACGGCGGCCAAAATAGCCTGCCGCACGCCCCGGTTCGCCGTCGGCCCCTGCAGCGTGTTGAACCGCGCCACAGGGTAGAGCCCATAGGGATCCAGGCGATCAACCACCACGTCCTTGTTCTTGCGAAGCAGTCCCAGCAGGTCCGGCAGCGGCATCTCGAGCCAGTCGACCTCTCCCACGCTCAGCGCATTGGCCGCGGTGGACGCGTCGGGGATGATGCGCCATTCCACTCGATCCACCAGCGCGCGCCGGGCGCCGGCCGTGAAATCGGGCGCGTCCTCCCGCGGCTTGTAGGCGGCGAATTTGCTGAACACCGCGCGGCTGCCGGAATTGTACTCGCCCGGCTCGAACCGGAACGCCCCGCTGCCGACAACCTCGGTGATCTGCTTGAACGGGTCGGTCGCCGCGATCCGCGCCGGCATGATGACCGGCGGGCTCGGCTGCGTCTTGGCCAGGGCGTAAGGCAGCGCCGCGAATGGCTTCCGAAGCCGGAAGACCAGCGTGCGATCGTCTGGCGCTTCCAGCGCATCCAGCCGCGAATCCAGGATCTGGCCCACCGCGTCGCGCTTCATCCACCGCCGCAGCGATGCCTCACAGTCACGGGCCAGCACTTTTTCGCCGTCGTGGAACGTCAATCCCTCCCGCAGGGTAATCGTCCAACGCTTGCCGTCGTCCTCAACCTTATGGCCCTCGGCCATCTGCGGCTTCGGGTTGAGCTTCGAGTCCATGCCATACAGCGTCTCAAACACCATGAACGCGTAGTTCCGCGTGACGGTCGCCGTGGTCCAGATCGGATCGAGGCTGGTCAGATTGGCCTGCGGCACGAACACCAGCGGCTTGATGCCCTGGGCGATGGCCGGGCGCGCTAAGTGCGTGACGGCCGAACCGGCGAAGGACGTGACGGCGGCGGTGGCCAAAAAGCGGCGTCTGTGCATGGGACTGTCCTCGTGCTCTCCAGAACGCGGCGTAGAGCACTTTTTCAGCGTTTCGGGGAGTCTTTGGAACAGGCTTCGTCATCGGAAGCCCGCTGATTCGTCCGCCATCAGCGCACGCAAGCGCTGCGATGCGTGCATGCCCCGGCCTCTGGCCACTATATCATAACGTCGCTTATAATCTCCTGAGACATCGGAAAGCCACGGCCCCCGTGAACGACTTCCAGCGCGACCTCCTGTTCCTGCTTCACGACGTCGCGCGTCTGGTCCGGGTGGATGCGGACAAGCGCGCCCGCGAACACGGCATGACCCGCGCGCAATGGGGGATCCTGATCTGGCTCGACCGCCAGCCCGGCATCTCCCAAAAAGAACTCTCCGAGCTGCTCGAGGTCGAACCCATCACCGTCGCCCGGCTCATTGATCGGCTGGAAACCCGCGGGCTCGTGGAACGCAGACCCGATCCGCGCGATCGCCGGATCTGGCGCCTGCATCTTCTGCCGCCCGCGAAAGGCCTGCTCCTGGAAATCAACCTCCAGCGTGCCGACATGACCCGCATTATCACCGCCGGGATCGAGCCCAATACGCTCGAAACCATGACCGAGGCCCTGATCCGTATGAAGTCGACATTAACCCAGGACAATCAGCCCGCGCGGCGCCTCTCCGACGCTGACCCGCGGGAGAGCGTTTGACATGTCAGCAACCATTGCCCGTCGAAGCACCGCCCGCCTGCTGCGGCCCATCCTCATGCTCGGGGGAATCGCGATCGTCGTCGTTGGCGCTGCCGCCTATTGGCTGAGCGGGGGCCGCTATGTCGGGATCGACGACGCCTATGTCCGGGCCGCCAAGGAGGTCATCGCCACCGATGTCTCCGGCATCGTCATGGATATCCCGGTGCGCGAAGGCCAGAAAGTCGCGACCGGTGATGTCCTGCTCCGCCTCGACCCCAGGCCGTTCCAGATTGCCGTCGCGGCCGCCAAGGCCAATCTCGGCGGCACGGTGTCGTCCCTGAACGCCATGAAGCTCGAATACAAACGCATGCTGCGCGATGTGGAAGTCAAGCAGGCCCAGGTCGCGGCAGACCAGGCCAATTTTGAACGCTTCGCCGCCTTGGTGAAAAGCGGCGGCGTGACCCGTGCGGAATACGACAATGCCCGCTTCCAGCTCGCGGCCAATCAGCAGAGCGCCGAGGCGCTGAAAGTGACCGCCGAGGTGCAGTTGGCGCGTCTCGGCGGCGATCCGGACGTCGACGTCCGCCACATGTCCGACTATCTGCAAGCGCAGGCGCGGCTGGACGAAGCGCAGCGCCAGCTCGATCACACCGTCATTCACGCGCCCTTCGGCGGCATTGTCACCCAGGTCGAAAGCGTGCAGCCCGGCATGTATCTCGCCGCCGCCACCGCCGCGTTCGGCCTGATCTCCGACGAACGGATCTGGATCGAAGCCAATCCGAAGGAGACCGAGCTGACCCATGTCAAACTCGGCGATCCGGTGCAACTCAGCGTCGATACCTATCCGGGCCGCGCTTGGAACGCCGCGGTGGAAAGCATCGCACCCAACAGCGGCTCGGAGTTCGCCATTTTGCCGGCGCAAAACACCTCGGGGAACTGGGTCAAGGTCGTGCAGCGCATTCCCGTGCGCATCAAGATCGAGCGGCGGGACAACGATCCCCCGTTGCGCGCGGGCATGAGCGTGCAGGTCGAGATCGATACCGGCCATATCCGCTCCTGGCGGGACCTGTTCTGATCGTGGCCTGACATGGCCGTTTCATCCCCGGATCCGGTACCGCACCGGCTGCTGCTGACGCTGTGCACGGTGTCCGCGACGCTGATGCAGGCGCTGGATCAGACCATCGCGAACGTGGCGCTGCCCTATATGCAGGGCAGCCTGTCGGCGAGCTATGACGAGATCACCTGGGTCCTGACATCCTACATCACCGCCGCCGCCATCATGACCGCGCCGGTCGGCTGGATGGCGGCGCGGTTCGGGCGCAAATACCTGTTCATCACCTGCCTCATCGGCTTCACCGGCACATCGATGCTCTGCGGTGCGGCGCAATCCCTGCCTCAGATGGTGCTGTTCCGTATCCTGCAGGGCCTGTTCGGCGCCGCCCTGGTGCCGCTGTCCCAGGCCACCATGATGGACATCTACCCGATCGAGCGCCGCGGCCAGGCCATGGCCATCTGGGGCATGGGGGTCATGATCGGCCCCATCCTCGGCCCCACGCTCGGCGGCTATCTGACCGAGATGTACAACTGGCGCTTCGTTTTCTACATCAACCTGCCATTCGGTGTGCTGGCCACGGTGGGGCTGGTGTTTTTCATGCCCCGCTCCCACCCCAACTTCAACATGCGCTTCGACTGGATTGGCTTCGCGGTGCTGTCGCTGGGCATCGGCGGCATACAGATGATGCTCGATCGCGGCCAGGATCAGGATTGGTTTTCCTCGGCTGAAGTCATCACGGAAGCCGTCCTCGGGGGGCTGGGCCTGTATCTGTTCGCCATCCACATGGCCACCGGCCAGCGGCCCTTCATTCCCCCCGCCATGTTCAGGGACCGCAACTTTGCCTCCGGCGCGATGATGATGTTCGCGGCCGGAACCATCCTGGTATCGAGCTCATCGCTGATGGCGCCATGGCTGCAAAATCTGGCGAACTATCCGGTCGAAACCGCGGGCCTGATCATGGCCCCCCGCGGCATCGGCACCATGACCGCCATGATGGTCGGCGGGCGGCTGGCCGGCAAAGTCGATCCACGGCTGCTCATGGCCCTGGGAATCATACTGCTGGTCGGATCGATCTGGCAGATGACATCCTGGACGCCCGATGTTTCGCAGAGCCGCATCGTCGGGACCATCATGATCCAGGGCGTCGGGCTGGGCTTTCTGTTCATTCCGTTGCAGGTCCTCGCCTTCGCCACCCTGCCCGCCCAGTACCGCACCGATGGCGCTTCGGTCTTCAGCCTGAGCCGCAATATCGGCGCCGCGGTCGGGGTGTCCGTGACCTCATTCATGCTGGCCCATAACACCCAGCAATTGCATGCCGAGATCGGGGCGTCGATCACGCCCTTCAATCGGGCCCTGCAAAATGGCGGCGCAGCCCAAAAGCTCTGGGATACCGCAACCCCGCACGGGGTCGCGATGCTGGATCGGGTCGTGAACCAGCAGGCGCAGATCACCGCTTTCATCGACGACTACCGGATGATGATCTTCACCACCCTGCCGGCCTTGCTACTGCTACTGCTGATGCGCCGCCCGAAATCCGCCGCCCGCCCGCCGGCGGACGCGCACGCCGCGATGGATTGAGCCGCTATCCCCCCTTGCCGGCGACGGCCAGCCACGCCGCGCGCCGCGCTGCCGCCTGCGCGGCCAGAGTGCCATGGGCCTCCACATGCGCACGTGCGCCTTCGGCCAGACGCGCCCGCCAGGCGCCATCGCGGATCATGCGGCTGATCGCGCCATACCAGGCCTCGGTCGTGTTCTGGACCAGCATGCCCCCCACGCCATCGGCCAGCGACCCGCGATAGACCGGGCCGTCCGAGGCCAGCACCGGCAAGCCGATGGCCGCGTAATCCAGCGTCTTGATGGGCGATTTACAGCGGTTGAACGCCGTATCCTCCAACGGTGCCAACCCCACGTCCCAGCCGCCGTCGCGGCTGACCCAATGCACGAATCCCGGATAGGAGGCGCCGCCGCTGGGCGGCATCACCACCCGCTTCACCCATTCGGGCAGCGCGCCGCTGCTGCTGAAACCCAACATCTCGACGGAGACCCGGGGGCCGAAATCAGCCACGATCCGCGCCAGGGCCGGCTCTATCATCGCGAAATCCGCGTCATGCGTGGCGGTGCCCATGCATAGCAGCCGCACCGGCCCCGGCCGGCGCGGCAAGGCCGGCACCCCGCCCCAGATCTGTTCATCCAACCCATTCGCCATCACGGCGGCCTTGCTCCCAACCGCAGCGGCCAGCGCATCAGTGGACACGAACACCTGGTCCGCCTGGCGCAACAGGCGCCGCACAACCGCCCCCTTGGGCCGCAGCACGTCGGCATCCGGGTGGCTGCGCGGAATATGGAGCAAATCGTCATCCAGGTCGTACACCAACGCCGCCCCGGTCTCTTTCGCATGCGCCGTCAGCGCATCGGCCGCGGCGGTATCCACCACCGCATGGCGCTGCGTCACAATGACATCGGCGCGATATCGCAAGGCGGATCGTGCATCCGCCAGCACGATCTCCAGGTCCTCCGCGAGGGACGGATGCGTCAGGGGCAGCAGCAGCCGGATATAGGCGCAAGGCGTAAGGGCCCCGCTCTCATACCGTTCCGGCACCACCACCACGGCGACGCGCCCCGGCCGGCGAACATCGATCAGCCCATCGCAACCGCGCTTTGGACTAGGAACGAGGTAGGACTCGCCATAAAAATCAGTGACCTTGGTTCGGCGCCGTACCATGCGCGGCACCCGCGTCGTTGCCTGCACCGCCTCGAACGCCGCCAGCCAGGGGCGGGTATCCAGGGTGGGTTCGATCATCCAGGTGAGTGGCCGCCCGGTTAGGCGCTCGGTAAAGGATCCGATATCGCTCACCACGATCGGCAAACCGGACTCAATGGCCGTGCTCAGGGTGTAGCTGTAGGTTTCCGGCACCGCGCCCGGGAACCAGATCAGGTGTGGGTCCAGCTTGCGCAGCCGATCGGGCAGATCGGCTGGATCGTATCGCCCTGACACATGTAGGCGATCCAGGCCAGGGCGCGTGGCATCGCCATCGATGCTGCCGATGAGATGAAACGCATAGGCCGCGGGCGCCGCCGCCGCCACGGCAGCCACGATCGCTGCCCCCTTGTGGTCGGCGAGGGTGCCGATGAGCGCGATCCGCAGCCGCCCGGCCGGACGGCGCGACATCCGGCAAGGCCACGGGGCCGAGGGCACGGGGTCATGCGGTGCGACCACGGCTCGCGCCGCCAGGCCAAACCGCGCCAGGCGGTCCCGGGTGTCGTTGCTGGGACAGAGGACCCGATCCGCCTCCCGGAACATCCAGGCATGGGTCAGCCGCCAGGACAGGATATCGGCGGACGCATGCGACGGACGGCTGGCGATACAGGCATTGCAGGTGGCGGGCCCGGGCTCCCCACAGGACAGGCCATCCGGCCAGGGCAACAGGGTCACCTGTGGGCATATCGCGAAATAATCATGAACCGTCACGTCGAACGGCACGGCGAGGCGGTGAAGCAGCGCCTGAATGTCCAGGTCCATGCCGGCGACATGGTGGACATGCACCCGCCGGATCCCGGCGGACCGCAGATATCGCACCAGATCTTCAAGCCGATCGGCTGGCAGGGTCAGCGTGGCGTGCCCCGGAACCGCCGGCACCGACAGGCACGGGCCCCGCGCCGTCGACCGCAGCAGCAGCACATGCGCCCGCCCCGCGGTCCGCTCCACCAACGAGTCGATATGATGCAGGACGCCACCGCCGAGATCGTGCGAGACCATCAGGATGACCGGCAAGCCGGAACCGGCGAACAGCCCCGCGGTCACCGCCAGGCGGTAGGGACCGACAGCATCGAGCGCCACGTGATGGGCCACCGCCGCGCCGTAGGACGGATAGCGCTGCATCAGCACCGCCATCGCATCGCACTGCAACGCCGTGGCATCGCTGCCAAAGCTGACCGCGCCAGCATGGTAGACAAACACATCACAGGCCAGCCGGTGCCGCCAGCCAAGCGCCGAGGCGCGCAGACAGAAATCGTTCTCTTCCCCGTAGCCACGCCCGAAGGCGGCTTCGTCGAACCCGCCGACAGCATCCAGGGCCGCTCGCCGGATATACATGCAGAACCCGACCGTGGTCGGCAGATCGACGAACCGCCCGGCATTGACGCGGCGGCAGGCGCCATCGACCTCCGCCAGGGAGGCACCAAACGGGATCGGACCGCCCTGGTCGCGCGGATAGCCGCAAATCGTCGCGTTGTTGGAAAGGGGCGACACCGTCGCGATCAGCTCATCCTGATAGGCCTGCGCGGTCAGCCGGCGCAGCCAGCCGGGCGGCACCTCGGTATCGCTGTTCAGAAGCACGACATCATGGGTCCCGGCCGCGCGCATGCCGGCATTGACCGATGCGACGAAGCCGAGATTTTTCCTATTGCGCAGCAGCGTGATCCGCCCGGCCTTGGCCACCGAGGCCAGCCACGCTGACAGCGCCGGCTCCGGCGAACAGTCATCGACCACGATGATGCGCCCTGCCAACCCGTCCGGATCGGCCAGAACCGACTCCAGGCAGCGCCGCGTGACCGCGAGGTCCCGATAGACCGGGATAACAACGTCCACCCCGCGGCCCTCGGGACAGACCAATGGGGCCGCCGTCGAGGGCAGATAGTCCGCGATCACGATTGGCTTTTCCGTCCCCCAGCCGCGGGCCGCGCCCACATGCAGGTGAAACACGAGCGGATTGGACGCGGCCTCGGGGTGCTGATTGACATACCAAACGGCGTCGAAGCGGGGGTGAGGGTTCCGCCGTTCGGCTGCGCCAGATTGCAGGTAATGCAGTAATGGGTTCATGCCGGACGCCGCGACATCTGCGTACTGCGCGCGATACCACGTACTGTCGAACCAACGATTGGGATCGCGGCCCTCGGCCGCGCCATGCAGGATGAAATGCCGCAAAGGGTCGATGCCGGTTCTCATGACATCGGGATAACGGCCTCCATACCAGGCGCCATCGAATACTTTGGCGAGAACCTGGCCCAGAGGGCTTTCGCGAATCGGATCGTGAACCGGCGTGCTCATGCGTCTGTCCGTGATTGGTCCCCCGTCATGGCACAAGCCATGCGGGGATACCAACCGGGAAGACCATTCGGGCAGCCGAAAACGGCGGTTCTTCAGACCCGCAGCAAGTGCACATCCACAAGCGGTCGTTTCTGTAACCGACGCCCCAGCGCCCGGCGGAGCGCGGTCTTGGCGGCTTCCGCCAGAGCCGCGTCATCCCGGCGAACCGACGACGGCAGATCGGCCACAGCCTCGGTAAAGGCGTCGATCACCCGGTCGTATTCGCTGTCCTCGGCATCGAACAGGCCCGGGGCGCTGAGCTTCACCTTGCCGCGCGGGCGGCCGGTTTCATCCACCGCCAGGCTCGCGAGCACGACACCATTGTAGAGCATCCGGCGGCGGGCGTTCATCACTTCGCCCTTCAGCGGCACCAGGCGTGGCCCGTCCAGCACCAGACGGCCGACCGGCGCACTGTCGATGATTTCGGGCTTGCCGCCGGAGAGCGAGAGGATGTCACCATCCTCCATCAGAAATGGTGTCGCCCCCATTTCCCGCGCCAACTCGGCATGCGCCGACAGATGCCGCCATTCGCCATGCACCGGCACAGCGTATTTGGGCTTCACCAGCTTATAGAGGCGCCGCAATTCGTCACGGGCGGGATGACCGGACACATGCACCATGTGGTCCGCATCGGTCATCAGGTTCACGCCGCGCCGGACCAGATGGTCCTGCACCGTCCCGATCGCCCGTTCGTTGCCCGGGATCATCCGGGAGGAGAAGATGACAGTATCCCCCTCCCCCAACGCGACGCGCGGATGGGTGTCGGTGGCGATCCGCGACAGGGCGCTCCGCGCTTCACCCTGGCTGCCGGTGCAGATGATCAGGAGGTTGTCGTCCGACACGTCATCGACATCGTCTTCGGTCAGGAACGGCGGCACACCTTTGAGATAGCCGCATTCCCGCGCCGCCGCGTCCATGTTGCGCAGCGAGCGTCCCACCAAAGCGGTGCTGCGGCCGGCTTCCCGGGCCGCGACGGCAATCGATTCCATGCGAGCGACATTGCTGGCGAAGCAGGTCACCGCGACGCGGCCCCTGCGCACGCCGCGAATCAGGGCGGTCAGGCTGCGGCGGACATCAGCCTCACTCCCCGAATGCCCTTCCACCATCGCGTTGGTGGAATCGCAGACCATCGCCAGGACGCCGCGTTCCCCCAGCGCCGCCAGGGCGGCTTCGTCCGACGGCGGCCCCAGCAGCGGGGTCGGATCGAGCTTCCAATCGCCCGTGTGCAACACCAGCCCGTAGGGGGTGTCGATCACCAGCGCCTGCGATTCCGGGATCGAGTGCGACATCCGGATGAACCGCAGCTTGAACGGGGTGAGGTCGATTTCACCACCGGTCGCCACGACATGCAGGCGGACCTGGTTGACCAGCCCCGCCTCGGCGAGCTTGCGCTTCAGCACCGCCGCCGCGAAGGGGGTGGCATAGACCGGGCATTTCAACTGCGGCCAGAGATGCGCCACCGCGCCCAGATGATCCTCATGCGCATGGGTGATCACCAGGCCCAGCAGATCCTTGGCCCGTTCGGCGATGAACACCGGATCGGGCATCATGACGTCGACTTCCGGATGCTCCGCCCCGCCAAAGCCGATCCCGCAATCGATGGCGAGCCAGCGGTCCCCCTTCGATGTCTTGCAGCGGTAGAGGTTGAGATTCATACCGATTTCGCCCGTTCCGCCCAAAGGCAGGAACGCCAGGTCGCCGCTTGCCGCGTTCATGAAGTGCTGTCGATGCCCCATTGGTCATACGGCCGCCGGGAATGCGGCGGCCGTTGTTCAGTCGTGGTGGAATGCCGGTCAATCCCGGTCGTCGCGCGCCCTATACATGAAACCGGGCGGCGGCGTCGAGTTAATCGCTACTCCGGCTCGATCATCCGGCTGCGCTCGCGCGGCATCGGCGGCACCGGATTGCGTTCCGCCAGCATGCGCAGACCGTCCAGGGTCAGATCGGGCAGGATATGGTGGATCATGGTCGTGCCTTCCGAGAACAGCGGTGCCAGGCCGCCGGTCGCCACGACCTTCATCGCGCCCCCGAACTCCCCCTTGATGCGCACCAACAGGCCTTCGATGAGGCCGATATAGCCCCAATAGACGCCCGACTGCATCGCCGGAACGGTTGAGCGACCGATCACCGATTGCGGGCGGCCCATACCGATCCGCGGGAGGCGGGCGGCCGCCTGGTGCAGGGCTTCCAGCGACAGGTTAACCCCGGGACAGATCACGCCCCCAAGATAGGACCCGTTCTCATCCACCACATCGAAGGTCGTCGCGGTGCCGAAATCCACGACGATCAGCGGCCCGCCGAATTGCTTATGCCCCGCCAGCGCGTTCAACAGCCGATCGGCACCGACTTCCGACGGGTTGTCGACTTTGATCTCGAATCCCCAATCCAGGTTGGATCTGGCAACCAGCGGCTCCACGTTGAACCATTCCCGGCAGAGGCGGCGCAGGTGATACAGCGCCGCCGGCACGACGGTTCCGATGACCGCGGCCGCGATATCCTCTCGCCGCAAGCCGCTATGGGCGAGCAGAGTGGTCAGCCAGACCGCGTATTCGTCTGACGTCCGTTGGGCATCGGTGCGAATGCGCCACGTGCCGCGCCAACCCGAGGGATCGTGCACGGCGAAAACGACATTGGTGTTGCCCGCATCAACGACCAGAAGCATCCAGGACATCCCGCTGTAACGGGACGGACATGATAGGACGGGTTGGCCGCTGTCAACCGGCCGGGCGCTCCCGTCCGGTACAAACGAAATGGGGATTGTCCCATCCGGGCTTGCCGTAACGCAGCACAGCGCCATCCAGCGTGCGGACGCTGCCTCCGGCTGCCTCCAGGACCGCCTGGGGCGCGCCGGTATCCCATTCCATCGTTCGTCCAAACCGAGGATACAGATCGGCCAAACCTTCCGCCAGGCGGCAGAATTTCAGGGATGAGCCGTAATTGCGCATGCCCGCCACGCTGCGTCCCGCGAGGAACGCATCCAGCTCCGGGCCCGCGCCGTGGTGGCGGCTGGCCACGACCGTCACCCCCTCCGCCGGCGGGAACCGTGCCACGACGGGTGTCTGCACGCCCGAGACGCGCTTCCAGGCCCCGCGCCCGACGATGCCGCCGAACAACTCCCCGGTCGCGGGCACGCCGACAACACCCAGCACCGGCTGACCATCGCGGATGAGACCGATATTGACCGCGAAATCGTCATTGCCGGAGCTGAACTCCCGGGTACCATCCAGCGGATCGACCAGCCAGAATACCGCGGGCGCGGCGACGCGGCGGCCATCGGCCATCTCTTCCTCGGCAATGACGGGAATGTCGGGGACCGCCGCGCGCAGTCCGGCGGCGATGAGCGCTTCCGATGCGTGATCCGCTTCGGTCACCACCGATCGGTCTTCTTTTTGGGCGACGGCAAAGCCGCGCGCCCGGATGGCGAGGATGACCTCCGCGGCCCGCAAGGCCAGATCCGCGGCCACTTCTAACAATGCGTCGTCGTTCATCGCCCCCCCGCTCTGCGGCGCTGTTTGCTGCGCCCCGCTGCCCCGCGCTTATCCGCGATCTGCGCCGGGCCGGTCGTCAGGCCCGCATCCGTTCCATCGTCCGCCGCCGGCGTCTTGGCGATCCGCAGTTCCCCGTCAGGCCGGGCGAGCATGGCCAAAGCCTGCCGGTAGACATGCACCGGTTCCAGCATCCGCAGACACGCAAGCTCACGCGGGCAATCGGCAGCGACGGCGAGGTAGCAGGGGCTGCAGCTCATCGCCCGCCGGATGGCCACTGCCCGAGGTCCGATCGGCCCCCATTCCTTCGCGTCCACCACGCCGGAATGGATCCCAATCGTCGGCACACCGAGGCCAGCCGCGATATGTTTGGGACCGCTGTCATTGCCGATATAGAGGTTGCAGGCCTGCAGCACTCCCGGCAGAGCCCCGAGGGAGGTGCGCCCCGCGATGGATGCGACAGCGCCCGTGTTCAACACCCCCGCCGCCAGCGTGTCCGACAGCGCCTGTTCGTCCGATCCGCCGACAATCAGGACGTTCACCGCGCCCGTTTCCGTCAGCATATCAATGAGGGTGGAGAAGTGCTCTTCCGGCCATTGCTTGTTGATATTGCCCGCTCCCGCGTGGACCGCCACGACGGGCTTGTCAAACAGCCAGCGGACATCCTCGGGCACCGCTGCCAGCCGATCGGCTTGCGGGCGCGGGACGATCACGCGGCGATCCCGGCCGGCGGCCAGGCCAATCATGGCGACCAGGCTCAGCAGATCGTCCACCACATGCCCCCGCTTGGGATACAGCGCCCGGTCACCGTCCCATTCCAGCGCGATATCGAGGAAGGGGAACTGCCCGGCATAATCGAAGCCGGCCATGAACCGCGCCCCACAATGGCGCATGACATCGCGGGTGGACCCGTGCTTGCGCAGATCAACCGCGAGATCAAAACGGCGGGGCCTGAGTAACGCCGCCAGTTGCGAGAAGTCATCCTCCGTCAAGGTCCGCTCCCCGAGTTGGGAGCGAGCATGGAAGAATGCGAACTCGATAAATTCATCGACCGCGGGTTCCATTGCCGCGAAGGCACGCGATGCCGGCCCCGCCAGGACGGTCAGGTGGGCGTGAGGAAACACCGCCTTCAACTGGCGGATCGCCGGCAGGCTGGTAATGAAGTCACCAATATGATCCAGCTTCAGGACAAGGATGCGTTCGATATCCTCGGGCACGAACAAAGGGTAGCCGGCGTGAACGACTTCCACCGGCTCATCGTCCGGGCGCACATCGTCGGCATGCCGGAACAGATTGGGGTTGAAATACGGGTCGCCCGCACCGAACCGGGTCTTCCAGTTGGCGTTGAAATGGCTGAGGTCGAAGATGTCCTTCAACCGATCGCGGCTGGCGAGTTCATGATGGATCAGCGTGGCATGCGGGGTAACGACCGTCAGTAGCCCGGCGCGATGGGCGCGCAAACAGAAATCGAGGTCGTTATTCACGATCTGATGCAGTTCGTCGAAGCGGCCCAGGCTGTCGAAGACGGATCGCCGGACCAGCATGCAGGCCCCGGTGACGGCGATAGCGTTGCGCTGGGTCAGCGCGAGGCCGAAATACCCTGGCTCGTCCTCCGCGGCGAAGCGGAACGCATGCCGCCCTATTCCATTGTTCGATAAGAACATGCCGGCGTGCTGAACCTTGCGATCCGGATACAGAAGCCGGGCCCCGACGATCCCGACCTCTGGCCGTTCCGCGTCACCCATCAGTACATCGAGCCAGTCATCCTGAAAGAATTCGATGTCGTCGTTCAGAAACAGCAGATATTCGCCGTCCGCCACATCCACGGCCTTGTTATTGAACCGTGACCAATTGAAGCCATCCGGCATATCGACGACTTTATCGGCATGCTCCCGCAGCCAGACCTTCCAGGCCATCTGGCTGGATGGAATATTATCGACGACGACGATTTCATAATTCGGATAGGTGGTGCGCGCCCGCAGGGTGGACAAGCAGGTCTCGATATAACCATGCGCCGCGCAGGTCGGGATGATGATCGACACCTTGGCCCCGCTCCTTGGCCGCCGCTGGATCCGCCATGTGCCGCGCACCGGCGATGACAAAACGCGCCCCTCGATCCCCCGGCGTGTCAGCGTCCGTTCCAGCGCCTGCGCCCCCAAAGCGGCATCATCGGGTTCAGCCCCCCCGCGCTGCGCCAGGAGTCTGGCGACGTGATACACCAGACCAGCCTGCTCGCTGGCGCGCAGCACAAAATCGAACTCGCCATCCCGCGCCAGACTGGCCGGCGTCACACCCAACCCCGCGGCTACGTCCCGGCGCACGAGGCAAGGACGGCCGATATAGTTCGTCGCGAGCAGCAGATCGGGAGAAAAATCCGGCTTGAAGAATGACTCCCGTTCCTGACTGACGGGGCTCGTCCGGGTTTCGTCGCCATAGATCATCCCGGCGGCGGGATGCATCAGGCTGGCCAGCGCCAGTTCAGCCAGAGCGTCCGCGCCCAGCGCATCGCCGGGGCAGAGAAAGCCGACAAGGTCACCGCTGAGCGGTGCGTGCCAGGCAGGGTCCGAAGGACCGATCACCGAGACCCGCGCGGCCAGTGTCCCGCCAAACCCGGCGATCGCCGCCGCGGACGCGTCGGTTTGTGCCGGTGTGGCCGCGAGCACCGTCACGTGCCAGGCGCGATACGCCTGCAGGCGAATGGTGTTGAGCGTCTCCGCCAGTTCGCCTTCGTTCCAGTCGCCGCCCCCGCGAATATAGAGCTGCACCGTTGGTCTGGCGGGCGCGCCAGCCGCGGCCAGATCACCCATCAGGGCGTCATACAGCTCCGATTCCGCGCGTGTGACCCGCCGCCGGATCGCGCCGCCGTCATCAGCGCCTTCGACCTTCTGCACCGTGATCGTGAAGCTCTCGCGATGCTGTTCCCCGTCATTGGCCTCCACGACGAGTTGGACCGTGTGCTCGCCATCGCGCAGGCTGCGCGGCGGGCAATGAAACGCATAGCCGCTGCGCAGCGCGTTTTCCCATTCCGGAAACGCCCCGGCCACATCCTGGCGGGCCAGCCCATGATGCGCCGCGCCCAGCTTCTGGCCGTTCAGAAAAATATCGATCCTGGCCACGCCCGAGCGCGCCAGAACCCAGCCTTCAATCGTCAGCCGCCCGGTGATCGGATCTGGCGCGGCGCCGCGTACGATCCGCGGACTGTCCAGTTCAAACCTGAACCGGCCAGACTCGGGCCCCGGCTCCTCCGGGATCGGCTCCTCGACGTTCGGCGCCGCCTGTATGGCCCGGGCCGGCAACAACGCGCCAACCGGGAGGTTTTCCGACCGCTCCCCCCCGTCGGCGCAGCGCACGATCACGCGCACTGTCGCATCGGGCTCCCCGCGATCGCCGACGCGGCGGTCGAACAGGAAACCGGATTGGCTGGCGGATGGGATATCGGGATATTCCGCCCCGACATCCGGGCGCGCCCGACCGCGCAGCGCTTCCCCCACCAGAACATCGTTCAGGTAGATCAGAATGCTGACCATCGGCGAGGCCGAAACAGCCCAACCGGATACCTGGAGCGTTCCATCCTCAGTCAAAGTCACGATGTCGCAGTACATCGAAATGTCATGCGCTGGCGTCTCATCCTGCGTAAGGTCGTATTCCGGCTCGGGCGCCTCCCCCCCGCCGGGCATCGCGTGCGCCGAGGCAATCCGTTCCAGGGGGACCATGACCTCATGCACATAGCCGTATTGCCCGGTTGCCCGCACGCGGATGACCTGTGCGTTGCGGTCGAGACCGTTCAGTTGCGTGGTCGCGGCGAAACCGGACGTCGCGGCATTGGGATAGGATGGGAAGGCGAAGGCCACATCCTCCCGCCGCCCCCCCAACATGGCCGCGGCGACGCGGCTGTCACCAAGGAACAGTTGAACAGCGACAACCGGGGTCAGCGAAACGCTCCATCCCTGCACCAGCAGGATGCCATCCCCATCCAGCGTCGCTCGTTCTGTAAATGACACGATAGGCGGCCGAATACCCATATCGCCCGACAAAGGCTGCGCCGGCCCCGCCACCAGGAGCACCGGCGCGGCCTGCGACAGGTCGATCTGAAAATCGAAATGTTCTTCCCGCACGTGGCCGTCCGCCGTGAGCGCGGCGATACTGACCCGGCACGGGCCAGCGGCGTTTTCCCGCGAGCGGAACAAATTGAAATGAAACGGCCGCAGAAAGCCGGCGCCGCCATCGGGCAATGTCATCCAGGCGGCATGTTCGGGGGCACCGAAGCGCACCACCGAAATCACCTGCCCTTCCGAACGGAGCGCGATTTCCTGCGCGGGTGAGGCTGAGACGACCCGGCCTCGTATAGTCAGGTCGTAGCGGTCGCCGGTGAA
Organism: uncultured Acetobacteraceae bacterium; assembly: GCA_903918315.1. GTDB lineage: Bacteria > Pseudomonadota > Alphaproteobacteria > Acetobacterales > Acetobacteraceae > Rhodopila. The sequence continues at coordinate 18,558 of CAIXEA010000169.1, read as the reverse complement.
TCCCGTCACGACGCGCGGGTCCACCTCGATCAGGACCGGCACCGGCGCGGATTCCAGCAGGACGCCATCGGCCTGCGGGCTCGGACCATCATCCCCAGGCACGGGTCCGGTTGATGACACGCCGCCCCCCGTACGCCGAATGGGGCGCCGGCTCATGCGCGGGGTCCCGCGCAGAACCGCGAACGGCGGATCAGACTCGCTGGCCTTCGCAAGACGTGCATGACGCGGCGATCACATTCCAAAAGGCAGCCGTCCTTCGCGATACCCGTCTTCATCGAAATGGGCTTGCGGGGAGGTAACAACACCCTTGCGAACGCTATCGGCGACATCCGGGTATTGCTGAAGATACCAGCGCGGATCGACCGGCATCGGGAAAGGCAGGCGTCCTTCGAAATAGCCGTCCTCGACGAAATGCTGTTGCGCCGACTGAACAACGCCATCACGAATAGCCTTGGCGATGTCTTCATAGGTGCGCATATACCAGTCTTCGTCCACCTCGACCCCGACGATCATCTTTTTCAGAATTTTAACAAAATCCTCATAAGACAGGTTGACCCGCAATTCGCCGCGGATCGTCGAAATTTCAATGGAGCGACGGATCAGATCAAATGGCGGCAGGTATTTCACGGTTCCTCCGTCAAAGGCGAAATGGCGACACGGCGACCGGGAGCGGCCCAGTTGGGGCGGCCCACCGGGCGATCAAACTGCTTCGAATCAATACAGGTATCACCGTTGCATGGGAACCAGGGCGCGGACGGATTTTTGACACGATTTTCACGCCAGACCGCTTGTCGCGGCGACCGCTATCCGGCATGGGCGAGGCCATAGGAGCTTTCCGATGACGGACCACCAGAGCAGCGATACCGACCTCGCGGATATCGTCCGCCATTTTGCCGGCGCCAGGGTTCTGGTCGTGGGTGATATCATCCTCGACCGCTATGTCGTGGGCGCAGTGGCGCGGATGTCCCCCGAAGCCCCCATTCCCGTGCTGCGCCCGCAGGTCCGTCGCGCCACGCTCGGCGGGGCGGCCAATGTGGCCCTGAATATCGCCACACTCGGGGGTCAGGCGATCCTGCTCGGGGTCGTCGGCGATGACGAAACCGGACGCCAGATCGCCGATCTCCTGGTCGCGACGCCCGGCATTGAGCCCGCGCTGGTCGTGGCGCCGGATCGCCCCACTACCGCCAAAACCCGCTTCATGGCCGGCGCGCATCAGTTGCTGCGCCTGGACGAAGAGGTCACAACGCCCCTCGACCCAACCACCGCCGCCGCCGTGCTCGCCCGGGTCGAAGCGCTGCTGCCGCGCACAGACATCGTCGTCCTGTCCGATTATGCCAAAGGGGTTCTCTGCGATGACGTGCTCGCCGGCGCCCTGGCTGCCGCGACCCGGGCGGGGCGTGTCCTGATCGCTGATCCCAAAAGGCCGGATTTCCGAGCCTATCGTGGTGCCACCATCCTAACCCCGAACGAGCATGAGGTGCGCACCGCCACCCATATCGAAGCGGATCACGACGCGGAGGCAGATCGCGCCGGACGCGCCGCATTGGACGCAACCGGCGGCGAAGCGGTCCTGGTCACCCGCTCGTCCAAAGGTCTCACGCTCGTTCAGCGCAACCAGTCCGCGGTGCATCTCCCGACGCGCGCGCGGGCCGTCGCGGATGTGTCCGGCGCCGGAGACACCTTGGTCGCTGCCCTCGCGGTCGCGCTCGGTGCGGGCGCCGATTTGCGCACGGCCGCGCGATTGGCGAACGTGACCGCCGGCATCTCGGTGGGCAAACAAGGCACCGCCACCGTCACCAGCACCGAACTGCTGGGCGCGCTGCACCTACGCAGCCTGATTTCGACCGACCGCAAAGTGGCAACGCTGGAGCAGGCCAAAACCCAGGTCGCCGCCTGGCATGGCATGGGCCTACTTGTGGGATTCGCGAATGGCTGCTTTGACCTCATTCATCCCGGCCATGTCCGCCTGCTCAATGAAGCCCGTGCCGCCTGCGATCGGTTGATCGTGGCGTTGAACACCGATGCCTCGGTCAAGCGTTTGAAAGGCCCAACCCGGCCGCTGCAAAATGAATTAGCCCGGGCCACGGTCATGGCGTCCATGGCGCCGGTCGATCTGGTGACCCTGTTCGATGAAGACACACCGCTGCAGATGATCGAGGCCTTACGGCCGGATGTCCTGGTCAAAGGGTCCGATTACACCGTCGATCAGGTCGTTGGCGGCGATCGGGTCCAGAGTTGGGGAGGGAAAGTCGTGCTGGTCACCCTGCAGGAGGGCCATAGCACAACCGGCACGATCCGGCGGATGGCGGGTCCGGAGCGTGGCTCAGAGCCGGATCAAGCGTCCTGAATCTGAATCAGCTTCGCACTTGGCGAATACCGAAGGGTGTGCTTTGTATACCAGCTGGTAGTTCCCTTGAGAAGCAGGTCAATCGATGTCTGAAGTCATGGAAAAGCGTCCGGAAACCAAGAACGACGCCGGTGCGCTCGACGCCATCGTGGTGGGTGGCGGCCTGGGCGGGCTCTATGCGCTGCACCGCCTTCGGAAACTCGGCCTGAAGGCCCGCGCCTTTGAAGCCGGCAGCGATGTCGGCGGTACCTGGTTCTGGAACCGTTACCCGGGCGCGCGCTGCGATGTCGAAAGCCTCGAATATTCCTATTCTTTCGACAATGACCTTCAGCAGGAATGGCACTGGCCGGAGCGTTACGGCAACCAGCCGGAGATCCTGACTTACATCAACCACGTCGCGGACCGCTTCGACCTGCGCAAGGACGTGCAACTCAATACCCGCGTGACCTCGGCCGAATTTGACCTCGGCACCAACAAATGGACCGTCAAAACCGACAAGGGCGATGTCGTCACCGCGCCGTTCTGCATCATGGCGACGGGCAATTTGTCCACCCCACGGGTGCCCGACTTTAAGGGCATCGAGACGTTCAAGGGCAAATGGTACCATACCGGCCTCTGGCCGCATGAGGGCGTGGATTTCACCGGTCTGCGCGTGGGCGTCATCGGCACCGGTTCGTCCGGGGTGCAGATGATCCCGATCATCGCTAAACAGGCGAAACACCTGCACGTCTTCCAGCGCACCGCCAATTTCAGCCTGCCAGCCCGCAACGCCCCGATGGACCCGGTCATCGAGACCCGGCACAAATCGGAATACCTCGATCGGCGCGCCGCCGCTTATGAAACCCCGTTCGGGATCGCCGGATTCCCGCCCCCCACCAAGGCCGCCATGGACGTCACCGCCGAAGAGCGGCAGGCTCAATATGAAGCCAAATGGGCCGAAGGCGGCAGCATCAGCTTCCTCTATTCCTACACCGACCTGCTGGTGAACAAGGAAGCCAACGACACCGCATCCGAATTCGTGCGCAACAAAATCCGCTCCATCGTCAAGGACCAGGCGGTGGCGGAATTACTGGCGCCGAAGGACCATCCGATCGGGACCAAGCGCCTGTGTCTCGATACCAATTATTACGAGACTTATAACAGAGACAACGTAACCCTGGTGAACGCCAGGGCGACGCCGATCGTGGAACTGACCGAGACCGGGCTGAAGACGACGGAGGCCGAGTACGCCTTCGACGCCATCGTCTTCGCCACCGGCTTTGACGCCATGACCGGCGCGCTGAAAGAAATCGACATCCGCGTCGGCAACGGCCCGACCCTGGCGGAAAAATGGGACGGTGGCCCGACCACCTATCTGGGCCTGATGGTGGCGGGTTTCCCGAACATGTTCACCATCACCGGCCCCGGCAGCCCTTCGGTCAAAACCCAGATGATCGTCGCCATCGAGCAGCACATGGACTGGATCGGCGACTGCCTGACAGCAATGCGCGCGCGAGGCATGCACCGCATCGAACCCAGCCTGGAAGCCGAACGCAACTGGGTGCAGCACGTCAACGACGTCGCCGACAGCACGCTCTATCCGCTCGCGAATTCCTGGTACGTGGGCGCCAACATCCCGGGCAAGCCGCGGGTATTCATGCCCTATGTCGGCGGCTTCGCCGGCTACAAGAAGCGCTGCGATGCCGTGGCAGCGAACGACTATGAAGGCTTTGTGATGAGCCGATAACAGGCGGGCGCGCGCCCGGTTCCTGTTGGACAAGCGGTAATTCCCGTGAGTATCCTCCCCCTCAGCGAAAAAAATCTGAGGGGGAGAGAGGATGAGCATCGTCTGGACCGACACGGTCAACGAAATCGCCGGATGTAAAATCCATGTCTCACGCGCGGGGACCGGGCCCACTGTCCTGGTCCTCCATCACGACATCGGCACGCCCGATCGGCTGCCCTTCTACGATGCGCTCGCGGCGCAGTTCGATGTCATCGTTCCGCACCATCCCGGATGGGGCAAATCGGAACGGCCGCAATGGCTGCGCCATCCGCGCGATATCGCTGCCATGACCGCCTGGCTGTTGACCGAGTTGGGCGCGCGCGACGTTTCGATCGTCGGGCTTGGTTTCGGCGGTTGGATCGCGGCGGAAATGGCATCGCAGTCGCCATCCACCTTCCGGTCCCTGGTACTGGTGGCGCCGATGGGCATCAAGCCGCCCGAAGGCGATATAGCCGATCAGGCCATTGTTTCGTATATCGATTATCCTCGATCGGGCTTCCATGATCAGGCGGCGTTTGAGGCCGTCTTCGGCGGCATCAGCGTCGATCAGCTGGAACAATGGGACATCTGCCGTGAGATGAGCTTCCGCACCGCATGGAAGCCCTACATGTACAGCCAGACCCTGCCGCATCTGCTGGGTGGCGTGCGGTCGCCTACATTGGTGATCTGGGGCGATGATGACAGGATCGTGCCGATCAGCGCGGGGCATGTTTATACCAGGTCGTTGTGGAATGCGACAATGACCACGATCGCGGCCTGCGGCCATTTCGCGGAAATGGAAAAGCCCGCCGAAGTCGCCAGACGCGTCACCCATTTCGTCAACGCCAGTTGAAGGAGGCCACGCCATGCATATGATGTATTTCACCGAGCAACCAATGTCGGCCTACGATGCCAAGGCCGGCCTCGCCTACGGCGCCACCGCGCTCACCTTCTCCAACAGCCATTTCGACCCCAATGAGGGCAGCCGGCTGTACAACGAATACCTTGAAGACTATCTGCTGGCGGAAGAATACGGCGCCGATGGGATTATGCTGAATGAGCATCATAATGCGCCATTCTGCATGCAGGCCAAGACCAATATTTTCGCCAGTATCCTGGCAGCGACCACCAGGCGGGTGAAGATCGTCATCCTCGGCAATCCCCTGCCGCTCTGCGATAATCCGATCCGCATGGCCGAAGAGCTGGCCATGATCGACATGATCTCCAAAGGCCGTCTGGTGCCGGGCTTCGTGCGCGGCGGCGGGCAGGAGCAGCTGGCGTCCGGCGTCAATCCGGCCTTCAACCGTGAACGCTTCATCGAGGCGCACGATCTGGTCCAGAAGATCTGGTCCGAGCCTGGGCCGTTCCGCTGGGAGGGCACGCATTACCAGCATCGCGTGGTCAATCCCTGGGCGGTGCCGATGCAGAAGCCCTATCCCCGCGTCTGGGTGCCGGGCGTGCTGTCGAAGGAGACCATCACCTGGACCGCGCAGCAGCGCTATCCCTACATCGCGCTGAACACGTCCATCGACCACACCAAGGAAATCTGGAAACAGTATTCCGACACCGCCGCCGATTGCGGCTACACGGCCGGGCCGGAGAATTTCGGCTACCTCATCCGCGTGCATGTCCAGGATACCGAGGAAAAGGCGCTGAAGAACGCCCGCGAATTTATGTGGATGCAGGGCGAGTTCACCGGCCTCGCGCATCCCGTCTGGGCCAATCCGTCGGGCTATTTCTCCCCGTCCGGCCGGCGCGGCTTCGTGCAGTTTGCCACCGGCCGATCGGCCAATCCGCGCGGGAACCCGAGCTTCGAAGAACAGATCGCATCGACCATGATCGTGGCCGGCACGCCGGATCAGGTGATCGAAAAGCTGAAATACATCGTCCAGAACACAAGGCCCGGGATCATGGGCATCTGGGCCAATGACGGCAATGTCAGCCGTGAGGACCGCCAACGCTGCATCAAGCTGCTCTGTGGGGAAGTGATGCCGGCCATCAAGGAATACGGCAAGAGCCTCGGTCTGAATGATCCATGGGAAGCGAATGCACCGGTGCATCTGCGGTATTCTACGGATTTGAAGACGCGGGCGGCGGCGGAATAGTCATACCGGTGCCTGGTTTCAGTCGCGCGGGCGCTTGCCCAAATCATCGCACCCTTTATGCTTTCTATAGTAACGGCCCGGGGGCGGCGTGATGGCACTGAGTTTGGCTGAACTTGTAATCGGGGCCGCTGTCATTGGCAGCGGCAGTCTCTTCGCCTTCAGTGTCCTGCCGAACACGCTGCCAGGCGCTGTCGCGGTCCCGCCAGTTGCCGTCGCGGCGCGGGCCCCGGCCGGGGAGCCGATCGCGATTGCGGAGTCGATTGCGGAGTCGGGGCCATTGCCGCAACCGGGGGCGCAGCCGCGCGCGGTGGCTTTGCCGAACGTCACCACACCCACGCCGGTTGTCCCGGCGCCGGCCCTGCCGCGGGTCATCACCCCCACGGGCAGCGCCTCCATCGCGCCCCATAGCAACGGTAAAGGTACAGAGGCCGTCGATCTGCCCTTGGTCTTCGTCCCGGTTTATGTGGGCCTGCCACCGCCGCCCCGTTGGCACCGGGAGGGATATGCCAACACCTTCGGCCATGCCCCAGGCAACCGCCCCGGGCCAAGGGCAGCCCCGCGCATCGCGGAGGCCGCACCCACCATGGCCCGCATCGGCAACGCCGGCGGCGGCACGCGGCGGCACTGAGCGAAGGGCGAAAAATCGGGCGGGTCGAACAGCGATATTTGTCCGTATTCGAAACGGAAATGGCCATCCCAAAGGACGGCCATCCACGCCAGGTCGGGCGAAAAGCCTAACCGTTCAGGGGATATTCTTGTGCGAGCCGTCGCAGCGCGGCGCCTTGCCGGTGATCTTGCAGCCGCAGAAGCTGACAACACCCGAGGTTTCCGCCTCAAATTTCAGGGGGCTGAACGTGCTGCCCTTGTGCGACCCGTCGCAGAACGGCTGCTTGCGGCTCTTGCCGCAGGAACACCACCAATAGGACTTCCCCGCTTCGACTTCGACCTTGTAGGACCCTTTCTGGGCCATCACCGGCAATGATTCGGACATATGCGTTTCCCTTCGGTTGATACCGCGTCATGCGGTTTGGGCGCGATCGTGCCTCAGACGGGCTCGTAGCCATAATCCCGGCGCGCGGCAGCGGGGGTAACGTAGCCGTCCAGCAGGTCTTCGCAAAGGGCTGCCCTGTCACGCAAAGCCGGATCGCCGTAACCGCCTGACCCCGGCGCCTGCAACATCACCAGCGAACCGGGGGGCACCAGGAATCCGCCCTTGCTGTTGAGGACGCGAGGATCGCCATCCGGCGGCGTCAGCGTCACCAAAGCCGGCGCCCCATCCAGCCCCCCATCGAGACCAAAAGGCGGGGTCACCGCCCGCTCACAGCACACCGCGGCCTGCGAGGGCCGTGCCAGCACCCGCCAGACCCGGCGCACGCCCAGCCCGCCGCGATACCGCCCTGCCCCGCCGCTATCGGGCACGATCGCATACTCTTCGACCCGCAGCGGGAAGCTCATTTCGATGATCTCGATGGGCGTGTTGCTCATGTTCGATACCGTGCTGGCCACCGCGTTGATGCCGTCTTTCGTCGGGCGCGCCCCGAATCCGCCTTTGACCGATTCGTAGCTGACGTACCGATCGCCGGACCGGTAATCGATCCCGCCGAAGGTGATCACGGCCGAGGTGCCCTGCGATCCCGCCATCACCTGCCCGGGTGCGATCGCGAACAGCGCCGCCATCACCATGTCCGCCACGCGGTGCGATACTTCATGATTGGCATAAACCACGGGTGAAGGGTGTTGCGCGTTGACCACGCAACCCGGCGGGGCCAGCACCGTCACCGGCCGCCAGGCGCCGGAATTCGGGGGAATCAGGCTGCCGGGATCCGCGATCATCTTCAGCGCGCAGTAAACGCCCGAGGCCGTGACCGTCAGCGGCGCGTTCATCGGTCCCGCGACCGCCGGATCGGATCCCGCGAAATCCACCAGGATCGTATCGCCCCGCTTTTCCACCCGCAGCGTGACCGAGAACGTCTCATCCGTCGACGCGCCCGGTGTGATCACCCCGTCGCCGTCGAAGATATCGGTGAATGTCGCCTCTCCATCCGGGAGCGCGCGCAGGGCGGCGCGCATCATGGTTTCGGAGTAATCCAGCACCTCAGTCATGATCTGCAGCAGGGATTCGGTGCCGTATTTGGCCGCGAGTTCGGCCATACGTTGCGTGCCGCGCCAATTGGCGGCCACCTGCGCACGCAGATCGCCGAGCCGTTCCGCCGGGGTTCGGACATTGGCGAAAATGATCGCTTCGATCGCCGGATCGGGTTTGCCATCGCGATACAGACGGATAGGCGGGAGGCGCAGGCCCTCCCCATAAATCTCGGTCACCGCGCCATAAGAGCCGGGCGTGGCACTGCCAATATCGGGCCAATGCGCGCGCACGCAGCCAAAGCCCAGTAAGCGCCCGGCATGAAACGCGGGGGCGACGACATTCACATCCGGCAAATGCGACCCACCATCATAGGGGTCGTTGTGGATGAACACGTCGCCCGGTGCGACATCGGGAAACGCCCGCACGATCGCCCGCACCGCATCCGGCATCGACCCGAGATGGATCGGCAAATCCGGCCCCTGCGCCACCATGTTCCCGGCGGTGTCGAAAATGCCGCAGGAATAATCGCCCGCGACTTTCAGCAAGGGCGAGTAAGCGGTCTTGGCGAGGACGATCTTCATTTCCTCCGCCGCCGCGAAGAGCGCGTTCTTCACCACTTCAAAGCGGGCGGGGTCGGTTTTCAGGCTGCTCATGGGGGCGCCTCTGTCTCGAAGGGGAGTCACATCATCCCGCTGTGTGACGCGTCTTCTGTCAAGCAGGCTTCATTGAAGCGCGCGACGGCCGCGCCGATCTGATCGCGCAGCGCCGGCAACAAAGCCTGGGCGCGCGTGATGTCTCCGGTCAGGGCCACCTGCTCGATCTCGCGTGCCAGACGGCTCAGCGACATCGCCCCGCAGTTACCCGCCAGGGAGACCAGATCATGGGCATCCCGCGCGACGCCGGTCGCATCGCCCCCCTGCATCGCCGCGGTCATGCGTTCCAGCCGCAGGGCGATGTCGTCCATGGTCTGTTGCATGAAATCGGCGAACTGGGCTCCGGGCAGGACAGCGCGCAGCGTTGCGATCGTATCGGAGTCCAGCGGCCCGTCATCGACTTCGGGCAGGGGCGGGTCCGCGCGGGTTCCGGTGACCGACGCCAGGGCCGCGAACAGACTGGCGGCCGTCAGGGGTTTGCTCAGATAGCGATCCATGCCCGCGGCGCGGTATCGATCCTCCGCCCCCGCCAGGGCATCCGCCGTCAAGGCGATGATGGGCACCCTGTTCCGCGGCGGCGGCAGGGCGCGGATCTGGCGCGTGGCCTGCACGCCATCCATCACCGGCATCTGCACATCCATGAGGATGGCGTCGAAGTCGCTGCCCAGCACGGCCTCCACCGCCTCCCGCCCGTTGCCGACGCAGGTGACCTGATGGCCTTCCGCCTCCAGCATCACCGAAATCAGCCGCAGGTTGATCCTGTTGTCATCCACCACCAGCACGCGCAAAGCGGGGGCCGGCGGTGGCGCGCTGTCGGGTTCTGTCCAATCCAGATCGGTGTTGGGTTGCGGGGGGTTCAACGCGGGCGGCAGCGGCAGCGTGAAATAAAACTGGCTGCCCACCCCCGCCTGGCTTTCGACGCCGATGGTGCCGCCCATGATGGTGACCAGTTCACGGCATATCGCGAGACCAAGACCGCTGCCGCCAAAGCGGCGGGAGATGCCGCTATCGGCCTGGGTAAACTTCTGGAACAGCCGGGTGATCACCTGCGGTTCCATCCCAATGCCGGTATCTCTGATCTCAAAATGAACCCGGTTCGCATCGTTTTCCGCGATCGGGGTCACCCGCAAGGTGACGGAGCCCATTTCGGTAAATTTGATCGCGTTGCCGACCAGGTTCTGCAGGACCTGGCGCAGCCGCACAGGGTCGCCATGCACCAGGCGGCGGGTATCGGGAGAAATCTCAACCTTGAGCTGCAACCGCTTTTCCCGGGCGCGCAAGGTCAACAGGCTCAGAGATGCTTCAATGAGGTCACGCAGATCGAAATCCTGGTTCTCCAACGCGATATGGCCGGATTCGAGTTTCGAGATATCGAGGATATCATTGATGACATCCATCAGCGCCCAGGCGGCCTCACGCACGCTCGTGGCGCATTCGCGCTGGCGGTCCGTGAGGTCGGTGCGCAGCAGGATATCGCTCATGCCGATGATGCCGTTCATGGGCGTGCGGATTTCATGGGACATGTTCGCCAGAAATTCGGTTTTTGCCCGATTGGCCCGTTCCGCCTGTTCGCGGGCGTCCTCCGCCAGGCTCCGCGCCGCTTCCGCCTGCCTCTCCACCATCTTGCGTTCGGTAATATCCGTATAGATGCGCACGATGCCGCCGTCCGGCAGGGGCGTACTGCGCACCTCCATGATCCTGCCGTCAGGGCGTTCGCGTTCGTAGACATGGGGCATGTTCAGCAACCCGCCCGACTGCACCATCTGGCGCAGTCGGGCGGGGGTATGCCTGAATTCATCGGTCCGCCATTGATAGTCCAGCACTTCATCGAAGGTCGGTCTGCGGGCGATCAGCGCCTCCGGCAGCCCCAGAAGGTTCATCGCGCGGGGGTTGCAGACCGCCACGACCCCATCGGCGGTGACCACCATCAGACCCTGTTCCATATGATCCAGGGTGGTGCGCAGCAATTTCGACTGTTCGGCGCCGGATCGCTCACTGGCGCGCAGGGCATCCAGCGCCTCATGCAGTTCGATGGCCTGTGCGGCGCGGCGGGCACCGACGACCTCCAGCTGGGCATTCCGTTGCGCCAGGGATTCCTCAGACCGGACAAGGCGCTGGAACTGACGGCGCAGCAGTTGAAACAGGAGCAGCAGGGTCGCGATCACAGGCACCGATCCGACGCCGATGAACGCGGCCTGCCGCCGCCAATCCGCCAGTTGTTGGGACGCGGTGGCCGACAGACCGATGACCAGCGGCATCGACCGCACCGGTTTGATCCATTCCCAGCGCGGTTCCTCCTCCCCCGCGAGAGCCGGCTGATACAACCCGCCCCCCGCGGCCAAAAGCCGCGTGGCCGTATCCGAAAAGGGCACACGGGTGCCGATCTGCGCATCATTGGACGGATAGCGCAGGAGGACGGTGCCATCGGTCCGGTAGAGCGTCACCACCCGATCGGACGGTTGTTCCACGGCCTGCAGGAAGTCCTGAAAATCCTGCAACCAGACAAAACCGCTGATGACCCCGATCCATTTGCCGTCGCGCCCGGTCACGCGCCGGGCGACATAGACGAACCATTCACCGCCATCGCCATAGCGCCGCGGCAGGCTGACATAGGGCGCGTCGTCCGCCACGGACGCGAAATAGCGAATGAGGTCCGGTGCCTCCAGGATCGAAGGCGCGTCCGCGCCGGAGGGACCGATGGGTCTGCCGGTCATATCAAAGGCGATCCATGCCGGCCGGTTCGCGTTGCCGCGCTTTTGAACGGCCCCGGCCGCTGCAGCGCGCAAGGCCGCGCCCCCGCCATTCGTGTCCGCGCGCGCCGCGGTGACCGCGGCCTGCACCATCACGTCGACGGCCTGAACAGTCCGCGAAAATTGTTCCGCGAAGACGGTTCCAAATTTTGCCTGATCGGCCTGTGCCTCCCGCAGGGCGCTTTGGCGGGAGTCCCAGACGGCCAATCCCGCGGCGCCCAGAAACAATACGATCAGTACGGCGCAACTCAGCCCCAGCGTGCGGCGCGCGCGTGTCAGGCTAAGGCCGTGCCTGGCAGAACGACCGAACGTTGTAGAGACATCGTTCATAATCTACGAATTTATACGTCGCTTGACTCCAAAAGGCCAGATAATCTTGGCATGAGACACGCATCGACCGCGTCAGACACGATCAAAACAGACAATGAGCGCTCAGAGTCCGCCGGTTCAGCTGCGGCGGCGGGACCGGCGGGGCGTGTTGGGCCCCGAAACCGAGAGAAAGGCCCCGATACTGACGATCGACACGCATAGCGGCAGCAGCCAGCCCGGCCGCACCAGGATCGGCAGGACAAGATTGCTCCAGGACCATTCGCCGAACCAATCGATGACCCGGACCTTCAAGGCCAAGGGCAGGCCTGGATCAATCTGGGCCAGCAGCGGGCCGAGATCCTCCGGCCGCGGACCCAGCGTCGCCAGGCCCACGGACACAACGATCATGACGGCGGCCAAAATGGCGAAGATGCGCTGGGTATTCACATGAACAGTTTCTCGCTCTTTCGGTCGGTATACAAGCCCGCGACGAATGCCGCGTAACCATTGAAGAGTTTGGTGGGCACACGCTCATCGGAACCGAGCAGGCGTTCATGGGCCTGGCTCCAGCGGGGATGCGCGACCTCGGGATTCACATTGGCCCAGAAACCGTATTCACTGGATTGAATGGCTTCCCAGAACGTGGAGGGGCGCTTGTCGGTGAAGGTCATCTTCACGATCGATTTGGCCGATTTGAACCCATACTTCCACGGCAACGCGATGCGCAGCGGCCCGCCATTCTGCGGCGGCACCGGCTTGCCGTACATGCCGGTGACCATGAAGGCCAGATCATTGGCGGCCTCATCGATCGCCAGGCCCTCGATATAAGGCCAGGGGTAGAACGGCGCGTTCAGGCCGTGCATGGATTTGTCCTGCGCGGTTTCGAACATGACGTATTTGGCCGAACCCAGCGGTTCGACCAACGCCAGCAACTGGCTGAGGGCAAACCCGCTCCAGGGCACGGTCATCGCCCAGGTCTCCACGCAGCGGTGGCGATAGATGCGCTCTTCCTGCTGCACCTGCTTGAGCAGGTCATCGAGGTCGAAGGTCCGCGGCTGTTTCACCATGCCGTCGACCTTCAGCGCCCAGGGGCGTTGTTTGAACGCCTGCGCCTCTTTCCAAAGGTTCTTGCTGTCGTTGAATTCGTAGAAATTGTTGTAGGTGGTGCTGAACTTCTCCTCGGTCAGGTCCCGCCCGGCTTCGAATGTGGGATTGCGGGTCAGCGCCGCTGCCTGCGCCCGGGCGGCCCGAGGGGCCACCAGCGCGCCGCCGATGGACAAAGCGCCCGCGCCCGCCAGCACGCCGCGCCGGTTCAGCATGAGCGATTCCGCCGTGACCTGGCTTTCCGGGATCTCCCAACCGCGGCGGCGAAGAATGGGCATGGCGTGTCTCCTGTCTGGTTACGCATTGTATGACGCACCAGGATGGGAAATATTACACGGGTTCTCAGTCCAGGATAAGAAAAATGCATCTCGCCCGCTTCCCGCGCGTCCGCTTGTTCCCCACCCCGACCCCGTTGGAGAAGCTGGAGAACTTCAGCCGCGCGCTCGGAGGCCCCGAAATCTGGATCAAGCGCGACGATTGCACCGTCGTCGCCACCGGCGGCAACAAGGTGCGCAAGCTGGAATGGCTGATCGGGGAGGCCCGGTCCCTCGGCGCCACCCATATCGTCACCCAGGGCGCGGTGCAGTCCAACCATGTCCGCCAGACCGCCGCCGTCGCCCGCCGCTTCAACATGGCCTGCACCGCCCTGCTGGAACATCGGATCGAGACCAATGACCGCGACTATCTGAACTCCGGCAACGTGCTGCTCGATAAACTGTTCGGCTGCGCCATCGAATACCGCCCCGGCGGGGTGGATATGAACGCGGAGGCGGAGAAGAAGGGCGCCGAACTGCGGGCCCAGGGCGTCAATGCCTATGTCATCCCCGGCGGCGGATCGAACCGCGTCGGCGCGCTGGGCTACGTGTCCTGCGCGCAGGAGCTGATGCAGCAGGCCGATGAGATGGACCTGAAGATCGACCTCATCGTCACCGCCACCGGCAGCGCCGGCACCCATGCCGGGCTGGTGGTCGGCCTGCACGGGATCAACGCCCAGGTCCCCGTCCTCGGCATTGGCGTGCGGCTGCCGAAGGACCGCCAGGAAGCCAATGTCCACCGGCTGGCGGAGGCCACCGCCGAATACCTCGGCATGACCGGCGGCATCCCGCGGGAGGCCGTGGTCGCCAATTGCGACTATGTCGGCGCCGGCTATGGCATCCCCACCGAGGGCATGGCGCAGGCGGTGCAGATGCTGGCGCGGGAGGAAGGGATCCTGCTCGACCCCGTCTATTCCGGCAAAGCCATGGCGGGGATGATCGACCTGATCCGCCGCGGGGCGATCGGGGCCGACAAGCGGGTGGTGTTCCTGCACACCGGCGGCGCCGTCGGCCTGTTCGGCTACACGGGCTATCTGGAAACGGCGATGGAGGCTTAGGCCATGCTTCGCAGCGAACACCGCATCCTGACCACCCATACCGGCAGCCTGCCGCGGCCGCTGGAGCTGACGTCGTTGTACGCCCGTCGCTCGACCGGGGAAGCGGTGGACGCCGCGGCCCTGGACGCCGCCGGCAAGGCCGCCACCCGCCATGTCGTGCGCAAGCAGCGCGAGGCCGGCATCGATATCGGCAATAACGGGGAGCAGCAGCGGGAGGCGTTCTTCCTCTATGTCCGCCACCGCATGAGCGGCTTTGGCGGCGGCTGGCACCGGCGGCCCTTCGCCGACCTGGCGAAGTATCCGGGCTTTGCGGCCTGGGGGGATGTGCTGGCCTCCGGTCGGCCGTCCGTCAGCAATCGCGATGGGGTGCCGGAGGCGGTCGCGGCCGTCGAGTATCTCGACCCCGCGCTGGTGAAGGCGGAGTGCGACGAGTTCGCCTTGGCCATGGGCGAGGTTGGCGGGTTCGCGGAGCCGTTCATGACCGCGCCCTCCCCCGGGATTATCGCGGCGGCGATGCGCAATGCCTGGTACGACACCGAGGACGCCTATCTGGCCGCGTTGGGCCGGGCGCTGCGGGTGGAGTATGAGGCGATCGTCGGGGCGGGGTTCCTGCTACAGATCGACGCCCCGGATCTGGCGCTGGAGCGGCATGTGTCCTACCAGGATCGTCCCCTGGCCGACTTCATCGGCTTCGCCGAGCGGGTGGTGGGGACGATCAACGACGCGCTGGTCAACATCCCCCGGGATCGGGTGCGCATCCATGCCTGCTGGGGCAATTACGAGGCCCCGCATGACTGCGATGTCGCGATGCACGAGATTCTGCCGGCGATCTCCCAGGCTAAGGTTGGCGGCTGGGTGCTGCCGATCGCCAATCCTCGGCATCAGCATGAGTATCGGTGTTTGAAGGACCTGCCGCTGGATGATGGGCAGGTGGTGGTGGCGGGGGTGATCGATCCCCTGACCAACTTCGTCGAGCATCCGGAGACGGTAGCCGATCGGCTGGAGCGGGTGGCGTCTGTTCTGGGCGACCCCACACGGGTGATCGCGGGCACGGATTGCGGGTTTGACACCTCGGCCGGGCGCGGTCGGGTGCAGGAGGATGTTGTTTGGGCGAAGCTGGCGGCGATGGTGGAGGGGGCTCGGATTGCGTCTGGGCGGTTTGGGATGGGGTGAGGGGGCGGCCGCCTGACGGCTGATTTTCACGGTGCATGGGGTGTTTGCCGGAGCGGGGACCGTGCAGGCCGCCGTCGTCCTTCCTTCTCCCCGTTCCCCTACCCCCGTCATAGCCCGGCTTGTCCGGGCTACCGCCCATGGCACCCTGCCGCATCTGGCGGCTTTTCAAGGCGTATGGGGTTTTGCCGGGGCGGGGACTGAGCCTGCCGCCGTCGTCCCTCCCCGTTCCCCCCGTCCCGTCATAGCCCGGCTCGTCCGGGCTACCGCCCCTGGCACGCTGCCGCATCTGGGGGGCTTTTCACGGCGTATGGGGTTTTGGAGGGGCGGGGACTGAGCCGGCCTCCATCCCCCTCCCCCCGTCATAGCCCGGCTTGTCAGCGCTACCGCCCATGGCACGCTGCCGCATCTGGGGGCTTTTCACGGCGTATGGGGTTTTGGAGAGGCGGGGACTGCGCCGGCCTCCCTGCCGCTCCCCCGTCCCGTCATAGCCCGGCTTGTCCGGGCTACCGCCCATGGCACGCTGCCGCATGAGGGGGGCTTGTCACGACGTATGGGGTTTTGCAGGGGTGTCGGGACTGCGCCGGCCGCCGTCGTCCCTCCCTTCCCCTTCCCCTCCCCCTTCCCGTCATAGCCCGGCTTGTCAGCGCTACCGCCTATGGCGCGCTGCCGCATCTGGGGGCTTTTCACGGCGTATGGGGTTTTTCTTTGGGTTGCTTGCGATCCGTGGCTGGGCGTGGCCTCGGGGACGCGCAGGGAATTTGTCTCACGGTGTAGGGGTTTTACCAGCGTGGCGTCGGCAGGGCGCGGGGGTGGCCGGGGCTGGGAACGGGGCGCCTCGGGTTGGGCAGGACGGGGATGGGGCATAGGTGGTTCGTTACTCAGCAGCCGCCTCCGCGCCAAGCGGAAACGGGCGGCCGATCGGGTTCAGAAGCCGATGAACAGCGTGTCCAGCGCCCGCGTGCTGTCATCCCGCCGATGGGTGAGCGAGGCGATAGGCTGGCGGAGGATGGACCGGGGTACGGCGGCCAGTTCCCGGGTCATCAGGACGAATGACCGGTCACCGATTTGGATGACCGGGTTCAGGTCCTGGATGGCTACCGTGCTGTCCCGGGGCAGCAACGGGATGACGACCCGAGTCGCCAGGCCGTCCAGCAACGGGGCCTGGACGCCGACAACATATGTGTCGGCCCCCCGACGCCGGCGTAGACGTCGAACCGCGCCGTCAGAAACGGCGATAGGCGGCGAGCGTTGGGCCCGTGGCCTCGATCCGATTGTTGTACGCCTGGGTGGCGTCCCGGTTTTCCTCCAGCCAGCGGGTTCGGCGCAACGAAGCGACCGCTGCCAGCAGTCCGCCCTCACAGGCTTTGGAGATATTGATATCGAGGCGCTTTGCCTCCTCCACCAGCTCCGAAGGGAGGGTGACGTTGGTTGGGCGGCGTGGGGTGTTTGGTGTGGGTTGGGGGTTTGCCTGGGACATGCGGGCTGCCTTGGAGTCTATGCGCATAGGATATACGCACTGGCTGGGGACGTGTTCGATCCTCCTTGGGTGTCAGTCGAACTTTGCGGTTGCCGTGACATTTCGATCGAGTGCTATCCTGCCTTCTGGCGCCGTTTTGCACGGTCTTCTAGGCCGCCTGGACGGACTTGGTGGCGCGCTTTGCCTTACGGCCCGCCATCGGGGCGGGCATGGCGAGCTTGTAGCTCACCAATCGGTTCAGGCTGACTCCGGCCTCGGCCGCCTCTATGACCAGGGTCCAATGCAGTTGCTCTGGGACGCGGGTCATGAACTTGCCGGAGTAGGTTCGGTCGCTTAGCGCCTCGGGCAAAGGCTCCCCCGACTCGATCATATCGGCGACCACGGCGGCGATCAGGGCCGCGATGCCCTGCATGGCTTCGACCTGGGTGGCCGCGAGGTGGGAGAGGCTGGGAAATTCGGTGCAAAACCCGACCCAGGCGTTATCCTCCGCGGAAAATACGACCCGGTATGCGTAGTGGTGCGGCATCTCTATTTTTCCTTCTTTTCCGATCGCTTCGCCTTCGCGGCATCAGGGTCCGGGGCCGCCGCGATCATCTTCAGCCGCTCAATGGCTTCCAGCATCTGCACGACCTGATAGCGCTTGGCCTTAGGACCGTCCTTCTGGAGGTTGATCCGGGGGGCGCCTGGCCAGGGCATCTTCTAGATGCGGTGACTGCCCGCGATTCTTGGTTTGCCGAATGCGCCGAAGACGTGGTCGGCAACCTTGCACGCATCGCTGAATTTTATGCCGCCGCGGTTGGCGTGCACCTCCCCGAGGATCGTTTCAACGTTACGAGCCATGGTGAGGCTATATGATACTAATAGTGATCTCGTAAAGTGGCGCGCGAGGCTGGATGTTTCGTGTGCTGGTGCCTAGGGGGCGGATCATCGGGCGTTTGATCCATCGGGGGCTATTCCGTGCAGCCGCTGGTGGGAGAGTTGATCCGCGCGCGTACGAGTGAAGGCCGCGCCCGCACCAAGGCTCGCGGCAAGTGTCTTGGACGACCGTTCAAGATGACCCCGCACCAGAGGCAGGAAGCTCTCGCGCGGCGCGAGGGTGGCGAGTTGCTCAGCGAGGTCGCGTGGAGCTACAACGTGAGCGCGGCGACAATTTCGAGGCTTTGATAAAATGAATGGCGAGGGGCAGCGTGTCGGTTGAACTGGTTAGAGAGGCAATCAGAAATTTCATAGCGGACCCGGTACCTAAGGTGCTTTGCATCAAGGGAAAGTGGGGCACGGGCAAAACCTACGCTTGGTCGGAGGCGGTAAAAGATGCCGCATCTAACCCATCTTATTCATCGCATGGCAGGGATTCGCGAACGGACATGGCGCAAACATATGGAATCGTTCAGTGATTGGTTGCTTACACCCACACCGAACGCCGGACATAATCCGCCAT
>CAIXEA010000168.1 GCA_903918315.1 uncultured Acetobacteraceae bacterium | reverse complement strand
GGTATCCTCATCGGTGGCGGGCATGGCGGATTATGTCCGGCGTTCGGTGTGGGTGTAAGCAACCAATCACTGAACGATTCCATATGTTTGCGCCATGTCCGTTCGCGAATCCCTGCCATGCGATGAATAAGATGGGTTAACACCAGTCTCTTCAATATACGGGGGGCTCTGGCGCTTGATCTCAACGACGATCTGATCGGGGTCGCGGGCGGCGGCGGCACCTATGGAAATGGGGCGGTATTCGAACTTGCCAAGACAGGAAATGGTTTTTCCAGCACACCCACTCTGCTCACGGAGTTCCCTGGCGCCTCCGCTGCCAATACCCCCTGGGGCGGAATTCTGGTCGATGCCAACGGCGATTTGTTCGGTGGCGCGGGTAACCCGGCCACCTTCGATGGCTGGGTTTTCGAGATCGCCAAAACAGCCAACGGTTATTCCAATCCGACGAATCTGGTGCATCTTACCAACGGATCTAACTGTTGCCTGCTTGCGGATTCAACCGGCGATCTGTTTGGCACCACCTTGAACTCGCCGACTGGCAGTGGACTTGTATTTGAGATTACGTCCAGTGGATTTCAGACAGCCGGCGGTACCGCATCGCTGCCGGAACCAGTTACCATGACCGTCTTTTCCTTGGGGTTACTGGGTCTCCTGGCGGCAAGAAGGGGTCACTTGCCGGGTTGTTCTTAACCGCTCGTTAACTGATCTGGGTCGCAGCGTCCCCTTGCGATTTTGACAACTGGTATTGCGCAAGGCTCAGGCAATGAACGCGGCTTTTGTCCAGGCATCGGGTATGACGCCGAAAACCAAACCGTATGCGGTTCCAGACGATTGAACCATGTCCGCGAGCAAACCCCAGATACGAGGTGAACGGCAGGGTTAGCCGCCGGAGCCCGCGCGATCACCCCGCCTGCGGGCTTAAAGCGACGGCCGCTTATCCGCCCAAGGCTGCACGGCTTCGAACGCCGCCGAGGCCTGTAAGACACCGAGATCGTCAAACCGCTTGCCCACGATCTGCAAGCCCACCGGCAGCCCCGCCGCTGTGAAGCCGCAGGGCACGCTGGCGGCGGGGTTCCAGGACATGTTGAAGGGGTAGGAGAATTCCGCCCAGCTTACCCAGTCCCAGTCATGCCGCGGCCAGTGATCCGGCATCAGGTTCTCCGCCGGGAAAGCTGCCACGGACACAGACGGGGTGAGCAGGAAATCCCAATCCTCGAACCAGCTATTGATCGCCGCGATATAGGGCATCTTGCGTTCGCGGGCGGCCTGATAATCCGCGACCGAGACGTTTTCCGACGCCTTGATGCAGGCGACCAGACCTGGATCCATCTGCGATTCCCATTTGTCCAGATGCGGCTTGAGCCGGGTCATATGGGCGGACCAGAAGAAGCGGATCAGCTCGGGGCCGGGCGCCGCCCAGGGGGTTTTGACTTCTTCGACCGTCGCGCCGAGTTCGGTGAAGCGTTCGGCGGCCTTCTTCACCAGCGCGGCCACATCCGGATCAACCCGGGCATGGCCGAGGTCGGGGCTATAAGCGATGCGCTTGCCCTTCACGCCCTCCTGCAGCCGCGCCAGGTAATGCGCGGGCCCGGCTTCGAGCGTGGTGTAATCCAGCGGATGCGGGCCCGCCATCACCTCCAGCATCAGGGCGCTATCGCCTACCGTGCGGGTCAGCGGGCCCATGTGGGACGTCAGATCGCCCACGCCGACGGGGTAATAGGGCACCCGGCCGAAGCTCGGCTTCAGCCCGAACACGCCGCAGAAATGCGCCGGCATGCGGATCGAGCCGGCCCCGTCGCTGCCCTGGTGCAGCGGCCCGAACCCGGCCGCCGCCGCCGCGCCCGCGCCGGCCGAGGACGCGCCGGCATTCATCCCAAACTGCCAGGGATTATGCGTGATCCCGGTCAGCGGGCTGTGCGACACGCCGGTCCAGCCAAACTCCGACGTCGTGGTCTTGCCAATGATGATCGCGCCCTCGTCTTTCAGGCGCGGCACCACCGGCGTATCCTCCGCCGGCTGGTGGTCCTTGAAGATCAGGCTGCCGCTTTGTGTCGGCATGTCCTTGGTGATCGCCAGATCCTTGATCGTCGCCGGCACGCCGTGCAGCCGACCGATGCGGGCGCCGCTCATCAAAGCCGCCTCGGCGGCGCGGGCGCCATCCATGGCCTGATCGGCCGCGAGATGCGCGAATGCATTGACCTTGGGCTCGCAGGCGTCGATCCGGTCGAGCAGCGCGCGCATATATTCCACCGGCGACAGCTTCTTGGTCCGGATCAGCTCCGTCAGTTCGGTCGCCGGCAGGAAGCCAATGTCTTCGTTGCTCACGCCTGCGGCCCCCGCACCAGCTTGCCGGGCAGCATCCCCGTGGGCTTGCCCTGGCGATACGTCACCTGGCCGGACACGATGGTGGCGTCGTAACCGGTGACCTCCTGCATCAGGCGCTTGCCGCCCGCCGGCAGGTCATGCGTGATATAGGGCTTGCCCGCGCCCAGCTTCGCCCAGTCGATCACGTTCACATCCGCCTTCAGCCCGGCCTTCAGCACGCCGCGATCATGCAGCCCCGCCGCCGCCGCGGTGTCGGACGTGGTGCGCCGGATCAGCTCCTCGACCGGGAACTTGCCTGTATCGCGGCCCCAATGCGTCAGCATGAAGGTCTGGAACCCGGCATCGAGGATGAAGGCCACATGCGCCCCGCCATCGCCCAGGCCCATGATGCAGTTGCGGTTCGCCAGAAGCTGCTCCGGCATCCGCAGGTCGCCATAAGCATAGGAGGAAATGGTGGTGTAGATGAAATCCATGCCCTCGCTTTCCAGCAGCACGTCATAGGTGACTTCCTGCGGCGTCCGGCCTTCGCGTTCCGCGATCGCGGCGAAGCTGTCTTCCGCTTTCGGCTCGTAGTTAGCCGGCGTGCCGAGCCGGAACATCAGGTTCCAGGCCAGGCGATGGAACAGCGGGAACTTGTTGAACTCCTTCGGATCCTCGCTGAGGATCGCGGCCCGGATCGCCGGATCGCGCATCGCCGCCACGCGTTCGGCCAGCGGCAGATGCGCGATGGTCTGGTAGGTGCGAGTGCCGGAGAACGGGTTCTGGCTGCCGCTCAACCCCAGCAGCGCCCCCGTCGCGCGCGGCCCGAACACCGGCCGGATCGACACGCCATCGTCCGCGGCCTTATCGGCATGCGCCAGAATCTCCCGCCACACTTCCGGGCGGGCATTGCGCTGGTTCAGCGTGAACACGGCCGGTCGGCCCGACGTCTCGGAAATCCGGCGCAGCATCGAGAATTCGGCGTTGTGATCAGGCGCCCATTCCGACACGAACTCGATCATACCGGCGCCGGCATCCTTCATGCCCAGGGCGATGCCGGTCAGCTCGTCTTCCTGCGCCTGATATGTCGGCGTGTGATCGCCCTTCAGCGTTTTGTGCGAAATGGTGCGCGAGGTGGAGAAGCCGAAGGCGCCGGCCTTCACAGCCTCCCGCGCGATCTCCCGCATCTGGGCGATGTCGCCCTGATTGGCGTTCTCCAGCGCGATCGCCCGGTCGCCCATCACGAACACCCGCACCGCGGCATGCGGCAGCAGGGCGCAGACATCGACGTCGCGGGCGCGGCGGTCGAGGGCATCGAGGTACTCGGGGAACGACTCCCACTCCCACTTCAACCCTTCATTCATCACCGCGCCGGGGATGTCCTCCACCCCCTCCATCAGCTCGATCAGGCGATCGCGGTCCGCTGGTTTGCAGGGGGCGAAGCCGACACCGCAATTGCCCATGACGACGGTGGTCACGCCATGCTGCGCGCTGGGGGCGAGGTGCGGGTCCCACACGGCCTGGGCGTCGTAATGGGTGTGGATATCGACGAAGCCAGGCGTCACCAGCTTGCCGGTGGCGTCGATTTCCTCCCGCCCCGTACCGGGGACAGTGCCGACGAGGGCGATCTTGCCCCCCTTGATGGCGACGTCGGCCGCGATGGGGGCGGCGCCGGTGCCATCGACGACGGTGCCGCCGCGAATGACGAGATCGTAGTCGGACATAGGGACTCTCCTGGGGTGAATGTTCGTTGGTCCGGATCGTGCGCGGGCGGGAGCATTTGGGCAAGCGTTGGCTGTGGCTGCGTGGTGGACATTGCTTTTTCCATACTGGGACTGGCGGGAACCCGCGGGGCAGGCTATGCGCTCGCCGCCTCATGACCAGCCCCATCATCGGTATCGATTTCGGTACCACCAACAGTGTCGTCGCCGTGCTCGGCGCGGACGGCACCGTCACGACCGCGCGGTTCCCGGCGGGGCCGGAGACGCTGGATGTCTTCCGCTCCGTCCTTTGCTTTTGGAATGAGGAGACGCGCGCCGGCGTCAGCCTGCGCCACGCGGCAGGGCCGGCGGGGATCGAGGCCTATCTGGACGATCCCCTCGATACCCGCCTGATCATGTCGATGAAGACCTATCTGGCGCAGCGCAGCTTCCAGGAGACTCGCATCTACGGCCGTCCCTTCACGTTGCAACAGATGATCGCCACCTTCCTGCGATCCCTGGCGGCCAGCGCCGGCCTGCAGCTCGACGGCGCGCGCATCATCGCTGGTCGGCCCGTGCGCTTCGCCGGAGAACTGGCCGATGACAGCCTGGGGGATCTGCGGCTGCGGGAGAGCTACGCCGCCGCCGGCATGCCGGATGTCGAAACCGCGCTGGAGCCGGAAGCCGCCGGCTACCGTTTCGCCCGCCGCCTGACCGCGCCGGCCACCGTGCTGATCGGGGATTTCGGCGGCGGGACGAGCGATTTCTCCGTGCTGCGCTATGCGCCGGGCGCAGGGGTGACGCCGCTGGGGCATGCGGGCATCGGCATCGCCGGGGATATGTTCGATTACCGGATCATTGACCAGGTGATCTCCCCGCTGCTGGGCAAGGGCGATACCTATCGGATCATGGGCCAGGACCTGCCGGTGCCGCCCGAGTATTTCTCGGCCTTCGCCCGCTGGCATCGGTTGAGCCTGATGAAGGCACCGAAAACGGTCCGCGAAATCGGGGAGGTCGCCCGCGCCAGTGCGCATCCCGAGCGGCTGCGCGGGCTGCTGACGGTGATTGAGGATGAGTTGGGATACCAGTTGTACCAGACGGTGTCCGGCGTGAAGGCCGCGCTGTCACGGGCCGATGAAGCGCCGTTGTCGTTCCGGGTGAAGGGGCTGACGATTGAGCGGACGGTAACCCGGGCCGCGTTCGAGGGCTGGATCGCCGAGGATGTCGCCGCGATCGGGGCGACGATCGACCGGGCTCTGGCCGAGGCGGGGGTTTCGGGGGAAGCGGTGGATCATGTGTTCCTGACCGGGGGAACGTCGTTCGTGCCGGCGGTGCGGCGGTTGTTTACGGACCGGTTCGGGGCGGGGAAGGTGGCGGCGGGTGGGGAGTTTGTTTCGGTCGCTGAGGGTCTGGCGCTGATTGGGCGGGATCGATTGAGACTCCATTAAGGAGTGCATTCACGGCCAAAGCTCCGTACCTGCGCTTTTGAGGATGATATCAGGAGATCACCGTACGACCGACCGCCAAGGATCTGATCGCGGCAGAATCCCGCACGCCGCCCATCATCGTGCACAAGCCCCTCCCGGCCACACACCCCCTCCCCATTCGGCCCACGTAGCGCTACACCGCGCGCATGAGCCTCCTTGTCATCTCCGGCGTCACCATTCGCATGGGTGGGCGCACCCTCATGAACGGCGCGGACCTCACCATTGATCCCGGCCGGCGGATCGGGCTGGTGGGGCGGAATGGTGCCGGTAAGTCCACCCTGCTGCGCGCCATCGCGGGGGAGGTCCCGTTGGATGGCGGCGATATCCGCCTGTCCAGCCGCGCCCGCATGGCAACCGTCCGGCAGGAAGCGCCGGAGGGTCCGGCCTCCTTGCTCGAAACCGTGCTGCAGGGCGATCCGGAGCGTCTGGCGCTGCTGACGGAAACCGAAACCGCCGAACCGATGCGCCTGGCGGAAATTCATGAGCGGCTGATCGCCATCGGCGCTGACTCCGCCCCCGCCCGCGCCGCCACTATTCTGGCCGGGCTCGGTTTCGATGAAGCGGCGCAGGCGCGGCCGGTGCAGGAATATTCCGGCGGCTGGCGCATGCGCGTGGCCCTCGCCACCGCGCTGTTCGCCAATCCTGACCTGCTGCTGCTCGACGAGCCGACCAACCATCTGGACCTGGAAGCAACGCTCTGGCTGGAAACCTGGCTGTCCCGCTTCCCCGGCGCGGCGGTTGTGGTGTCCCACGATCGCGGCCTGCTGGATCGGGCGGTGGAGGCCATCGCGCATCTGGACAAGGGCAAGATCAGCCTGACGCCGGGCGGCTTCGACGAGTTCGTGCGCATCCGCACGGAAAAGGCGATGCAGCAGAACGCCGCCGCCGCGCAGATCACGCGGGAGCGGGCGCATATCCAGTCCTTCATCGACCGCTTCCGCTACAAGGCCTCCAAAGCCCGGCAGGCGCAGGCGCGCATCAAGGCGCTGGAGCGGCTGCCGCAGATCGACTCCGTGATCGAGGACACGCCCACACGCTTCACCTTCCCGCAGCCGCAGCGGCTGTCGCCGCCGATTTTGGTGCTGGAACGGGTAACCATCGGCTACGACGGCAAGCCCATCCTGAAGAACCTGTCGCTGACAGTCGATATGGACGACCGCATCGCGCTGCTCGGCGCCAATGGCAACGGCAAGTCCACCCTGGCCAAGCTGCTGGCGGGCCGGATGGAGACCATGGCCGGCGAGGTCCGGCGCAGCCCGCGGCTGAAAGTCGGTTACTTCGCCCAGCACCAGTCCGAAGAACTGGTGATGGACGAAAACCCGATCGACCACATGACCCGGGCTTTGCCGCGCGCCAACCCCTCGCAGGTGCGCGGGCAACTCGCCCGCTTCGGCCTGGACGCGGACCGGGCCGAAACCCCCATCGCCAACCTGTCGGGCGGGGAAAAGGCGCGGCTGCTGCTGGCGCTGGCGACCCGGGATGCGCCGCAGTTGCTCATTCTCGACGAGCCGACCAACCATCTGGACATCGATGCGCGGGAGGCTCTGGTCAAAGCCCTGTCGGATTATGAGGGCGCGGTGCTGCTGATCACCCATGACCCACATCTGGTCGAACTGGTGGCCGATCGGCTGTGGCTGGTGGGTGATGGGACGGTGAAGCCCTACGACGGCGACATGGACGAATACCGGGCGCTGCTGGCCGAACGCGGCCGCCCCGCCGCGAAAGCCGACACCGTATCCCGCCGCGATGACCGCCGGGAACGGGCGGAGGCACGGCTGGCGGTGGCGCCGCTGCGCAAGAAGGCCAAGGACGCGGAAGCCAAGATCGCGAAACTGGCGGCGGAGCGGGAGAAGATCGAGGCCAAGCTGGCCGATCCTGGGCTGTACGTGCCAGGAAAGGTGGCGGAGGTGACGGCGGCGAACGCCCGCCTGGCCGCGATCCGCCGGGAAGCGGCCGAGGCCGAGGCGCTCTGGCTGGAGGCCGAGGAGGCGTTGGAAGCGGCTTCGTAACCGCCCCAACGCCCGCCCCTCAATCGATCGACGCGTGCACCAAATTCGACACCCGATCCAGCCGCGCGCTGTGGAACGGGTCCGGCGCCGTCCTGTTGGTCAGATACGTAAACGACACCCCGCTCGCCGGATCGGCCCAGGAATAGGACGTGCCGGCGCCGCCATGCCCGAACGTATCCGGGTGCGCGTTGGTGCCCAGGCCGCGGATGCGGTCCGACATCCCACGCACATGCGGGCCGAGGCCACGATGCATCGGGATCCCGCCCATCGTGCCGTCGCCCAGTTCCCCGGTGTGGTTGCGGGACACGTATTCGACCAGGCGCGGGGAGAACACGCGGGCATCGCCCAACCGGCCCTTGCCCAGCAGCATCTGATAGAACGCCGCCATCCCGCGCGCGGTCGCGAAGCCGCCGCCATGCGGCAGGCCGGCCATGCGCAGCTCGGGGCTGTTGTCGTAGGGCAGTTCAGCGCCCTTGGCATAATACATGTCGGCGCAACGATCATGTTGCGCCTCCGGCACGCCCACCACAACGTCGTGGGTCAGGCCAATCGGGGCCAGGACGCGGTCGCGGATGATGGCGCGGAAGTCCTCTCCAGTAGCGGCTTCCATCACCATCGCAAGCACCGGATGGGCGCTGCGGCCGTGATAGGCCATGCGGGACCCCGGGGTCCATTCCAGCGAGAAATCGCACACCTGCGCCCGCATTTTGGCGTGATCGAGCCAGGCGTCGCGTTCGATATGGGAGCTCGGGAAACCCGCCTGATGCGTGGCGACCTGATGGATGGTGATATCGGCTTTGCCGCGCGCGGCGAATTCCGGCAGGTGGTCGGACACCTTGTCCATGAAGGAGATCTTGCCCTCCTCCACCAGCGCCCAAAGCCCGGCCATGCACAGGACCTTGGTCTGGGAGAATAACAGCCAGAGCGTATCGTCGGACGCGGCGACGTCCCCGCCGTCCGTCCGGGCATTACCGTAGGTGCGGTACAGCGCGAGCTGGCCGTGCCGCGCCAGGGCGATCTGGGCGCCGGGGTAACGGCCGTCGGCGATGTGGCCGCGGATCATTGCATCCAGCGTTTCAATCGGTTTCGAAGCAAATCCCAGATTTTTCAGATCGGCTTCCGGCAGCGGATAGGTCTTGGACATCGGTATCTCCGGTTCAGGATGTTTGTTTCAATCTTTTAGCGTCAGCTCATCACCCGCCAGCCGCTCACACCATTTCGCCATTTCGGTGTGGTCCGAACCCGGACCGAACATGGTTTCGGCGGAAACGATCATCTCCCGCACCAAAGCGCTCAGCGGGGCGGCGGTGCCGGTTTCGCGGCTGATCTGCATGGCGATCGACAGGTCCTTGGCCAGCAGGCCCATGGTGAAACCGGCATCGAACTTCCGGCTCAGCACGAACTGGCGGAACTTCTTGACCGTCGAGTTGTTCATCCCCGTCGCCGCGTTCAGCACATCCGTCATCACCCCGGCATCGAGGCCGAAGCGCTGGCCGATGAGCAGCGCCTCAATCCCGATGAGGAAGCCGCCGGTGCTGACCATGTTGTTCAGCGCCTTCACCGCCTGACCGGCGCCGACATCGCCGGCGCGCAGGATCGATGTGCCCATGGCGGACAGCACGGGCTTCATCCGCTCGATCACATCGGCATCGCCGCCGACCATGATGGCGAGCTGGCCGGTTTTGGCGCGGGGAACACCGCCGGAGACGGGGGCGTCGATCATGATACCGCCGAGGGCGGCGACTTTCTCCGCCAGTGCCTGGGTGTGCGACGGTACGCCGGAGCTCATTTCGATGATGACGGTGCCCGGCTTCATGCCGGCGAACAGGTTGTCGTCCCCGCCGGCCAGTACGCGTTCGACGATGACCGATGTCGGCAGCATGGTGACGATGACGTCGGAGCCCTCAGCCAGCTGGCGCAGCGTGTCGGGGGCTGTGCCGCCGATTTGCTGGACGAAGTTGTTGGCGACCTCGCGGCGGGCATCGGCCACGTTGACGGTGAATCCGGCGTTGACGAGGCAGGCGGCCATGGGCCAGCCCATGTTGCCGACGCCGACGAAGCCGACGGTGGGTTTGTCAGTCATGCTGTGTATCCGGTACGGGTGAAGGTGCCGGGACCGTAGAGTTTGGCCCCGCGCGGGGCAAGCGGCGCACCTGCCTCCCGCTCATCGGCGCAAATAATTCGGCCGCTTTAACCTTGCGTTAACCTCGATACCTTATGCCCCGAGCGGCACGCCGATCATGGCGTTGGGAAGGCGTTCGCATGCCGCGCGAAGCTTATCATCCGCCCGCGTCCCCTGCGGATCAACGTGCGCTTCACCAATCACTGCTATTCGGAGGCGTTCGATCCCAACCGCCATAGCCCCGACGATCCGGCCATCCAGGACGGGGCCCGGCGCCGGGTCTTCGCGCCCGAGCGCTACGCGCTATCGCTGCATTTGCCGGCGCTGATCCGAAGCCTCGTGAACCCGGGCACCCGCGTCCATGAGACCGCCGCGCGGCGCAACTGGATGTATGCCGTCGCGATGGAGATGCCGGAGGCGAACACCCGTTACCAAATCTTCTTCGATCTCCGCCGCACCGTGCCCGATCGGCGGCGGTTCCAGGATCTCGATATGGTTGTTGAGAGCGCCTACCCGGCCGAACCGGCTCGGGCCGCTCCCAACGTGCTGGGGCGGGTGAACTTCCTGCTGTTGGCGGGCAATGTGTATTTGGGGCAGAAAACAAGCACCCGGCGCTGAATGCGAAAGGGCGCCCGGAGGCGCCCTTGTAGCAAATCTATCCGGCAACCGCTTAGCCTGAGCCTCGGCCCGCCTCGCGCGGGCACGGAACCCGAAAGTTCCGCCAGGGGACGCTACCTCAGCCGGTCTGTCGTCCCGTGAGAGGTAGATAGCTGATTGGCCTCGGCCCAGGCAAGTGAAATGCGCGACTGGCACGGGGAGAGGTTGACCTGCCACCGCAACGCGCCACTGTGGGCGGTAATCAAATCAACCAAGGGGGAACCAAGCATGATCGAACTTACTGGCCCCTGGCGGCTCGTCGGCGTCGTCGCGCGTGATGGCGAGGGCAAGGCGCTGACCCCGCCCTATGACGGCAAGGGCCTGGGCCGCATTGTCTTCACCCCCGATGGCCGCATGGCGGTGATGATGATCGACGGGCGGGCGGAGGTTCCGGACGGCGAGAAGCGCGAATACAGCGGCTATTTCGGCCGTTATACCTATGACGGCTCCAAGCTGGTGACCACCGTCGAGACCGCCCCGGACCCGAGCCGCATCGGCTCCCAACAACCGCGCGGCGTGCGGTTTGAGAACGGGCGGATGATCCTCAGCCCGCCGCCACGTCCGCTGAACGGCGTGATCGAGCAGCGGGAGCTGACCTGGGAGAAGATCTCCGACGTGTGACGCCTGTCCGCTGTCACCCCTCCATCAGCCGTTCCATCGTGGTGTCCCGCATGCTGCACCGATCGCGCATGCGGCCGAGCCATCCCATCAGGTTGGCGTGCGGCGCCATGATCGCGTGCCCTTCCGGAGTCATTTCGAAGTAATCCAGATGCGGTGCGATCATCAAATCGGCCAGCGTCACGACTTCGCCCGCCAGGAACCGGCTTCCGCCCAACAGCCTGGCAACCTCACCGATACAGATTTTGGCGCGTGGCAGAGCCTCCGCGATCGCGGCTTCGTCCACCGGGATGCCCAGGCGCGGCGCGATCAGGCGCAAGAAGCTGATCTTCGCGCTGACGTCGGGCATCATGTAGCTGTCACCGATGCCAATGAGCTGGTTCATCCGGGCCTCGGCCTTTGGATCGCGCGGCGTCAGTTCCGGCACCGGCATGATGCGGTCCAGGTAGCGCAAGGCCGCCTGGGTTTCGTAGAAGGCGAGCCCGTCATGCTCGAAGGCCGGTATTCTCCCGAACGGATGCCGCGTCAGGTACTCGGGTGTCTTGTGGCCGCCGAAGGGCATCTTGGCGAAGGTATAGGGAAACGCCTTCTCAATCAGCGCGAGCAGCACCATGCGCACATAGGGGCTGCCGGGTATGCCGTGGACAACAAACGGCGCCGGTGACTCGGCGGGACCCTCGTTCGCGTGGGCGGCGAAGCGGTCCATCATGCCTGGCCAGCCGTCGGCCAACATGCCAGCGACCCGTTCGCCAGCGGCGCCGAAACGTTCGAGGTTCCGATGCTCCAGCCGGACCAGCGATTGATCGCCGTTGGTGGGTTCGAAGGCGATCTCGACTTCGGTATGATAACTGAGGTCGAATTTGAACTCGGCGTTCAGGTGCCAGGCCAGCACAAGCCGGTGCGGCGGTTCCCACGCCAGCACCCGGCCCCAATCGCTTTCGACCCCATCGGCAGAACGTTCGAACCAGCGGCCGCCGGGATGCGGCTCGATCACGATGTCCTCGTGCGGCTGGGCGCCGATCGATCGGCCCTTCGGCCACCAGCGGCCGATCTGTTGGGTGAACAAAGAGAAGGCTTTGGCGGGCGGCGCTTTGACAAGGAGGGCGCGACGGATCGGTTCGATGGTCATGGCGTGTCGTCCTCTTTGGATTCGGCTTCGGCAAAGGCGGCGAAACTGTCCAACGCATCGGTCCAGAATTGGTCGAGCCATTGCCGGATCGCGGCGATCCCGCGCGGATCGATGCGATAGACGCGGCTCGTTCCCTCGGGCGTGTCGGCGACCAATCCAGCCTCCTTCAGCACTTTCAGGTGCTGCGATACCGCCGGGCGGGAGACCGGCAGGCCGCGGGCAAGTTCGCCCACGGCCGACGGTTTGGCGGCCAGCCGCTCGAAGATCGTGCGGCGGGTGGGGTCGGCGAGCGCGGCGAGGGCGTTCGATGCGTTATCCATGACTTACCGTAAGTCTCAGCTAACCATGAGTCAACAAAAAAATCGGCACGAACGCCGGGGCGCGCGTGCCGATTTCGAAGGAGGCGTTCAGCCTTACTTGGCGTCCACTTCCTTGAACACCTCGGTCGCGATCTTGAAGGCTTCCAGCGCCGCCGGGATGCCGCAATAGGCGCCGACCTGGATGAGGACTTCTTTGATTTCGTCGCGGGACACGCCGTTGGTCAGGGCGGCGCGCAGGTGCAGGCGCAGTTCGGCGCCGCGGTTCAGGGCCGACAGCATGCCGAGGTTAATGACGCTGCGGGTCTTGCGATCCAGGCCCGGGCGGGTCCAGGCCATGCCCCAGGCGATCTCGGTCGTCATCTGCTGGAACACGGCGTTGAAGTCGTCAGCACGCGCCAGCGAGCCATCGACATAGTCGCCGCCGAGCACGTCGCGGCGCACTTCGAGGCCCTTCTTGAACAGCTCGCTCTGGTATTCGGGACGGTTGGGGACATCGACCATGGGTGGTCTCCTGCTCGGGTTGAAACGGCGGCAGGTCTAAAGATTGCCCCGAACCGCGACAAGCGGTTCGCTGGATTGCCAGCAGCAGCGACAAGCGGTTCACTCCCATTCGCAAAAGGGGGAACCAACCATGCCATCCATGCCCGAGGTCACGTACGAAGTTCTGGCGCTGCGCTATGCCGTTTTCACTGACCGCTACCACCATCAGAACTTCATCCTGCCGCCCGACGATCACATGTCGCCGGACCCGATGGATTTCTACATCTTCGCCATCCGCGGCAACGGCCACACCATCGTGATGGACACTGGCTTCACGCTGGAATCCGGCCTGCGCCGCGGGCGGGAGATCCTGCGCACCCCGGCCCAGGCGCTGCTCGATGCCGGCATCGACCCGGCGGAGGTCAAGGACGTCGTTCTGACCCATATGCATTGGGACCATGCCGGGGGGATGCCGTGGTTCCCCAAGGCGACGTTCCACATCCAGGCGGCGGAGATGGGCTATTGCACCGGCGGCTGCATGTGCGAGCCGTTCCTGCGCCGGCCCTATGACCTCGGCGATGTGCAGGAGGCGCTCGCCGCTTTGTACTCCGACCGGATGAAGGTCTATGACGGCACCGCCGAAATCGCGCCCGGCATCACGCTGCATCTGATTGGCGGGCATTCCGGCGGCATCCAGTCGATCCGGGTTCCAACCAAGCGCGGCTGGGTGGTGCTGGCTGGCGACGCGACGCATTACTGGCGCAACATCCGCCTGCGCAACCCGTTCCCGGTGGTGTAC
Organism: uncultured Acetobacteraceae bacterium; assembly: GCA_903918315.1. GTDB lineage: Bacteria > Pseudomonadota > Alphaproteobacteria > Acetobacterales > Acetobacteraceae > Rhodopila. Next base: position 419 of record CAIXEA010000168.1, on the reverse strand, counting down.
GATGTCGGCCGCATGTTGAAGGGGTTTGAGATTATCAACAGCCTCGCCGATGGGCCGGACCATGTCATTCCGGGTCACGATCCGCTGATTTTGACATCGTTCAAGCCGCTGAATGGCAATAAAGAGATCGTGCAACTCGATCTGCCGCCGATCGGCTGAGAACCGGCTGTTCGCCGGCGGTTTATATGCGCCGCCGGCGGATGCCGTCTTTCAAACGGACCTCGTTAAGATTGGTCTGAGTACCCAACGGAATGCGGCTCATCCGCATATAGGTCAGAAGTTGCGCTTCATGCACGGGATGGAGAGCGGCAACCGCCTTGAGTTCAAGCAGGGCAATCGGGTGAAGCCGGCCATGCTCTCCTTACGTCATCCCCGGGCTTGTCCCGGGGACCAAGGTTTCCGCTTGTGCCGCGATTGGT
>CAIXEA010000167.1 GCA_903918315.1 uncultured Acetobacteraceae bacterium | reverse complement strand
CCCACCGCACCGTGCCGCGATAGGTGGCCCGGACAAGCCGGGCCATGACGGATTAGCGAGATAGCGATCGGTCAATGGTTCGGGCGTCTGGTCTAAGCCGGCCTCAGTTTTCAATACTGTCCTGCGCAAGGACGGCTTGCACCGGTTCATCCCGTGATACGATATCGGCCCGACCATAAAGGCGCCCCAGCATGACCGACCAACCCGTCCCGGCTATCGACACCACCCAGCCCGCGAAACCCGCCCCGAATCCGCTGCCCAAGGAAATCGGCGGCACCAAAGGCCCCGAACCCACCCGCTATGGCGATTGGGAGCATAAGGGCCGCTGCACGGATTTCTGATCAACCGCGGCGGGCGATCGCCGCTTCGACCGTGTTCTCCAGCAGGCAGGCGATGGTCATGGGGCCGACGCCGCCGGGCACGGGGGTGATGGCGCCCGCGCGCGCGGCGCATTCGGTATAGGCCACGTCGCCCACCAGGCGCCCGTCCGCCAGGCGGTTGATGCCGACATCGATGACCGTCGCACCCTCGGCGATCCAGTCGCCACGCACCATCTCCGGCCGCCCGACGGCGGCGATCAGGATATCGGCGCGGCGGCATTCGGCCGCCAGATCGCGGGTCCGGGAATGTGCGATCGTCACCGTGGCATCCGCCGCCAACAGCAGCGCCGCTACCGGCCGGCCGACAATGGCGGACCGCCCGAGCACCAGCGCCCGCGCGCCTGACAGGTTTGCCCCGGCATGGCGCAGCAGCTTCATCACCCCCGCCGGCGTGCAGGGCACCAGGCCCGGCTGACCGCCCGCCAGGGCCCCGACATTAATCGGATGGAACCCGTCCACGTCCTTGGCCGGATCGATCGCCGCGATGACCGCCTGGGCATCGATATGGTTCGGCAGCGGCAACTGCACCAGGATGCCGTCCACCGCCGGGTCCGCGTTCAGCCGGGCGATGTCCGCCAACAGCGCGGCCTGGGCGGTATCGGCCGGCATGCGGATGGTCTGGGCGAGGATGCCGGCCTCCTTGGCCGCGCGGTCCTTGCTGCGGACATAGACCGCGCTCGCGGGGTCGTCGCCGACCAGAATCACCGTCAGGCCGGGCTGATAGGGCAGTGTGGCCACGCGGGCCGCGAGTTCGGCGCGCAAAGTGGCGGCGACGGCCTTGCCGTCGATGATGCGGGCACTCACAGCGCGGCGAGCCGGGCGGACAGGGTGATAGGATCTCCGGACACGTACAGCACTTTCTCTCGGTTGGAGGCACCGACCATGACGGTGACGGCGCTGGGGGGGACGTCGAGGGCGCGGGCGAGGGTGAGGCAGGTGGCGCGATTGGCTTTGCCATCCTCCGCTGCCTCATTGACCGCGATTTTCAGCCGGGGGCCGTCGGCGGAGGGGTGCACGCCCTGCACGCCGGCGCGGCGGGCCTTGGGCTGCACCTTGACCGAGACCGACACGCCGTCCGATCCCGGCCGCCAGAAAGGGGTCAGTACAGCAGCGCTTGCCATAGGCCGGTCACGATGGCCGTCTGCACCCGCATCAGCGTCGGCACGACGACCAGCTGGATCAGCGCGAGCACGACCATCGGCGTGATGTCGATATTCCCCAGATTGGGCATATAGCGGCGGATCGGCTGCAACACCGGCTCGGTCACGCGCGCCAGGAAGTCGCCGATGGTCCAGACCATGCGGTTGCGCGTGTCGAGCACACCGAACATCGCCAGCATGCTGTAGATCACCGCCAGGAATATCGCCCAGGTGTAGAGGTTGATCGCAAAAAACAGCAGATTGAACAAGATCGTGACCATGCCGCGACTCCGAAACCGGCCCGGAAGCTAGCTTCGGCCCGGGCTGCCCGCAACGCCTGAGAATTATCGTACAAATATGCTTAACCGCGCTTGACTTCCCAGGACCTCATGAGCATTGTCCGCGCCCTGCGACGACCCCTTCCAAGCGGTCGCCGACAGACGCGCGGGATGGGGCTGTAGCTCAGTTGGGAGAGCGCCTCGTTCGCAATGAGGAGGTCAGGGGTTCGATTCCCCTCAGCTCCACCACCCCGCCGCGGATTTCCGCCCAATGCAATGATCGTCCGAACACGCTGGTAAGATCCCCGCGTACCGGTTGCGGGAGAGCGCGTTCCGCCGCCCGCAGCCTGCCACCCATCGAACAGGCGGGGTTTTAGCCTTATATCTCAAACATCTGATGCAGCACCGGCATCTCCACGCGTCCCTCCGGCAGCAGCGTGGCGAACCGCGCCATCGATGAGGCGCCGCGCCAAAGTCCCCTGGGCAGCAAACCCGACGAACACAATCCCGGCCTGGGCGCGCCAGAATCTGCTCCAGGTGATGCCGCACCCGCCCACCGGTGCACATGCCAGATCCCGCGATGATAATCGCGCCGCTCACGATCCGGTTAATCGCGATCGAATCCGCCGTATCCCGCACCAGATGCAAACCCGGCACATGGAACGGGTCCTGATGCTGCGCGAAGCGCGCCGCGAGTTCCGGTCCGAAACACTCGGGATGCCGCTGGAAGATTTCGGTGGCGGAGATCGCCATACGTGGTCTCCATCACCACCGCGTCAGCGTCCGGCAGCGCTGCAGGCTCAGCCAGCAAAGGGCTGCCGCCACCGCCGATATCGCCCGAGAACAGAACTCTCTTTGTGCCCCCCGCTTCGGTCGCGGACACCAGCACACTCGCGGAGCCCAGGATATGGTCCGCGTCGTGAAATGTCGCGCTCAGCCCCTCCGCGAGGGCCGCGGTCTGTCCATAGGACACACCCGGTTCGAACCGGTCCAGCGCGTCGAGCGCGTCCAGGATGGAATAGAGCGGCGCTGCCTCCTTCGAATGGCGTTCATGACGCATATGCCGGACACGGCGGCGGGCGGATTCTTCCTGCAAATGCGCGGAGTCCAAGAGTACCAGACGGGTCAGATCGCGCGTTGCGGCGGTGGCGAAGATCTTGCCGGCAAAGCCCAGCTTCACCAACAATGGCAGGCGACCGCAATGATCGAGATGGGCATGAGTCAGAAGAACAGCGTCGATTGATCGCGGGTCGAAACCGAATGGCGCGGCGTTTTCGTACTCCAGCTCGCGACCGCCTTGCAGCAGGCCGCAATCAACGAGGATGCGCCTGTTGCATGCCTCGATCAGATGGCAGGACCCGGTCACGGTGCGCGCCGCGCCGTGAAACGACAGTTTCATGTCAATGCCCTCTCGTGGAACGAGACCTTAAGCCAGATCCCACATTCGATCATCCGCGGCCTGGTTCAGGCGGTCGCGAAGTCGTAGCGCGCGTCGATCACATGCCGGCCGCGCCAGGCGTTCAACTCATCGATCATATAGGTGCGCTGCCCCACGGTCAGAGCGCTGCCTGTGAAGGTCCAGTTGGCATCGGTGGCAATGTCGAACCGCCACCCGCCGGTCGCGGGTGCGCCACGGCGTTGGATGCGCACATAACCCACCACACGGTCGGCCGGGATCGACGCGAACGCCTTTTCGCCCGGGCGCCACTGGCTCGCATTGCCGAGGCCGATCTGATACCCCTCCGTGTCGAAACCGCGTAGTCCGGCGCAGTTGACGGCCCAAAGGTAACTGCCCTCCTGGCCCTTGTGATCGGTCTCACGTTCCGGGAAGGCCGTGGCGCCGAAGAAATTGCGGCTGACGCACACCGCCGTTTCGTTGAAGATGTCGCGATTGCCGGTCCAGACCCGGGCCTGGGTCTGATCCATCAGGACGGTGCCATCGATCTCCTGCCCGCGTGTGCCCAGCATGAACGGCCGGACCAGCCTTTGCTGGGTGAAGCCGTTGGTGGTGTTGCGGGTGATCGCGCCTTGGTCGCCGCCATCGATCCGGAAGCCGATCCCAAGCTCCCGCCAGGGGCGGCGGCCGGTCAGGCGTTTCCGATAGACTGTGCCGCCCGGCTGGGTCGGGCACCACGAGCTCGGCAACGGATCACGGTCATTGGCCGGGATGTCTCCGGCGGGATCGGTCATATCTTCCGTGGGCGTTTCAAAGGCATGGGCGGAGGCCAGGCGGTTCCAGATCGAATTGATCAGGGCAATCTGCTCCGCCGCCGTCATGGCGCGGAACTGGCGGACGGTGCAGCCGTCCGTCACCGTTTTCCAATCATTGTTGCCCAGCGGCGTGGCGCTCAGGGCTGTCAGCAACCGCTCCGCCATCTGCTGCGTCACGGGATTGGGGCCCTGCAGCAGCATCTCATCGCCATATTGGCTGAAGCACAGCCGAGGCAGGACGCCGGGCAGGCGCTTACAGACCGTATCGATTTTCTGACCCTGGCGGCGTTCCTGCGGTGTCGGCGCCACGACTGCGCCCGGCCCACCGGGACGGGGCGGTGCCCTCCCCGGCGCCAATGGCGGCGCGTTGATAATCGGCCCTTGCAGCAGGTTCACACCTGACGGGATCATCGGCGGCGGCGGATCTGGTGGGTCTGGTGGAGGCGCCATGCTGTCTGACCAACCTTTCCAGAGGCCCTTTGACCTGGGCGTGATAAAATCACGTTAGCAATAAATGGGTCTGCGCCGCAAGCGCCGTCTATTCTGGTCGCAGCGCCGCGCGCAGATCGGCCGCACCGGTGGGATCCTCCTTCGCGGCCAGCCGTGCCGCCGCCAGCATGGCAAAGCGCTGCAACTGGGCGCGACGGCGCGCCGGCGTCAGGCTATGGGCGGGGGCGTCCCGCAACAGCTCCGCCTCCAGCCCGACCGCCACGATCAGTCCGGCCTCCATCGGCAACAGATCCAACGGAAAATCCTGATCCACCGCGAAGAACAGCGCATCGCTGAACGCGCGATAGTCTGGCCATTTGGTGTCGCTCAGGAAGTCGCGGGGGCCGGATTTGACCTCGATGCAGGCGAAGCCGCCATCCGGCCGCAGAGCCAGGACGTCGGCGCGGCGCCCGTTCGGCAGCGCCACCTCATGCAAAGGCGCCCAGCCAAGGCGCAGGCACAGCCGGGCCGTGGCCCGCCGGATCAGCCCGGCGCGATGCGCGTCGCTGACCGGTATCACGCCAGCAACGCATCGATCGCCGCGGCCAGGCGCAGATCCTGCTTCGTCAGCCCACCGGAATCATGGGTCGTCAGAGCGATGCGGACCGTGTTCCACACGTTGGACCAATTCGGGTGGTGGTCCAGCCTGTCCGCCAGCAAGGCCACGCGGGTCATGAAGCCCCAGGCTTCGCTGAAATCCTTGAAGCGCAATTCCCGCTCGATCGACCCGCCGTCATCGGCCAGGGACCAGGCTGGCAGGGTGGTGGCCAGCGCGGCACGTTCAACCGCGGTCAGCAAAGGGCGCATGGCTTGACTCCCTGTCATCGCGATCCCGCTTGACCGCGCGGCCCGGACACTGCACCGGATACTCGCATGAGCGACCTGCGTAATCCCATCCCCATTTTCGGCCCGCCCCCCAGCATCGACGACATCGCCGATATGGCGGAGCGCGCCCTGGCCACCATCCCCCTCCGTCTCGCTCAGCACGTGCGCGGGGTCGGCATCACCGTGGAGGATATGCCCGACGAGCAGACCCTGGACGATCTGGACATCGAATCCGGCTGGGACCTGACGGGCCTGTATCACGGCACGCCGATGACCGAGCGCAGCGTGATGGACAACGCCCGCGAGCCCGATCTGATCTTCCTCTACCGGGAGCCGATCCTGCTGGAATGGATCGAGACGGGCGTGGACCTGTACGGGCTGGTGCGGAATGTGGTGATCCATGAGATCGCGCACCATTTCGGCTTCAGCGATGCCGAGATCGACACCATCGAACAGGACATGGCGTAAGCGGGGCCGCCCTCCTGGATTCACACATCGCGGGAACGATTTTTGCTGGCGCTGCTCCACACCGTCATGGCCCGGGTTGTCCGGGCTACCTATCGCGGCAGGGTGCGGGCGGCGGTGGCCCGGACAAGCCGGGCCATGACGTGTTAGAAGTCCCTTTGTTTGGCTTACGAATTTTCGTTTCCACGATGTGTGAACACGGTACGGGCACGCCCGCTTACGACTGGCTTTTATCCCAGCAGGGCTTTGCGGAAGCGGTCCCGCTCGACATGCGGCACGAGATTGCGCTTGATCCGGTTCGGAGGGCCTTCCTTGACCCGCAGCAGAATGAAGCTGAGCCCCGTTCCTTCCCGCAACAGGCGCCGGCCCTCCTGCAATTCGGCTTCGGTGTTGATGGTGTGCACCACCGGAAAGCCGGACCCGGCGGCGATCGTATCCAACCGCACCCCCAGACCGGTGTGGCTGTCCTGGTTCCCCGTTTCCCCATAATGGCCGTTATCGACGCAGATCACGGCCATGTTGGGCGGGTTCTGCAAGGCGATGGTGGCCAATCCGCCCACGCTCATGAGCATGTCGCCATCGCCGCTGACCACCAGCACCCGCCGCTTGGGCTGGGCCAACGCCAGGCCCAGGCCGGTCATGAGCGCGGCACCCATCGCACCGCCCATGCCGAAGACGTTGGGGGCGTTGTTGGTGAGCGCCGTCAGCTCCTGCGCCGTGCCGGCCAGACCGGTCACGATCAGGAAGTCGGAGGGATTTTCAATCAGCGCCGGCACGGCCTGCCGGCGGTCCAAGACCGCGTCGGGCAGGGACGACATTTGCAGCTTGTTCAATCGCGCCATGATGGATCTCCCCGCTTAAAACTGCTTGGCGCCAATCAGGCGCTGGCCGAGCAGCACGGCCACGGCCTGACCGGACTGGAACGCCATGGTGATGGCGGCACTGACGGTGGGAATCACATCAGCCGGCGCATCCGCGCGCAGCACGATGACGCCCATCGCCTTCAGCACCGGTTCGGTCGCCTGGCCCATGGGGAACTGCCAGGCATTACCCTCCCCAAAGTCGCCGCGCATGGAGATCAGGGTCAGCAAGGGAAAGCGGCAGCCGGCAATCAGCGACAGCAGATTGATGCAGTTTCCGACGCCCGAGGACTGCATCAGCAGCACCGCCCGCTGCCCGCCAAGATCAGCCCCCGCGGCGAGGGCAACGCCCTCTTCCTCGGTCGTCAGAGGGATGGAGTGAGCGTTATCATCGGCCAAAGACCGGTTGATCAGCACCTTGTGGCCGGCATCGGGGACATAGGCGAACTGGGTGACATTGGCGGATCGCAGCAGGTCGTACAGGTCATCCGGCCAGGTCGGGGCGTCGGTCATGCGCTTGCTCCTTACGGGGTCACCAGTTTGCAGCCGCCCTCGGCCAGCGGCCGGAACGCGTCGGCGGCCGGGATGGTGGTGACCTCTTCATACACATCCCAGCGGCTTTTGGATTGCTCGGGCGCCTTCACCCGGAACACGTGCATGGCGTGCACCGCCCGGCCGTCCTGGCGCACCGTCACCGGCCCCAGCAATTTGTCGGCGATGGGGGCGCGGCGGAATTCGGCGACGACCTTGTCCCCTTCGATGGTTTTCGCCGCCTTGACGACGTTCAGATAGGCCAGCACCTGCGAATACACGCCCGCCTGGTTGGATGTCGGCATCTTGTCGCCGAACCGCTGGGCGAAGCGGCGGCCGAAGGCGCGGGTGTCGTCATTCAGGTTCCAATAGAACGCCTCCGTCACGATCATGCCCTGCGCCGATTTCAGCCCGATGGCATCGATGTCGACGATCAGTGCGAAGAGCGCATCCAGCCGCTGCTTCGGCGTGACCCCGAATTCCGCCGCCTGTTTCACCACGCTGATCAGATCGGTACCGGTATCGGCGAGGCCGATGACCTTGGCGCCGGAGGACTGGGCCTGCAGCAGATAGGATGAGAAGTCCGGCGCACCGAGCGGGTGTTTCACCGAGCCGAGCGCCTTGCCGCCGAGCTTTTCGAGCATGTTGGTGGCGTCACGCTGCAAGGCGGTACCGAATCCGTAATCGAAGGAGATGAAGAACCAGGAATCGCCCCCCGCCTGCATCATCGCCCGGGCCGCGGCGCTGCCCATGGCCCAGCTGTCCATGGTCCATTGCACCGTCGTGGGTTGGCAGAATTTGCCGGTCAGATCCGACGACCCGACATTGGTGGCCAGGAAGGTGCGGTTCTTGTCCGCGATCACCTGGTTGATCGCGAAGGCCACGCCGGAGTTCACGGAATCCGCGACCGCCGCCACGCCGTCGCGATCGATCCATTCCCGCACGATCGCCGCGCCGATATCGGGCTTGTTCTGATGATCGCCTGAGAGGATCTCCACCTTGAAGCCGCCACCGCCGGCGGCGGCGAAATCCTCCGCCGCCATCTGGGCCGCCACGACCGATCCCTTCCCCGACTGATCCGCGAAGGGACCGCTCATGTCATTGAGGACGCCGATCTTGACGGTGACCGGGAGTTCGGCGGCCGCCGGGTGGGCAGCGAGCAGGGACAGGGTGGCCAGACAGGCGAACGCGGTGCGGCGCATGGAAGGAACCTCCGAAGGGTCTTGTTGTTGGGTGTTGTCTACACCGCCGGAGGGATGGGGAACAGCGGACGGGTCTGGCCCGGCTCAGTGCAAGCCACGACGGCGGCGAACCCCCGTCGAAGGGTGCGCCCCGGCCTGCCGCCCCACCGCACCCACGACTCAGGCCGTGCGGTCGCCCGCCACGCCCAAGGCCGCCTGTGCCGCCGCCAGACGCGCCACCGGCACGCGGTACGGGCTGCAGGACACGTAATCCAGACCCACCGTCTCACAGAAGGCGATCGAGGCCGGATCGCCGCCATGCTCCCCGCAGATGCCGAGTTTCAGCTTGCTCTTGGTCGCGCGGCCTTTTTCGGCGGCGATCCGCACCAGCTCACCCACGCCCTCGACATCGATGGACACGAAGGGGTCCTTGGGCAGGATGCCGGCATCGACGTAATAGGGCAGGAACTTGCCGGCATCGTCGCGCGACAGGCCGAAGACGGTCTGGGTCAGGTCGTTGGTGCCGAAGCTGAAGAAATCCGCGACCTCGGCGATCTTATCGGCCAGCATCGCCGCGCGCGGCAGCTCGATCATCGTTCCGACACTGTATTCGATGGACTGGCCGGCCTCGGCGAAAACCTCGGCGGCGACTTTTTCCACCTGGGCGCGGGTGAGTTCCAGTTCTTTCCGGGTCGCGATCAACGGGATCATGATTTCCGGGATCGGCGCCAGGCCGGTTTCCTTGGCGACCGCGATGGCGCCTTCGAAGATGGCGCGGGCCTGCATTTCGTAGATTTCCGGATAGGTCACGCCCAGGCGGCAGCCGCGATGGCCGAGCATGGGGTTGGCTTCCGCCAGTTCCGCCAGACGCCGGTGCATGGTTTCGACATCGGTGCCGAGGGCTTCGGCCACCAGCTCGATCTCCGCCGGTTCATGCGGCAGGAATTCATGCAGCGGCGGATCGAGCAGGCGGATCGTCACCGGCAGTGGCGCCATGATGGTGAAGAGCTTGCGGAAATCCTCCCGCTGGAAGGGCAGCAGGCGGGCGAGCGCGGTGCGGCGGCCGGACTCGCTGTTGGCCATGATCATCTGGCGGACGGCGCCAATCCGTTCCGGGTCGAAGAACATGTGCTCGGTGCGGCAGAGGCCGATGCCCTCGGCGCCGAATTTCACCGCCGTTTCGGCGTCCAGCGGGGTTTCCGCATTGGTGCGCACGCCCATGCGGCGGAAGGAGTCGGCCCATTCCATCAAAGTACCGAAATCGCCGGACAGAGCCGGTTCGATCATCGCGACGAAGCCCTGGAAGACCTCCCCGGTGGCGCCGTCAAGGGTGATGGTTTCCCCGGCGCGGACGGTCTTGCCGCCGGTGGTCAGGGTCTGGGCGTTGTAATCGACCGCGATGCCGCCGGCGCCGGCGACGCAGGGGCGGCCCATGCCGCGGGCGACCACGGCGGCGTGGCTGGTCATGCCGCCGCGGGTGGTCAGAATGCCGCGGGCGGCGTGCATGCCGTGGATGTCTTCGGGGCTGGTTTCGATGCGCACCAGGATGACGGCTTCGCCCTTGGCGGCGCGGCTCTCGGCCTCATCGGCGCTGAACACCACCGCGCCGACGGCGGCGCCGGGGCTGGCGGGCAGGCCCTTGGCGAGCAAAGTGCGCGGCGCTTTCGGGTCCAGCATCGGGTGCAGCAGCTGATCGAGCGAGGCCGGGTTGACCCGCATCACCGCTTCGGCGCGGTTGATCAGGCCCTCATTCGCCATGTCCACGGCCATCTTCAAGGACGCGGCGGCGGTGCGTTTGCCGTTGCGGGTTTGCAGCATGTAGAGCTTGTTGCTCTGCACGGTGAACTCGATGTCCTGCATGTCCTTGTAATGCGCCTCGAGCCGGGCGCGGACTTCCATCAGTTCGCGATAGGCGTTGGGCATCGCGACTTCGAGCGGGGTCTCGCCCGGCTTGGCTTTCAGGGCCGAGAGCGGCTGCGGGGTGCGGATGCCGGCGACGACGTCCTCCCCCTGCGCGTTGACCAGGTATTCGCCGTAGAAGATGTTCTCCCCGGTGGAAGGGTCGCGGGTGAAGCAGACGCCGGTGGCGCAGTCATGACCCATGTTGCCGAACACCATCGCCTGCACGTTCACGGCAGTGCCCCAATCGGCGGGGATATCGTGCAGCTTGCGATAGGTGTTGGCGCGCGGGTTTTCCCAGGATCCGAACACGGCGCCGACGGCGGCCCAGAGCTGCTCACGCGGGTCCTGCGGGAAGGGCTTGCCGGTTTCGTGGGCGACGAGGTCCTTGTAGCCCTCGACCACGTTCTGCCAGTCCTCGGCGGTGAGGTCGGTATCTTCGACGACCGCGGCCTCGATCTTGGCCTGTTCGATGATTTCCTCGAACCGGTGGTGATCGACGCCAAGCACGACGGAGCCGAACATCTGGATGAAGCGGCGGTAGGAATCCCATGCAAAGCGGGTGTCATTGGCGGAGAGCGCCAGGCCGGCGACGGTGGCGTCGTTCAGGCCGAGGTTTAGCACCGTGTCCATCATGCCCGGCATCGAGACCCGCGCGCCGGAGCGGACGGAGACCAGCAGCGGCTTTTCCGCGTTGCCGAAGGTCAGGCCGACGGCTTCTTCCACCAAGGCCAGCGCGGCGTCGACCTGCGCGGTCAGCTCCGCCGGGTATTGCCGGCCATTAGCGTAGAAAGCAGTGCAGAGCTCGGTGGTGATGGTGAAACCCGGCGGCACGGGCAGGCCGATACTGGCCATTTCCGCCAGATTCGCGCCCTTCCCGCCCAGGAGATTGCGCATATCCGCCCGGCCCTCATTGAGGCCGGGACCGAAGCTGTAAACCCACTTTGTCATGGCAATCCTGCTCAGCCTTCGATACGGGAGAAATCGGCGACACGGTCCATGGTAGCACGCACCCGGTGCAGCAATCGCAGCCGATTGCGGCGTAATTCGGGTTCGGGCGCGTTCACGGTGACATCTTTGAAAAATGTGTCGAGCGGGCCGCGCAGGGCGGCCATGCTGGACATGGCACCCGCGTAGTCCTCCGTCGCCAGTTGCTGGTCGAGGTGGTGCATGGCGGCCAGCGCCTGCTCCAGCCCCGCTTCCGCCGGTTCGCGCGACAGCGCCGGGTCCGTTTCCCCGGTATGCGGCCCGTCCTTGCGGTCTTCGATGCGCAGAATATTCGCGGCCCGCTTGTAGGCGGTCAGCAGATTGGTGCCGTCATCGGTGCCGAGCAGCCCCGCCACCGCGCTGGCGCGCGCCAGCAGGCGGACGATGTCGTCGTCGGAGCCGGTGGTGAAGACCGCCGTCAGCACGTCATGGCGCGCCCCTTCCGCCCGCAGTTGCACCCGCAACCGCTCGGCCAGGAATTCCAGGATTTCGGTGGGCGGGACGGGGTGAACGCCGGGATGATGGAACCCCTCCCCGGCCGCATTGATCAGCGTCAAAAGGCCGACCCGCAGGTGGTTTTCGCGGATGATTCGGATGATGCCGAGGGCGGCGCGGCGCAGCGCGTAGGGATCGCCCCCGCCCGTCGGCTTTTCGCCAATGGCGAAAAAGCCCACCAGCTGATCCAGCTTGTCAGCCAAGGCGACGGCGATAGAGACGGGGGCGCTCGGCGCGACCTCGTTCGGACCACGGGGGGCGTAGTGCTCGCGGATGGCAGCCGCGACTTCGGCCGGTTCGCCGTCGTGCAGCGCATAATAGCTGCCCATCACCCCCTGCAATTCCGGGAACTCCCCGACCATGCCGGAGACGAGATCGGCCTTCGCCAGTTCGGCGGCGCGTTCGGCCATGGCGGCCGGCGCGTCGACATGCGGGGCGATGATGGAGGCGAGGCGCTTGAGGCGCGTCACCCGCTCCCCCTGCGTGCCGAGCTTCGCCTGGAAGGTGACGTGATCCAGCGACGGCACCCGGCTTTCCAGCCGCATTTTGCGGTCGAGGTCCCAGAAATGCCGCGCGTCGGAGAAGCGGGCGCGCAGCACGCGTTCGTTACCGGCGATGATCAGGGCGCCATCGTCCTCGGCCGCGATGTTGGACACGAAGGCGAACCAGGGCGCGGCTTTGTTGTCTGGGGTGCGCAGGGCGAAGTAGCGCTGGTTGACGCGCATGGAGACCTGCATGACCTCGCTCGGCAGATCCATATGCTCGTCGGCAATGCGGCCGAGCAGCGGCACCGGGCGTTCGACCAGACCCGCGACTTCATCCACCAGGCCGGGATCGTCCACGACGGTGCAGCCCTGCGCCGCCGCCAATTCGGCCACACCAGCCGCGATCACGCGCTTGCGGTCGGCCGCGTCCACCAGGACATGGCGTTCGGCGAGTTGCGCCTGCCAGTCGGCGGCGGAGGACACGGCGAAGGCGCCGGGGGCGTGGAAGCGGTGGCCCTCGGTCAGATTGCTGCTCGCCAGGCCGTGGCCGTCATCAGCGCCATCGGCCAAGGAGAACGGCACCACCGCGCCATCCAGCAGGCAGACGATGCGGCGCAGCGGGCGCACCCAGATGAAGCCGCTGCTGCCGCCCCAGCGCATGGATTTTGGCCAGGGGAAGCGGCGCAGCACCGCTGGCACCGCCTCGGCGATCAGGCTGGCGGCGGAGACCGCGGCGGCGGCTTTGTCGAGGACCCAGAAATCGCCCTCCTGCCGCAACTGTTCGCGCGAGGCGCCGTGCTTGCGCAGGAACCCGGCGAGTGCCTGCTCTGGCGCCGTGGCGCGCGGGCCGCGTTCGGTGGTGCTGGTCGCTTCGACGCCGGCGGTGACGGTGGCGGCCAAGGCGATGCGGCGGGGGCCGAAGAAGGTGCGGATGGCGGAGGGGGACACCGGCGCCAGCGCCTCGGTCAGCAGCCGCGCGAGGTCCTCCGCGGCGCGGGCCTGCATGCGCGCGGGGATTTCCTCGCTGAAGAGTTCCAGGAAAAACGCGGGCATGCTCAGTCCTTTAACGCGGGTTCGATATCGGTTTGGGAGAAGTCGTTGCCCTTGAACAGCAGGGGTTCGCGTTCGTGTTTGGCAACGCCATAGACCATACAGTCGGCGTAATTGAGCTGCGCTTTGTGCGGTTTGCCGTACAGCCGGCGGGCCCGGCGGGCCTCCCGGGCATGGTCTGCCGTGAACGGGACGATTTCGATGCGGAAATTCCTGGCGAAATCGTCGAAGCGCCTCATGGCGTGCGGGTCACCCATTTGATCCACACGCAGCGTCGCCTCGAACCAACTGATCGCGGGCATATGGCGCCGATCGGTGTCGGCGATGGCATCGGCATACCGCGCGGCATCCGGTTCCGCCAGAACGATGGCCAACAAAGCCGACGCGTCGATGATCACAACGGCATGCCATCATCGTCATAGAGATCGCGTAAATCGGAGCTAACGGGCTCACGCATATGGGCGCGTATTTCCCGGCCCATGGCGAGCATGCGTTCCACCTCGGCGGCTTTGTCGCGTTCGCGCCGATCGAGTTCCGCTTGCAGCGCCTTGGTGACGACGGCGGTCAGACTGTCGCCGGTCATCTCGGACAAGCGGGAGGCCATGCGGTAGGCATCCTCACTCTTGATGTTCAGCTGCGCACCCATGGTCACACCTTGGTAGAAGACGCGGTCAGGATGGTAGAATTACCGCCGATACCAGCGAAAGTCACGCGCTATCCCCGGCCACCCAGGCCTCACAGCAGCCCTTCGCCAAAGCGCGGACGCGGCCGATATAGCTGGCGCGTTCGGTAACGCTGATGACGCCGCGGGCGTCCAGCAGGTTGAACAAATGGCTGGCTTTGATGCACTGGTCGTAGGCCGGAAGGGCCAGATGGCGCTCCAACAGGGCGGAGCATTCTTTCTCGGCGTCGGCGAAGTGGCGCGACAGCATGGTTGTGTCGGCGAATTCGAAGTTATGGGCGCTGTATTCTTTCTCCGCCCTTAAAAACACGTCGCCGTAGGTGACGCCCTGGCCGTTGAAGTCCAGGTCGTAGACGTTTTCCTTGTCCTGGACGTACATCGCCAGGCGTTCGAGGCCATAGGTCATCTCGAAGCTCGGGAAGGTCACGGGGATGCCGCCGACTTGCTGGAAATAGGTGAACTGGCCGACTTCCATGCCGTCGCACCAAACCTCCCACCCCAGGCCCCAGGCGCCCAGCGTCGGGCTTTCCCAGTCGTCCTCGACGAAGCGAAAGTCGTGCTTCAGGGGGTCGAGGCCGATTTCGCGATACGACGCCAGCAGCAGCTCCTGCGCGTCGGCCGGGCTGGGCTTCATGATGACCTGATACTGGTAGTAATGCTGCAGCCGGTTGGGATTCTCCCCATACCGCCCATCGGTCGGTCGGCGGCTGGGCTGGACATAGGCAGCGCGCCAGGGCTTGGGGCCGAGGGCGCGGAGGGTCGTCGCGGGGTGGAAGGTGCCGGCGCCCATTTCCACGTCATAGGGCTGCAGGATGACGCAGCCCTGGCGGGACCAGAAAGAGTGCAGGCGCAGGATCAGGTCCTGAAAGCTATGGGTCATGGTCCAATCCGGGCGTTCGTGATGCGTTGCACCATTAAGGCCTGGGGGGGAGCGGGGCAAGTTGCGTGGGAAGGATCAGAGGTGACGGCCGAATCCGCACGACGTCGATCCCGGCGGGAGGCAGCCGGTAAAACATGACATGGGATTCCGTGCGGTATTCATAAAGGCCGTGCTGGCCCGGCCCGGCATCCTGGCGGAAACCCCGTTTGGGGCCGCTTGGCGCGCCCTCGGGAGAGGAGGCTTGCGTGTTCGACGAGGCAGGCCAGTGGGCCGCGCCATCGATTTTGACAGACTGTCCGGCTTCTCTGACGGCTGGACTGAAGGCGGCAACTTGACTTCTTATCCTGTCATTTTGACTGACTCGCCCCACTCGTTCTGAGTTACACTCTTTGCTTAGCTCGCGATCGTAACACCGCAGCGTTCCAAAACATGCTGATCGGTGGTTATCCTGAGCATCAAGTGCCTGAGTCACCTGAGAATCTGGGGAATACCGGATCGTAAACCTCATTGCGTCCATTGGGAGGACCCGTCATGTCTGAAACTGACGCGGCGCGGAAAACCAACACGTATTGCTCGCTGTGCATCGCGCGCTGCGGCGCGATTGCGACCATCGAGAATGGGCGCCTGACGGCGCTGGACCCCGATCCCTCGCATCCCACCGGTCTGGCCTTGTGCGGCAAAGGCCGCGCTTTACCGGAGCTGATCCATCATCCCGATCGGCTTCAGTTCCCAATGAAACGAACCCGGCCGAAAGGCGATCCCGACCCAGGCTGGCAACGGATCACCTGGGAAGAGGCATTGGACCTGACGGCGGCATCCATGCGGGGCATCGCCGATCGGCATGGACCCGAGGCCATGGCGCTGCTGGTTTCATCGCCCTCCCCGACCTCGCTCGTTGATTCCATTCCCTGGGCCAGACGGCTAATGCACGCGTTCGGCGCGCCGAATGTAACCAACAACCTGGAATCCTGCGGTTGGGCGCGCGGCTTCGCGACCCGCTATACCTGGGGCGTCGCCGGCGTTCACCTCGGCGCGGCCGGCGCGATGGCCGACATCGCGAACGCCGGCTGCCTGATACTGTGGGGCTACAATCCCAGCATGACCCGCCTGACGCACGCCACCGCGACGGTCGAGGCGCTGAAGCGGGGTATGAAACTGATCGTCGTCGATCCCCGCCACGCCGGCCTCGCGACGAAAGCGGACATTTGGCTCCGCGTGCGGCCAGGCAGCGACGGCGCCCTGGCACTGGGCATTTCGCATATCATGATCTCGCGCGGCTGGTTCGATCGCGATTTCATTCGCGACTGGAGCAATGGACCGCTCCTGGTACGCTCCGACACAGGCCGCTTCCTGCGGGCCGGCGAGGCCGACCCCGGCGCGCCGGAGGGGGCGCTGATGGCATGGGACAATGCCGCTGGCGCGGTTGTGGCCTACGACCCCACCACGGGCCGCTATGCGCGCGCGGATGCCGACCCGGCGTTGGTCGGGTCGTATCGCGTGGCCACCCCCGGCGGCGAAGTCGTCTGCCGGCCCGCGTTCGCGCTGTACGCGGACCTTTGTGGCCGTTACACGCCAGCGACGGTATCCGAGACCTGCTGGATCGATCCGGGCCAGGTCGAACAGGCGGCGCACATGATCTGGGAGTCACGCCCGGTGGCCTATTACGCCTACGCCGGGCACGAGCAGCACGGCAACGCGACGCAGACGGCGCGGGCGATGTCGCTGCTGTATGCGCTGACCGGCAGCTTCGACCGCCGGGGTGGCAATGTACTGTTCCCAGCGGTCCCGTCCGCGCCGATAACCGGCGAGGACCTGCCGCCTGCCCGCCAGATGGGACCAAGAATCGGACAGGCGGAACGGCCGCTGGGACTGGGACGTTTTGGCCTGATCACCAATAATGATCTGTATGACGGCATCCTGGACCGGCGGCCCGATCCGGTCCGCGGATTGCTGGCATTTGGCGGCAACATCCTGGCGGGTCGTGGCAACGTAATGCGCGGGCGAGAGGCACTAAAATCACTCGAGTTCTTCGTTTGCTCGGAACTATTCATGACACCCACGGCGGAGCTTGCCGACATCGTGCTACCCGCCGCCGTGTCCGTCGAGCGGGAGGCGTTGCGAATTGGCTTCGAAGTGGACGAAGCGGCGCAGTCGCTGGTGCAGCTGCGCCAGAAACTGGTCGAACCACCGGGGGAGGCGCGGTCCGACGTCGATATGATCTTCGATTTGGCAGTACGGCTTGGCCTGGGCGGATATTTTTGGAATGGCGATATCGAAGCAGCGCACCAGCATCACCTCGGACCGTCAGGCCTGACTCTGGATGCGTTGCGCGCCGCGCCGGGCGGGCTACGCGTGTCTTTGCGAACGGTTTATGAGAAATATAAACAACCGGATAAAACTGGCACGCCCGCTGGCTTCGCAACGCCGACCCGCAAGGCGGAGATTTATTCGGAACTGTTTCTGAGCCACGGCTATGCGCCTTTGCCGGATTTCGTGGAACCGGCGGCGAGCCCGGCGCGAAGTCCCGCTCTGGCGGCGCGTTTCCCGCTGGTTCTGACCTCCGCCAAGCCCGGGCTTTTCTGTGATTCGCAGCACCGTAACCTGCCCCACCTGCGCCGACGCGCGCCGCACCCGGAGGTGGAACTGCATCCCGATGCGGCGGTCCCGCGGGGCATCACGGCCGGGGACTGGGTGTCGATCGAAACACCCGAGGGCCAGGTCCGCGCCCGGGCACGTTTCAACACGAGCCTGGACCCACGCGTGGTCGTGGGCCAGCACGGCTGGTGGCAGGCTTGCCCCGAACTGGGGCTGCCGGGCTACGATCCGTTCAGTTCCGAGGGCTCGAATTTGAACCTGCTGGTAGGAGGCCAGGGGCTGGACCCCATCAGCGGCACACCTCCTGCCCGCGCCAATGTGTGCAACATCCGCAAGGTGGCCTGACCGGACATCCGATGGGCAATCCACCGGGTCTTCTCCGGCACGCGATAGGCGCGGCGAAAACAGTCCATCAGCAGTAACCCAAGAGCCAGGCGGCGGCTGTCGGGCCAACCACGCGATTCAGTCGGGCACCGGAGACAACGAGGCCGCCGCCGATGCGTTCATGCTGCGGGTCTATAGACCAACAGCGGATCGAGCATGGCCTGCCCGCTTACTCCAAAAGGCGTAGCCTCCGGACCCCGCAAGGCCTATTCAATGTCCATGGACAGGATGAACCTTGAAACAGACGCAATCCTGAGCCCGGAGACTGAGGCAGGGCAGCGGGCTCGGGTCGCGTGGGAAGCGATAGGGATCGCCAAGGCCCGGTCGCAACTGGGCGCCGGTCTTTACGTTGATGCGACCGAGATCGCCGCATGGATCGATATTATTGGCACCGACCATGAGTTACCGCCGCCCCCAACGCGGCGCCGCTGACCAGGCGGACAAAATTGCTGCGGCGCACCCGACGACCTCGATGCGGTCGTCGTCGGCCCGACCGGAGCACTCCCCGGCAGCCGTGTCACCGCAACGCCTGAATTTCGCCCTTCGACATCACCCCCAACCTCCGCTAACCTCCCTCCCATGGACCAGGAAAAACCCCGCGCCCATCACGACATGGGCGGCATCGCGAAATTCATGTGTGAGCCGGTGGACATCGAGCCACACGGCCTGACCGAATTCGACAAGACCGTGGACGCCATCCGCCAGATCCTCGGCGCCAAGAAGATCATGTCGACGGACGAACTCCGCCGCGCGATCGAGGCGATCCCCGAGGATCAATATCTCCGCCTCAGCTACTACCGGAAATGGATCCGCTCCATCACCGATAACCTGCTGGCCAAGGGTGTGTTCACCGAAGCCGAGCTGCGCGCGGCGTTGGAGGAACCATGATCCTCGCCCCCGGCACCGCCATCCGCGTCAAGGACGACTGGCCGGAAGCCAAAGGCCCCGTCCATATCCGCACCCCACATTATCTGCGCGGCCGACCGGGCACGATCGTGCGGCACCTTGGCGATTTTCCGAACCCGGAAGACCTCGCTTTCGCGCGCCCGGCCGCCAAACGGCCGCTGTATCACGTGGCCTTCAGCAAGGACGTGCTGTTCGACGGGCAAGGCACGACGGACGAGTTGCTGGTGGAAATCTTCGGACATTGGCTGGAAGCGGCATGAGCAATATTCTCGAAACCGATGGTGAGCGCCTGTTGCAGGCGGTGCTAGGCCTGCTGGCGAAAAAGGGCATCGCCTCCCCGCTGGACATCCAGGCGCAGATCGCGAGCACGGACAATGCCACCCCCGGCCAGGGCGCGCGCATGGTCGCCAAAGCCTGGACCGACCCGGATTACTGTGCGCTGATGCTGGCCGACGGCACCAAAGCGGCGGAGGCGCTGGATATCCCCATGCGCGGCATGCCGCCGCTGGGGGTGATGGAGAACACGGCGGCGATCCATAACCTCATTGTCTGCACGCTATGCAGTTGCTACCCGCGCGCCGTGCTGGGCTATCCGCCGTTCTGGTACAAATCCGCCGCCTACCGCGCGCGCGCGGTGCGCGATCCCCGCGGGTTGCTGGAGGAATGGAAAACCGTGATCGCCCCGGAGGTGAAGATCCGAGTGGTCGATTCAACGGCCGATTACCGCTGGATGGTGCTGCCACTGCGCCCGGCCGGTACCGAAGGATGGAATGAAGCGCAACTCGCCGCCATCGTGCGGGAGGGTGATATGGTTGGGGTGACCGTTCCCTCGGTCTGAGTGCCCGGCAGAGTGTGCCGGGGGCGGCAGGTTTTGCCGCATGGGCCCATCCTGCCGCCTTGCAATCACCGCGCCGGCACCGCATTCCGGCATGCCGGCATCAGCATTTTCTGCTGTCCAGGACTGCGAGATATGATGACGGGCCGCATCCGTTTCAGGCAGCTCCGGCTTTGGCACTATTCCTGCTGATCTCCTCCCGAACACCAGCTTCGGGAGTCCCCCATGTCCATCTTCGGCGCCTTGAACAGTGCGATCAGCGGCCTGACCGCCCAGTCAACCGCGTTCGCCAATATCAGCGACAATGTCGCCAATGCGCAGACCGTGGGGTTCAAGCGGGTCGATACCAGCTTCGTCGATTTTCTGACGACCAGTTCCAACATCGTGAACGATCCGGGCGCGGTGGTGGCGCGGCCGGATTATGCGAACACCGTGCAGGGCACCATCACCCAGACCGGCCAGCCGCTGAACATGGCCATCGCCGGTCAGGGATTCTTCACGGTGTCGGAGCCCCTCGGAAACGGGTCCGGTATCGTGACGAATTTTTCGCCGCAGCCCTATTATACCCGGGCCGGAGATTTCTCGACCAATAAGCAGGGTTATCTGGTCAACAGCGCCGGGCTCTATTTGAATGGCTGGCCGGTAGACCCGGCGACGGGGGCGGCAAACCAAAACGTACTCGCACCGATCCAGCTGACCCAGACGGTCTTTAATCCGGTCCCGACATCCGCGGTTCAGCTCAATGCCAATCTGCCCGCGACACCGACCCTTGGCACGGCCACCACGGGGTCACCGCTCTCATCGGACGTCAACGTCTATGACGCCTTGGGCACGGTGCACCCGATGACGCTCGACTGGGTGCAGAACGCGCCGGCCGATTGGACGGTCACCGTCAGCTCAGCCGCTCTCACCACGGCCACAGTGGGTTCGGCGGAGGTGACCTTTGGCGCCACCAGCGGCAATGCGGTGCCCGCGGGAACCATCGGCCAGATCGCCAATGTTTCGGGCGGCGTCACGACCACCGGCTATGCGCCTGGCGCGCCAGCGGATCTGACCTTCACGGTCGATTTCGGTTCCGGCCCGCAGACGATCAATCTGAACCTGGGCACCTATGGCGAGGCCAATGGGGTGACGCAGTTTTCCGGTTCGGCCTACAGCCTGGCCGGGCTGACGCAGAACGGGATGCCGCCCGGCGGTTTCTCCAGCCTGGTCACGCAGTCGGACGGCAGCGTCATCGTCAATTACAACAACGGTCAGAGCCGCACCATCGCACAGGTGCCGATCACGACGTTCAACGCGCCGGATCAGCTCCAGCGGCAAAACGGGCAGGCGTTCACGGCCACGCTGGCATCCGGAACCCCGATCGCCAATGTCGCGAATGCCAATGGTGCCGGCAATATCGCGGTCAGTTCGACGGAGAACTCGAACGTCGATATCGCCAGCGAGTTCTCCCAGCTTATCGTTGCGCAACAGGCTTATTCAGCCAATGCCAAGATGGTGACCACGGCCAATCAGCTGCTGACCACCACGATTGACATGAAACAATGAACCTCGGCTCCGCCCTCTCGATCGCCGGCAGCGGCATCGCCAATATCGACGCGCGGCTGGCGGTGGTGTCGCAGAACATCGCCAATGCCAGCACGCCCGGCTATTCGGCGGAGGAGGTCAACCAGCTCGACCAGACGATCGCCGGTCTCGGTGTCGGGGTGCGTACCCTGCCCGCGACACGGGTGACCGATGCGGTTCTACGGGGCCAAAACCTGCAACAGGCCTCGGTTGTCGCGGATCTGACCACCCGGCAATCGGCGCTGCAAGCCATCGATCAGGTGCAGGGAACCCCGGGTCAGGGCACGGATCTGGCCAGCCTGCTGGGCGCCATGGGGGGGCGTTTTCAACCCTTCTGAACCAGCCCGACAACCAGACCGCGCAAAGCGCGGTGGTCCAGGCCGCCGGCACGCTGACCGGGGCGATCAACAGCCTCAGCACCGCCTACACCACCCAACGCGCCGCCGCGCAGACCGGCCTCCTCGCCAATGCCACCGCCGCCAATCAGGCCTTGCGTCAGATCGGCTCGCTCAGCGACCAGATCATGACCCAGAAGGCCGCCGGCCAAAGCACCGCGGATCTGGAGAACCAGCGCGATGCCGCGGTGAACACCCTGTCGGGCCTGCTCAGTGTGAAGACGCTGGAAAACCCCGCCGGTGACATGACCGTCATCACCCAATCCGGCCTGTTGCTGCCGACCCGGGTGGCGGACGGGCCGTTCGCCGTGGGCAATGCCGCGGTGAGTCCGCAGAGCGCCGCCCTGCCGGCGGTCACGCTGATGGGCAAACCCGTCACGGGCCAGATCCAGGGTGGCCAGATGGCGGGCAATATCGCGCTGCGCGATACCATCCTGCCAACCGCCCAGGCCACGTTGGACGAGTTCGCGCAAACCCTCGCCAGCCGCTTCGATGCGCAGGGCCTGACCCTGTTCACCGACCCCACCGGGGCCCTGCCAGGTGCCGGCGGCGTGCCGGTGCAGGCGGGCTACACGGGGTTCGCATCGGTCATCCAGGTCAATCCGGCCATCATCAACACAACCTCACTGGTCCGGGACGGCACCACGACGGTCCCCGGCAGCGCCACCGGCGCCTCGGCCTTCACCCCCAATCCGCCCGGTGGCCCCGCCGGCTTCAGCGATCTGATCAGCCGTGTTCTGACCTACGCCCTGGGGACGCAGGTCCAGTCTGGGGTCGCGCAGCCGGCGCCGAACACAGCGGGGCTCGGCCCGGCCGGCACATTGCAGGCCCCGTTCGGACCGCCCGGCGCCTTATCCGATTTCGCCAGCACCCTGGTCGGATCGCAGGCCCAAAGCAGCGCCGCGATCAGCAATCAGTTGAAAGTCGAGCAGGGCGTTCAAACCAGCCTGACCGCCCGGCAATCGGCCGAGACGGGCGTGAACATGGACCAGGAGATGGGCACGGTGGTCGCTTTACAGAACGCCTATGGCGTCAATGCCAAGATCATCGCCGCGGTCCAATCGATGTGGACGCAACTCCTGGCGACCATACAATGATCGCGCCCACCGAATATGGACTGCTGGGCCAACTGCTCGCCAATGGCGCGGTCGCGCGGTCCAATCTGAGTACCCTCACGGAGCAGGCCAGCAGCGGGCGGATCGCGGACACCTATGCCGGGTTGGGCACCGGCGCCTCGGTTTCGCTCAATCTCAGGCCACAGATCGCCGGGCTGCAAACCCGTCAGGCCAATATCGATGCCGCGACGGGGCGCCTGAACGTCACCCAGACCGCGATGACGCAGGCGCAGGGGATCGCGTCCACGTTTCTGGCAAGCCTCAATAACCTCAATGGCCTGAGCGCGGCGGCGGTTGAAAGCGTCGCGGCCGATGCGCGCGCGGCTCTGGGCCAGGTGGCGAACCTGCTGAACAGCACGGACGGCAATGTCTATGTCTTCGCGGGGCAGGACAGCCAAAATCCACCGGTGCCGGCCGCGGATCAGATCCTGAATTCCGGCTTTTACACCCAGATCGCGGCCGCGGTGGCGGGGCTGGGAGCCAATGGCGCCTCGGCGACCGCGGCCGCGACCCTGGCGACGGCGGCGTCCAATGCGCCGGGCACATCACCATTTTCCGCCTATTTATCCCAGCCCGCCGGCACGCCACGGGCGGCGCTGGTGGAAGCCGCGCCGGGTCAAACCCAACCGGCGGGATTGCTGGCCAGCACCAACAGCGCGGCCGTGTCGCAAGGCCCGTCCACCACGGGGTCTTATATGCGGGACCTCATGCGGGCTCTGGCGACCTTGGGATCACTGGATCCGGCGCAGCTCAATGACCCCAATTTCGCGCCGCTGATCCAGGACACGCGAACCAGCCTGACGGGCGCGATCAGCGCGATGGGAACCGATATCGGGGTGCTGGGTGATGCACAGTCCGGGCTGGCCAAAACCCGCACGCAACTCGGAGACACGCAGACGGCCCTGACCACCCAGGTGGATGGGGCGGAAAACGTGGACATGACCGCCACGCTGTCGAATCTGACGATGGCGCAAACGCAGTTGCAGGCTTCCTATCAGTTGATTGCATCGCTCAGTGGATTGTCGCTGCAAAAATATTTGCCCGGCGGGTGATTTTTTCCAGCGATATTCAGGGTTTGTTAACCATTTGCCGGCACACTGCTGGCAATCCCGCAAAAGGTGGGGCCCGCGAAAAGCGGGTCATCTGTAACCACATGGCATGAAGGTAAGATACCATGGCCCTCAATTCAGTTAACACCAACGTCGGCGCGATGATCGCACTGCAGTCATTGCAACTCACAAACAGCCAGCTGGCCAGCGTGCAGAAGCAGGTATCGACTGGCTACCGGGTGGCGGATTCCACCGATGACGGCGCCGCCTATGCGATCGCGCAAAACGTGCGCTCCACCGTTGGCGCTTTGACCAGCGCCAATCAACAGTTGGGCAATGTGCAGGGTCTGCTGTCGACGACCCAGTCTGGCCTCAACAACATTTCTAATACGATGACCAGCATGCGCAACGTGCTGGTCAAGCTTTCGGACGGCAACGTGCAGGGTAATGACCGCACGAATTATGAGCAGCAATACAAATCGTTGCTCTCGAATGTACAGACCTTCCTGCAGGACGCCAGCTACAACGGCAAGACCCTGATCGGGGATCTGACCGGGAGCAACGGCGCATTCGGCCGGGTCGCGGTGGCCCGCAATGAGTCCGGCTCGACCTACGGCATCGCCACCTTCGGCGGCTCTGCCTTGTTCGGTTCGATCAGTTTCACCAGCACGCAAATGGGCAGTGCCGCGACCATCGCCGCCCTGATCACCGCCAGCGGCACCTTCATCAACCAGCAGAATGCCATCGGTCAGGCACTGAACCAGGTCGGCGCCTCGGTGAACTACATCACCAATCAGATCAGTTACAACAGCAACAAGGTGGACGCTCTGAACAGTGGCCTGGGTTCCCTTGTGGATGCTGACCTCGCCAAGGAATCGGCACAGCTGCAAGCGTTGCAAATCCGGCAACAGCTTGGCACGCAGGCCCTGTCATTGGCGAACCAGGCACCGCAGACGCTTCTCAGCCTGTTCAAGTAACGACATCGCCCGGGGCGGGCTGATCGGCTCGCCCAGCGGCGAATCTGGGATTTTGGCATGTCGAACCTGGTTCTTGAGCTCCGTCAGGGTGAGATGATGATCATCAATGGCGCCCCCATCCGGTTTCGCACCCGGTCGCGGGTGGAGCTGACCGCGCATGCCCGGTTTCTGTTCGGCAAACAGATCATGGCCCCTGATCAGGCGGACAGCCCGGCACGGCGGATTTATTTCGCGCTGCAATCCGCCTATATCGGATCGGATGAGGAACGGGATCGCGGACTGGAAACCGCACGGACCCTCATTGAGGATTTTAAGGGTGCGACGACCTCCGCTTCGGCCTGCGACATGCTGGATCGGGCGCTGTTCGCGGCGGAATCCGACGATTGCTATCGTGCACTGAAACTCACCGGCCGGGTGATCCAGCATGAGGACGTCGTACTGGGCCGCGCGCCCCAACAGGGCACGGTCAGCGCCGGATGGGGCGGCCCCCACCCTTCAATCAGGGAGATCAAGGAACCATGCAAACCATGACCAACGCCGCCCGGGCTTATGAGGCGGCCTCCATCCGACGATCCCAGCGTGCCCAGGAAGCCGATGTCTTCCATCGGGTGATCGGCTTCATGCGGGCGGCCCGTGATGCGAGCCCGATCGAGCAAGTCCGCGCGATCGCCGACAACCGGCGGCTCTGGAGCACCGTCGGCGATCTGATGCGCGACCCGCTGAGTGGTCTGCCGGCCAACCTGCGGGCCCAGATCATCTCCGTCAGCCTGGCCGTCCACCGGGAGATGGATCGCGACGAACCAGACCTCGATTACCTGATCACGATCAACGAACACATCGCCGCCGGCCTGGCCGATCGGGGATGATGGGAACGGCTCAAAAGAAGCATCACATGCATATCGCGCGCCCAACCGCCACCCCGGACGCCCTCATCGCACGGGTCTGCGCCTTGATCGACGCGGGCCGCTGCGGCGCGGCCAGCCCCTTGCTGGCGGCCGCGCGGCAGGTGTCCGCCCCGTCATCCGAACTCAACCTGCTGGCGGCGCGATTGGCGGAAGGCCTGGGGGACGATGCCGCGGCCCGCGCGGAACTCGATCGTGCCATCGATCTGGCCCCCCAACATGCGGGTTTACGCAAACAGCGCGCCGCTTTGTGGCAGCGCCTGGGCGATGCGGACCGGGCAGCACGGGATGCGGCGGAAGCCGTGGTGATCGCGCCCGCGGATGCCGACGCCAAGGCTTTGCTGGGTTCGGCGATGCTGACCCTGGGACGCCCACGGGAAGCCGTCGCCTGCCTCGCGGAAGCCGCCCAGGCACGACCCAACGACGCCGCCTTGCGGGAAGCCCTGGCCATCGCGACCGAAGCGAACGGCGATCCCGCGACCGCCTTCGCCATCCTGTGCGCCGGATTGACCGTGGCCGGGGGCCCGCTGAACCTGCGCAACGCCGCGACCCTGTTCTGCATCCGGCATGGTGATTTTGCCCAGGCGGTGACCCTGGCCGAGCAGGGCCGCGCGGCCGGCACGGTTGATGCCTGTCTCTTCGGCCTGAAGGGTCATGCGCAATCGAGCCTCGGCCTGCATGATGAGGCAGCCGAGTCCTATGCCGAGGCATTCAAGCTCGGACCGGATGATCCCTATGTCCGTCACCTCGTCGCGGCGAGTGGCTTGCTGCCCGGTGCGACCCGCGCGCCACCGGAATACCTGCGCGCCGTCTTCGATGGATATGCTGACCGGTTCGATGCCCATCTCATCTCACTCGGATATCAGATACCCGGTGCCATACGGCGGATCGTGATGGAGTATCTGACCCTCACCGCCGGCACCTATACGGGCCCGATCCTCGACCTCGGCTGCGGTACTGGCCTGGTGGGCGTGGCCTTATCCGACCTCCCCATCGGCCGCATGACCGGCATTGACGTATCGGGCCGCATGCTGGCGATGGCAGCGCGGAAAGGTCTGTACGAACAATTGATCGAGGCCGATGTGCTCAACTGGCTGCAGGCGGACACCACCGGCTGGGGTGCCATCCTGGCGGCCGATGTACTGTGCTATTTCGGCGATCTCGCGCCGCTTCTCGGCCTCATCCGCCAGCGTCTGCGGCAGGGCGGATGGTTCGTGTTCTCGGTTGAAGAAGCCCCCCCCGGCGCGTCAACCCCTGATCCAGGATGGCGATTGCAGCGCCAGGGGCGTTATGTCCATGCCATGCCCTACATCGTCAGCGCGGCCTCCGCGGCGGGCTTGTCCGTCCGCTCGATCCGCCGGCAGACCTTGCGCCACGAAGGCGGGACACCGGTCGCGGGCATGCTGGCGGTGCTGGAGTTGCCCGCGTGAACGCGATCTCTGATCTGCGCGACGGCGCCTTGCGCCAGTGCGGCATGACGCCGGCTGATCCGGCGGCCTGGGATCGCCTGGGCCTGCTGCTCATGGCATCGCGCGATCCAGGCCTGGCCCATGCGGCCTTTCTGGAGGGCCAGATGCTCGCCCCCCTGGCGTTGGACATCGCGCTGCATGCCGTGGAAGCCGCGACAGCGGCGGGCGAGTTGATCGGCGAACTGTCCAGGCTGGACGGCTGGTGCGCGGGCAACGCCCTCAATCCCGCGCTTCATGCCGCGCGCGGGATCGCGCTGGAACGTCTGGGCCAACACGACGCCGCGCTGGACGCGCTGGAGGTCGCGGTCGCGCTGGCCCCCACGGAACCATTGCCGGCCTGTCTGCTGGGCGGCGTCCTCGCACGATCCAACCGGCTCGCGGAAGCGGAAGCGGCATTGCGCCGGGCCTGGGACCTCGATCCCGCCGATACGCGCCTGGCGAACGATCTCGCCGCTGTGCTGATGCGCATGCACCGGCACGCGGAGGCGCGGGCGATCCTGCTCACCCTGGCGGATCAATCGCACGACGCCGCTTCGGTCCTGTGCAACCTCGCCACCGCGACCGCCTGTGTCGGCCTGCAGGCCGAAGCGGTGGCGCTGGCGGAACGCGCGATCGTCCTGGCACCGGACGCGCTGCTGCCCTGGCGTACGCTGTGCAACACCCTGCCCTATTGCGACGGGGTGCCTGGACAGCGCTTGCTCGCGGCCGCGGGTCAATGCGCCCAGCGTCTGCCGCGATATCCTTCGCCCCCCTTCAAAAACGATACTGATCCGGATCGTCCTTTGCGCATTGGCCTCCTGTCTGGTTCGCTGCGGAGTCACCCGGTGGGCTGGCTGACGATCGCGGGCTTCGAAGCCCTTGATCCCTCGGCTTTCGAATTGATCTGCCTCGCACGCCCGGCCGATGCCGGCGATCCGATCGCCCGGCGCTTTCGCAGCATCGCGCATGACTGGATTGATACGGATGGCTTCAGCGACACCGCCCTGGCCGAGCGAGCCCGATCGGCCCGATTGGATGTGCTGATCGACCTTGGCGGCTACGGCGACGCCGGCCGGATGCCGGCCTGCGCCTACCGGCTGGCACCCGTGCAGATCAAATGGGTCGGCATGCAAAATCATAGCACCGGCCTGCCGGAAATGGATTGGTTTCTCACGGATCGCTGGGAAACGCCGGTTGATCTCGAACACCTGTATTCGGAACGCATGCTGCGGCTGCCGGATGGCTATGTCTGTTACAGCCCTCCGCCTTACGCGCCGGATGTCGGGCCTTTGCCGGCTCTGACCAACGGTTTCGTGACCTTTGGCTGCTTTAACAATCTGGCCAAGATCACGCCCGCCACGATACGGGCCTGGACCCTGATCCTGCAGGCGCTGCCCGATGCGCGGCTGGTGCTGAAAACGCACCAATTCAGCGACACGGGCACGGCGGACTGGATGCGAACCGCGTTCGCCGCCGCGGGCGTGGACCCCGATCGGCTCGCACTCCGCGGGGCCTCCCGCCATCGGGCCTTTATGGCGGAATACAATGACATCGATATCGCGCTCGACCCTTTCCCCTATTCCAGCGGCCTGACAACCTGTGAGGCGCTGTGGATGGGTGTGCCGACCGTTGTGCGCGCGGGGGAGAGTTTCGCGGCGCGGCATTCATTCAGCCATATGTGCAATGCCGGCTTTCCCGACTGGGTGGCCCATAGCGAACCGGGCTATGTCGATCTCGCGGTGACCAAGGCATCGGATGTGACGGCGCTGGCCGCCCGGCGGGTCGGCATGCGGGCACAGGTCAAGGCCAGCCCTCTGACCGATGCGCCACGTTTTGGCGCCCATCTGGGGGCGGCCCTCCGCCACGCCTGGCGGGATTGGGCCGAACATCAGGGGCCGAGAATGACATAATCATCACCCGGCTTGCCTGCGATCGCATCAACCAGGTCATGGGCGATCTGATCCGCGACCCCCACGCGATAATGCACGGAATCCCAATAGTTATCGTCCCGGGTGGTCATCGGCGTTGACCGCATGAAATCAACGACCAGGCCGTTGGGGATCGATTGCACCTCCGCCAGGACCCGGCGCTTGCATTCGCTCCAGACCGCTGCACCCACGCTCCCGGGTTCAGGCTGGATGCGGACGTGGTAGGGAACAAACAGCACGATCTTGCGGGTCGCCGCCGGCAAACCGCTGAGCATGGCGTGCAACGGGCCCAGGGCCGGGAATACCATCGCCGCGGGTTCGCTCGGCCTTGGTCCGCTCGGGACATAGGGCGTGGCATCTTTCAGATGCAGCAAAGCACGGGCCGGGTCATAGGTTTGATCGGGGGGGACGAAGCTGGTGTAGCCATCCAGCCCCTGATCGGGGGCCTTGACGCCGATCAGCACGCCGAAAAGCTGGCCGGCCGACTGGATCGCGTAGAGATTCAGCATCTCCCCATAGCCCTTCCAGCGGTTGTCGTCGTACATCCACTCTGGAAACGCGCGGAAGGTCAGCCGATCGTAGTCCGGCCCGGTCACACACCAGCGAATATCCAGGCCCAATATCACCACCTTGGGATGGGGATGGGCCCGGGCAAAGACGCCCAGCAACCGGGCCTGCTCATAAACGGTGGCGTCATTCATCGCGAGATTGGCAAACCGTGCCGAGAGCAGCGGGTTCAGCACGGCCGGCTTCAGCAGCCGGATGCTGGACGTGCCGAAGATCGCGCTATCGAACCGGTCAGACCGCGCCAAAGCCGGGTAGCCAAAGCGCTGATTGCCCGCGACCGGCACGCGATGCAGCGGGGGTGACAGCGGCAGCGTATCAAACGGGTCGACCAGCACGACGAACACGTACACGATCCCCGCCGTGATCGCGGCCGAACCGGCGATCAGGCGGAAGAACCGCCGCCAAAGCTCAGAACTGGAAGTAGATAAAGACATTGGGCAACCGGCCGCCGATGAGGATCATGAGGTAGCCCAGCCCGATCCCGGCGGGAACGGCAAGCCAGGGATGCGGCCGCAAACGCGCCAATGCCGCATCATGGCTGGTTGGGCCGAGCGTCGCCGCCAGGCCGCCCAGGATCAGCGCGAGAACATACATACGGTCCAGCACGATGCTGCCAACCCCCTTTAACCCCGCCATGGAGGCCAGCACAGAGCCAGCCGTCGCGAAATCCGGGGCGCGGAACAGAACCCAACAGCCCATCACGAAGACCAGGGTGAGCAGCCAGGCAATCGGGCGGGGCAGGCGCACACCCGTCTGCCCCCAAAGGTGATTGACCGCCAAGGCCGCCCCATGCAGCCCGCCCCAGACGACAAAGGTCCAGGCCGCGCCATGCCACAACCCGCCCAGCAGCATGGTCACGACAACATTGATCACCTGCCGGATCGGCCCACTCCGGCTGCCGCCGAGCGGGATATAGAGGTAATCGCGGAGGAACCGGCTCAGTGTCATGTGCCAGCGGCGCCAGAAATCACGCACCGAGACGGCCCGGTACGGCGCATCGAAATTGATGGGCAGCCGCAAGCCAAACATCAAAGCCAGACCGATGGCCATGTCGGAGTAGCCGGAAAAATCGAAATATATCTGCAATGTATACGCGCCGGCGGCGGTCCATGCCTCCACCAGCGAAAGCGGCGTCCCCAGCGCCTTGGCGAACAGCGGATCCGCCACCATCGCGATGGTATCGGCCAGCAGCACCTTCTTGGCGACACCGATGACGAATAACGCGAAACCGCGCGACAAATTCTCCCACATCGCCGGGCCGCGCGGATCGGCCCGAAACTGATGGATGATCTCATTGTGCCGCACCAGCGGGCCGGCGATCAGCTGCGGGAAGAATGAGACGAACAGGCAGAAATCCAGAAAGCCATAGAGATGCCGATCACCGCGGCGGAGATCGATGAGGTAGGAGATCTTCTGGAAGACGAAGAAGCTGATGCCCAGCGGCAGGATCAGATGCCAGGGCTGCCAGGGTTCCCCGGTGAGCCCGAAGGCGGTTCCACGGAGGAAGTCCGCATATTTGAACAACCCGAGCACCGCCAGGTTCAGCGCCACCCCCAGGACGGGAATCCAGCGGATCCGGGTGCGCCCAAACCACATCGCGATGAGCCAGTTCGCCAGCGTCAGCCCCATCAGCAACGGAACGAATCGGATGTCCCACCAACCGTAGAAACCAAGTGAGGCCAGCACCACCACGGACTGCCGCGCTACGCGATCGCCGGCGAGGGCGTAATACAACGCCACCACCACCGGCAGGAAAACCGCGATAAAGAATTGCGAGTTGAACAGCATAGGCCGGTATCGTTTACCCCAGGGTTTCGAGCAACCCCGCCATGAAGGCGGCCCGGGGCGCCAGTTCACGCCACAGAATATGCTCCCGCTTCACATGGGCGCCCGAGCCCGGACACCCGAGGCCATCGAGCGTCGGCACCCCCAGGGCCGCGGTGAAATTACCATCCGAACCGCCACCGCGCGACTGGTGCGGTAAGCGGATACCGACGCTATCGGCAACGCCTTTGGCGTGTTTGTAAAGCGCCCGGATCCCTGGATTTTCGGTATAGGGCGGCCGGTTCATGCCACCCTCGACGACCACGCGGCAGCCGGCGGTGCGCGCGGTCAGCGCCCGCAGCCGCTGTTCCATCGCCTCCCCTTCGCGCGGGGTGTTGACGCGCAGATCGATCTCACAGCCGGCATCGGGGGACACGACATTGGGCCGGGACCCGCCCCAAACCGGCGCCGCGTTGAGGGTGATCCCGGCCTCCAGATCCACCATCGCGTGGATGGCGAGGATCTGATGCGACAGTTCGACCACCGCCGAGGCGCCGTTTTCAAAGCTGGTGCCGGCATGCGCGCCGCGTCCCTCGACACGCAGCACGAATCGGCCGACGCCCTTGCGCGCGGTGACGCAGGCGCCGCCCTGGCCGGCGGGTTCGGGGATCAGGGCGAACGCCGCCTGGGCAGCTTCCCGTTCGATGATCCAGCGCGACGACGGGCTGCCGACTTCCTCATCCGGGGTCAGCATCAGCACGATGGGCCGTCTGGTGGGCACGCCCTGGCGCAGGATGGCGCGGACGGCATGGAAGGCCAGGAAGCTGCCCGCCTTCATGTCATAAATGCCCGGCCCGTGTGCTTTATCGCCGTCGATGTGGAATGGCATGCTGTCCAGCGTGCCATGCGACCACACGGTATCCAGATGCCCGGCCACCAGGATGGGCTTCCCCTCCCCTTCGGTGCGGGCGATCAGCGTGTCGCCAAAACCGCCGCTGCCGGGAACCCGCTCAAGTGCGGCGCCGGCGCGCGCCAGCTCAGCCTCCGCTACATCCATCAGCCGATTGACGGCCGTGGCGTCGGTCGAGGGTGTTTCCATCCGCACCCAGGCGGCGAGTTCGTGCAGCAGGTCTTCGGATGATCCGACACAGGTTTGGGGCATGGGGAAACCCTATGCGCAGGCAAGGGGTGCCGCGCAACACCCCCCAAAGGTTGATTTGCCCCGGCGCTTCCCGCAAGAACGGGCTTCCCGCGAGAGTACGGGGTTCGCAACCGGATCGGACGCAATTTTCGATGCGCATTTATCATCACTGGCAGGACCTGCCGCCAGAGGCCCGCGGCGCCACCGTCGCATTGGGCAATTTCGACGGCGTGCATCGCGGTCATGCCGGGCTTCTGCGCGCCGCCCACGCCGCGCGCCCGGACACGCCACTCGCGGTCCTGACATTCGAGCCGCATCCGCGGGAGATCTTCCGGCCCGAGGATCCGCCCTTCCGCCTGACCCTCGCCGCCGAACGCGCTGATGCGCTGGCGGCGGCCGGGGTCGAAATCCTGTACGAAATTCCCTTCAACCACGCATTCAGCCTGATGCCGGCCGAGGATTTCGTGACCGAAGTGCTGCATCGCGGCCTGGGCGCGAAGCATTTGGCCTCGGGGGAGGATTTCGCGTTCGGCTTCCGCCGCGGCGGCGATACCGGCTTCCTGGCCGCGCGTGCCGCCGTGCTGGGCATGGGGTTGAGCCTGGTGCCGCCGGTGACGGATTCGCGCGGCCCGCTGTCATCGAGCCGCATCCGCCGCGCCTTGCAGGATGGCTATCCGGAGCGTGCGACGGCCGAACTCGGCCGCCCCTGGGCGATCCGGGGCGAGGTCGCGCATGGCGACAAGCGCGGCCGCACCATCGGCTTCCCCACCGCCAATGTGGCGCTGGGTCGGCATCTGGAACCGGCGCGCGGCGTCTACGCGGTGACCATCCGCACGGCGGATGGGACAATCTACAACGGGGTCGCCAATATCGGCCGCCGCCCGACGGTGAACGCCGGGCCGGAAAGCCGGCTGGAGGTCAACCTGTTCGACTTTTCCGGCGACATCTACGGCACGGAGATCACCGTCGCCTTGCACGCGTTCATCCGGGCTGAAATCAAATTCTCGGGCCTGGACGCGCTGAAAGCCCAGATCGCGGCCGACGCGGCGGAGGCTCGGCGGCTGCTCGCGCGCCTGACATAAACGCCCGAGAAAAACGCCCGAGAAAAACGGAGGACTCCCCCATGCCCATGCTCAAGCGCCCCGACGGGGTGATTTATTATGAGGAATTCGGGCAGGGTTTCCCCATCCTGCTGTTCGCGCCGGGCGGCCTGCGGTCCCGCCTGGAGATGTGGCACCACCCCAAGGACGGCCCGCGCCGCAGCTGGTGCGACTGGACCGAGGTGCTGGCGGAAGCCGGCTACCACGTCATCGCCATGGATCAGCGCAATGCCGGCCAGTCCCGCTGCGCGATCGAGGCCGATCATGGCTGGCACACCTATGCGGCCGATCACATGGCGCTGATCGACCATGTGGGGGCAGAGCGATTCCATGTCCTCGGCGGGTGCATTGGCGGCAGCTTCTGCATCAAGGCGGTGGAAACCGCGCCCGGCCGCGTCGTCAGCGCGGTGCTGCAGAACCCGATCGGGCTGCACCCGGATGTCCCGGACTACTTCCCCCAAAGCCACATCGAATGGAGCAAGGAAAAGCGCGCCGAACGGCCGGACCTGGATGAGGCGAAAATTGCCGCCTTCGGGCGCAACATGTGGGACCACCCGTTCGTGTTCTGCTCCAGCCGGGACTTCGTGAAGGCCTTTCCGGTGCCGGCGATCCTGCTGCCTGGCACGGACACGCCACACCCGGCGGCGACCTCGGCGGAGTTGGAATCGTTGCTGCCCGGGCTGGAATTGATCCGCGACTGGCGCGGGCCGGAGCATATGGAAACGCAGCGGACCCGGGTGCTGGATTTCCTGGCACGCCATACGCCGCGGTAAGGGAGCCGTCACGGCCGGGGTCTGGCCCGGCCGCCCCATTCACGCGGTCCGGCGTGTCTGGTGACCCTCGGCTCTGGTCCGAGGATGACGGATGCAC
The DNA here is from genome assembly GCA_903918315.1 of uncultured Acetobacteraceae bacterium. Taxonomy (GTDB): domain Bacteria; phylum Pseudomonadota; class Alphaproteobacteria; order Acetobacterales; family Acetobacteraceae; genus Rhodopila. The sequence continues at coordinate 13,495 of CAIXEA010000167.1, read as the reverse complement.
GGCAGGGCGGATGACCTGAGCCGCCCCACCGCGATGGGATCAGGGACGCGCGATATGCCAGGCGTTGTTCATGAAGCCATCGCCCACGGCGTCACCGGGTTTCGTGTCTTTGATGAACGTGTAGAGCGGCTTGCCGCGCAGGGCCCATTGCTTGCTGCCATCATCGCGGGTGACCACGCTCCACTCGCCCAAGGCCTCCGTCGAAGCGGCGGCAAGCGGCGGCCAGTTTTCGGCGCATTTGCCATTACAGACCGACTTGCCGGCGCTATCCTTATCGAACGAATACAACGTCATGCCCTTGGCATCGATCAACGTCTTGCCTTTCGCGGTCTCGGCGGTGACGGCCGGCATGGCCGGAGGCGTGGCGCAGCCACTGAGCGTAAGGCCGAGCAAAGCGGCCATGAAAATAGTGTTTTTAAACATTACGGGCTCCTCGGCCGACCGGGAGTGAGACGGCGTTGGGAGGTCAGACGGTCGCGCTGGCGGTTTATTCCCGCGTTGGAGCCCGTTATGGAAAACTTGACCCAGCGCCCCGCATCGCCGCATGGTCCCAGCCATGGCAACCGTGTACAAGCAGGTGCGAATTACCGGCCCGGCGGCTTAAGCAGCCCCGGGACCGTACCTATGCCCTGACCCCAAGCGCGGCCCCGGCCGCTCGGATTTGCCATGAATAAGACTATCGGGAACGACGCACCGGCCGACGCGAAGCGCGATTATCGCGATACCGTGTTTTTGCCCCAGACCCCCTTCCCCATGCGCGGCGACCTGCCGAAGAAAGAGCCCGCGATCCTCGCCCGGTGGGACGCGATGGACCTGTGGGGCAAGCTGCGGGCGGCATCCAAGGGCAAGCCCCTGTTCATCCTGCATGACGGCCCGCCCTATGCGAACGGCAACCTGCATATCGGGCACGCGCTGAACAAGATCCTCAAGGACGTGATCAACCGCACCCGGCAGATGGCGGGTTTCGACGCCAACTACATTCCCGGCTGGGACTGCCATGGCCTGCCGATCGAATGGAAGATCGAGGAAGCCTACCGCGCCAAAAAGAAGGACAAGGACGCGGTGCCGGTGCTCGATTTCCGCCGCGAATGCCGGGAATACGCCGCGCATTGGATGGATGTGCAGGCCGGCGAGTTCCGCCGCCTGGGCGTGGAGGGCGATTTCAAGCAGCGCTACGCCACCATGGATCTGCCCTCCGAGGGGGCGATCGTCAACGAGATCTGCAAATTCCTGCTCAATGGCGCGCTGAACCGGGGATTGCGCCCGATCATGTGGTCGCCGGTGGAAAAGACGGCGCTGGCGGAGGCCGAGATCGAGTATCTCGACCATACCAGCACCACCATCTGGGTGCGCTTCCCGATCGTGAAAGCAACCGACCCGCGCATGGACGAGGCGGCGGTGGTGATCTGGACCACCACCCCCTGGACCATGCCAGGCAACCGCGCCGTCGCCGCTGGGCCGGACTTCGATTACGCGCTGGTGCATGTCGACGCGGTGAATGACGGCTCGCTGGCGCGGGTGGGCGAAAAGCTGCTGGTGGCGCTGGCGCTGCTGCCGCAATTCCTGACCGACACCGGCATTGCCGGCCATCACATCGTGCATGTGTTCAAGGGCGCCGATTTGGCTGGCACCGTCTGCGCGCATCCGTTGCGCGGGCATGGGTATGAACAGGATACCCCGGTGCTGCTGGCCGATTTCGTCACCACCGAGGCCGGCACCGGCTTCGTCCATATCGCGCCGGGCCATGGCGAGGACGATTTCATCCTCGGCCGCGCCAACAAGCTCGATATCCCGGAAACCGTCGGCGACGATGGCACGTTCAACGCCTGGGTGCCGCTGTTCGCCGGGGAGCATGTCTACAAGGCAGCCGAACCGGTCTGTGCGGCGTTGATCGCGGCGGGGGCCTTGGTGGCGCGGTCGAAGATCGTGCATTCCTACCCCCACTCCTGGCGCTCCCGCGCGCCGCTGATCTTCCGCGCCACGCCGCAATGGTTCATCCGCATGGACGGGCCGGAACACATCCGGGAGAAGGCTTTGCGCGCGATCGACGCGACGCAGTTCGTGCCCGATGCCGGGCGGAACCGCATCGGCTCCATGGTCGCGGCGCGGCCGGACTGGTGCATCAGCCGCCAGCGCAGCTGGGGCGTGCCGATCGCGGTGTTCGTGGAAAAGGCCACGGGGCAGCCGTTGCGCGATCCCGAGATCGTCGCCCGGGTGGTCGATGCCTTCACCCATGAGGGCGCGGATAGCTGGTATTCGTCGCCGCCGTCGCGCTTCCTCGGTGCCGGGCGCAACCCGGACGATTACGAACAGGTGATGGACATCGTGGACGTGTGGTTCGAGTCCGGCTCGACCCACGCCTTCGTGCTGGAAGATCGCGGCCTGCCCTGGCCGGCGGATCTGTATCTGGAAGGATCGGACCAGCATCGCGGCTGGTTCCATTCGTCGTTGCTGGAAGCCGTGGGCACCCGCGGCGTGGCGCCGTTCAAGGCCTTGCTGACGCATGGCTTCGTCAATGACGAGAACGGCCGCAAGATGTCGAAATCGCTGGGCAATGTGACCTCCCCGGACAAGGTGGCGGACCAATATGGCGCCGATATCCTGCGGCTTTGGGTCATGTCATCGGACACCAGCGACGATCTGCGCATCGGGCCGGAAATCCTGAAGCAGCAGTCGGAACTGTACCGCCGCCTGCGCAACACGCTGCGCTGGGTGCTCGGCAGCCTGGACGGGTTCTCCGACGAGGAACGCGTTGCCGTGTCCGACATGCCGGAGCTGGAGCGCTGGGTCCTGCACCGCCTGACCGAACTGGACTCCAAAATCCGCGCAGCCACCGAAAGCTACGACTGGGCTGGCGTCTATCCGGAGGTGCATAATTTCTGCGCCACCGACCTGTCGGCCTTCTACTTCGATGTCCGCAAGGACGCGATCTATTGCGACGGCAAGGACAGCCCGCGCCGCCGCGCGGCCCGGACCGTGCTGGATCATCTGCACCGCTGCCTGACCATCTGGCTGGCGCCGGTGCTGTGCTTCACCGCGGAGGAGGCCTGGACCGCCCGCTTTGGCGAAGAAGGCAGCGTGCATCTGCAACTGTTCCCCGATCTGCCGCATGAATGGCGCGACGATGCCCTGGCCGCCAAATGGGACCAGATCCGCGCCATCCGCCGCCGCATCACCGTGCCGATCGAAGCGGCGCGAGCGGCGAAGACCATCGGCGCCTCGTTGCAGGCCAGCGTGACGCTGAAACTCGCCCCGGATGAGGCGCTGTTGCTGAATGAGGCGGAATGGGCCGACGTGTCCATCGTCTCCGCCCTGCGCAGCGTGGCCGGGACCGGCGACGAACCGGCCGAGGTCGCCATCGCGCCGGGTGAGAAATGCGTGCGCTGCTGGAAAGTGCTGCCGGAAGTCGGCACCCACGCCGCGCATCCGGGCCTGTGCCTGCGCTGTGTGGAGGTGGTGGGGTGAGCGTGCGGCCGACGCCCGCATCCACGCCGGAACGAGGCACGCCGAAGCGCTTGCCTCGCATCGGCCTGATTGCCGGCTTCACCACCCTGGTGGCGGATCAGGCCAGCAAATGGTGGATTCTGGACGGGCTCGATCTTCCCGATCTCCATCAGGTGGTGCTGCTCCCGTTCCTCAATTTCACCATGGTCTGGAACCGAGGGGTCACGTTCGGGCTGCTCAACGGCTTCGGCCAGGCGGGGCATTTCATCCTGGCGGCGGTGTCCCTGACGGTGGTTGTGGGCCTTCTGTTCTGGCTGCGGCGGGCGGAGTCATCGATCATCGCCATCGCCACCGGCTCCATCGCCGGCGGAGCCATCGGCAATGTCATCGATCGGCTGCGCTTCGGCGCCGTGGTGGATTTCATCCACGCCCATGCGGACACGCCCTGGGGGGATTATTCCTGGTATGTGTTCAACGTGGCCGACGCCGCGATCGTCTGTGGCGTGATCGCACTGGTGTTCGACAGCCAATTTCCCCGCAAGACGCTGGACCCGGACCGCCCGCGGGAGTAGTGGAGCCGCCATCATGGCACGCATCGTTTCTCTCTCCCGCACCACCACCGAAACCGATATCAGCCTGACCCTGGACCTCGATGGGTCGGGCAAGGCGGATATTGACACGGGCATCGGGTTTCTCGACCACATGCTGACGGCATTTGCCCGGCATGGGTTGTTCGACCTGACAGTGCGCGCCAAGGGTGACCTCCACATCGATTTCCACCACACGACGGAAGATGTCGGCATCGTGCTGGGCCAGGCCTTCAAACAGGCCCTGGGCGACAAGCGCGGCATCCGCCGCTTCGGCCATGCGATGATTCCGATGGACGAAACGCTGGCCGAAGCCGCGGTTGATATCTCCGGCCGCCCCTTCCTCGCCTGGACCGTCGATTTCGAGCGCCCCAAGATCGGGGAATTCGACACCGAGCTGTTTGAGGAATTCTTCCGCGCCTTTGCCTTCAACGCGTTGGTCACCCTGCACATCACCAAACGCGCGGGGCATAACGCGCATCATGTGGCGGAAGCCTGCTTCAAAGCGGCCACCCGCGCCATGCGCGCCGCCTGCGAGGTTGACCCTCGCCTCGGCGATGCGGTGCCATCGACCAAGGGCGTGTTGTGACCACCTGGACCGTGCATCTGCGCGCCGATGAGGAACCGATTCTGCTGCGCGATGGCTTTTCCTGGGCGGCGCTGCTGTTCGGGCCGATCTGGCTGCTGACGCACCGCGCCTGGGTGCCCGCGGCGCTGAGCCTGGCGGCGTTCATCCTGCTGCCCCTGACCCTGCCGAACCACGCCACCGGCATCGCGATCCCCGGGCTGATGCTGTTGCACGGGCTGTCCGGGCGTGACCTGCTGACCTGGTCGCTGGAGATGCGCGGCTACCCGCTGCGATCCGTGATCGTCGCCGCATCGGAAGACCAGGCCCTGGCCCGGCTGCTCGACAGCGACCCGCGCATGGCCGGGCGCTTCATGCCAGCGGGCACCGCGCGATGACAATCCGAACGGGCAACGCCCGATGAGAATTGCAGTGGTCGATTACGGTAGCGGCAACCTCGCATCCGCCTCCCGCGCCCTGGCTCTGGCGGCGGAACGGCTGGGGATCGCCGCCGCGGTCACGATCACCGCGGACCCGGAGGCGGTGGCCCAGGCCGACAGGATCGTCCTGCCCGGCCAAGGTGCCTTCGCCGATTGTTCCGCCGGGTTGGCCGCGGTGTCGGGCATGCGCGATGCAATCGAAACCGCGACGGCTGGCGGAACCCCGTTCCTCGGCATCTGCGTCGGCATGCAGCTGATGGCCGAGCGCGGGCTGGAACATGCGGTCACCGCTGGGTTTGGCTGGATCAAGGGCGATGTCGCGGAAATGCCGGCACCCGGGTTGCGCCTGCCGCAGATGGGCTGGAACGGGCTCGATTTTACCCCTGGCGCGCATCCGCTGCTCGACGGCTTGATACCCGGCGATCACGCCTACTTCGTGCATAGCTACGCCCTTGTCGGCGGCGCGCCCGAGCAGACCATTGCCACCACCGAATATGGCGGCCCCGTCGTCGCCTTCGTCGCCTCCGGCAACCGCGCCGGCACCCAGTTCCACGTCGAAAAAAGCCAGGAGGTCGGCATCCGCATCCTGATGAACTTCCTGCGGTGGACACCATGATCACAGACGCCCCCCCGAAGCCCGAACAATCCCCGGACAATGTCCTGCTGGTGGAGCGGATCGAGCGGTTCAATGACGACGACCTGCACGCCCTGTGTGAAGCCACCAGCGCCGCCGTCCTGGATGGTGGCGGGTTTGGCTGGGTCACGACGCCAGGCCGCCGCGCGCTGGAAACCTATTATCGGGGCGTACTGCTGGTGCCGGAACGCGTGTTGTTCGTGGCACGCCTGAACGGCGAAATCGTCGGCTCCGCCCATCTGGTGCGCCCGCCGCGCAACAACGAAGCACAAGCCTTCGCCGCGCAGATGATGCACGCCTTTATCGCCCCCTATGCCCGCGGCCACGGTCTGGCGCGCGCCCTGACCTTGAAGGTCGAGGAATTTGCCCGGGAGTCCGGCTATCAGGTCCTGAACCTGGACGTGCGGGAGACGCAGGAAGCCGCGATCCGGCTCTACGAGTCGCTCGGCTACGAACGCTGGGGGGTGCAGCCGGAATATGCCCTGGTGCGCGGCACGGTGATCCGCGGCTTCTACTACGCCAAACGCCTGCGGCCCCGGAAGGGGCAGAGCGCGGAATAACGGCGCAGGCCTTCGCCGCGTCGTTCCAGCAAGGACCCCTCATGAGCCTGACCCTCTACCCCGCCATCGACCTCAAAGACGGCCAATGCGTGCGGCTGCAGCGCGGGCTGATGAACCAGGCGACCGTCTATTCCTCCGATCCCGGCGGCCAGGCGCGGGCCTGGCAGGATGCGGGTTTCTCCTGGCTGCACGTGGTCGATCTCAACGGTGCCTTCGCGGGCAAGCCGGTTAACGCCGACGCGGTGCGCGCGATCCTGGCAGCGACCACGCGCCCGGTGCAACTCGGCGGCGGCATCCGCGACATGGCTGGCATCGCGGCCTGGCTGGAGGCCGGTATCACCCGCGTTATTCTTGGCAGCGCCGCGGCTAAGAATCCGACTCTGGTGATCGAGGCCTGCAAGGCCTTTCCCGGCCGTATCGTCGTCGGCATCGATGCGCATGATGGGTTCGTGGCCACCGAGGGATGGGCCGAGACCTCCACCCTCCCCGCCACGGAACTCGGCCTGCGGTTCGAAGACGCGGGCGTATCAGCGATCGTCTACACCGATATCGGCCGCGACGGCATGCTGAGCGGATTGAACCTGGAACAGACTGTCGCACTCGCCGAAAGGCTGACTACGCCCGTGATCGCCTCGGGCGGTGTCGGCGGGATGGAGCATCTGGTCGCACTGAAAGCCGCCGCGACCGGCACCCGGATCGAGGGGGTTATCGTTGGCCGGGCTCTGTACAATGGGCTGATTGATCCCGCGGCGGCTTTGGTACTACTGCGCGGTAACATTTTGTAACTATCAAGTGAAATACGCTTGGTTCATTGACAAATCTTGATCCTTTCAGGGTATTATTTGAAAATCACTTGGATTTCTCTGAGACCACCATGGCTAACATGCAAGAGTATTACGATATCGCCGAATGCGTCTATCTGAAGAAAGGGCAGGGAAACCCGTGTTGCGCGGGCTGGCAACTCCAGAAATTCGAATGGGCGACGTGGTACGGCAATGGATTTCAGGGCGGTGTGTTCACCAACACCACCGAAGTCATCATCGGCTTTTCTGGCACCCAGGGCGGGGTTACGACCGCGCCGGTTTCCCAAAACAGTGCCAATCTACGCATCGGCCTGAACGTGCTGCCCAATATGGCTGGCAGCGCTTACGGCATGGTGAAGTGGGCGAAAACCATCGCCGCAGGCAAACGGCTGTCCATCGTCGGTCACTCACTCGGTGGCGGGCTGGCGCAAGTCGTCGGTAACTGGGCTGGTATCCCCTTCATCTCCCTCAACGGGCCGGGCATGAAGAGCCATCTGCGCGCATCGGCGTTCAATATTCTGAAGCCGCTACAGATGTTCCGCTCCGCCACCTCACAAAATGCCGATGACAGCGTCGGCATCTGCTTCACGGTCAAGGGCGATGCGATCGGGGAATTCGGTTACCATGTCGGGTACGAACGGGTAATCGTCTCCACCACCGCGGCCGCGAAACACAGCCTGGACGCCATCTATTCCGGGCTGCAAGGGGCTGATTTGCGGGATAAATCGCCGCGCGATATCCTCAGCATATGGCCGGCCTGATCCCCGGCCTTCGCCGCGCATGACGTAACGTAAAGTGACTTGCCATCCCGGCCGGGTGGCGGTCTAAGACGCACATGCTCAAGCTCCGCGTCATACCCTGCCTGGACGTGAAAGACGGTCGAGTCGTCAAAGGCGTCAATTTCGTGTCTCTGCGTGACGCCGGTGATCCGGTGGAGCAGGCGGTCGTCTATGACGCCGCAGGCGCGGACGAGCTGACTTTCCTCGACATCACCGCCAGCCACGAAAACCGCGACACCATCCTGGACGTCGTCGCGCGGACCGCCGCGCGGGTGTTCCTGCCGTTGACCGTTGGCGGCGGCATCCGCTCGACCGATGATATGCGCCGCCTACTGCTCGCCGGCACCGACAAATGCAGCCTGAATTCCGCCGCCGTCGCCCGGCCCGAGCTGGTGCGCGAAGCCGCGACCAAGTTCGGCAGCCAGTGCGTCGTCGTCGCGGTGGACGCCAAACAATCCACGCCCGGGCAATGGGAGGTCTTTACCCATGGCGGGCGCAAAGGCACCGGCATCGGCGTGATCGATTGGTGCCGTCAGGTCGTGTCCCTTGGCGCAGGAGAGATCCTGCTGACCAGCATGGATCGCGACGGCACCGGCAAGGGCTTCGATCTTGCACTGCTGCGCGCCGTCTGCGCCGCCGTGCGGGTGCCCGTGATCGCGTCCGGCGGCGTTGGCACCTTGCAGCACTTCGTTGAAGGCGCGCAGGCCGGGGCAACCGGCTTGCTGGCCGCCAGCGTATTCCATTTCGGCACCTTCACCATCGATCAGGTGAAGGGCGCCCTCGCGACCGCCGGCCTCCCCGTGCGGCTACCTCGGCAGGCGGCATAGACATGGCCAAAACAGCGAAAAAGAAGATCGAGACCAAGCCGAAGAAGGCGGCCAAGCCCAAGGCCAAGCCCAAGGCCAAAGCCAAGACCGTTGCGCCCGCGCTCCTGACGCAGGGGGTGCTGGATCGCCTGTTCGCCGTGGTCATGAGCCGGCGGGACGCTGACCCATCGGCCAGTCACTCGGCCCGCCTGCTCTCCCGCGGGACGGCGAAGGTCGCCCAGAAGTTCGGGGAAGAAGCCGTCGAGTGCCTGATCGAGGCGGTTGCCGGAAACAAACCCGAACTCATCGGCGAAAGCGCCGACGTGCTGTATCATCTGATGGTTCTGTGGGTCGCCAGCGGCGTCACCCCCGATGAAGTCTGGGCCGAACTCGGTCAGCGGGAGGGGATCAGCGGCCTCGCCGAGAAAGCGGCCCGCGGAAAATCCGCAACGGTTGCCCCGGGCACGGAAACCGCCAAAATTCCCTGAACCTGTTACGGGAGCGTGAGAGATGACGGTCAGCGGTCTGCCGCCCTATGACGACACCAACATTTTCGCCCGCATTCTGCGGGGGGAAATCCCCGCCCGGCGCGTCTATGAGGACGAATGGGCCCTGGCTTTCCATGACATCGCGCCGCAGGCACCGATTCATGTGCTGGTGATCCCAAAGGGGACGTATTGCTCGTTCGCCGATTTCAGCGCCTCTGCCAGCGAGGCGGAGATCACCGGCTTCATCCGCGCCGTGGGCAAGGTCGCGCGGGACCTGGGGCTGGAGCAACCGGGCTACCGTCTGCTCGCGAATATGGGCAACGACGGCGGCCAGGAAGTGCCGCATCTGCACGTGCATCTGTTCGGTGGGCGGTCGCTCGGGCGGATGATTCCGGCGGGGTAAGTCAGCTCGTGGTCTGGATCATGGTCCGGACGCGGGGGTAAATCTCACGTTCCCAGCGCTTGCCGCTGAACACGCCATAATGACCGACGCCGGTCTGCAGATGGTGGCGTTTCTGGCTGACCTTGATGCCAGCACACATATCCAGCGCCGCCATGGTCTGACCGATGGCGCAGATATCGTCACGCTCCCCCTCGACCGTCATCAACGCGGTGCGGCGGATTAGTTCCGGGCGCACCGCCCGGCCATGCCAGGTCAGTTTGCCCATCGGCAGGTCATGGTCCTGGAAGATGCGCTGCACGGTTTGCAGGAAGAATTCGGCTGGCAGGTCCATCACCGCGCCGTATTCTTTGTAAAACCGGCGATGCGCATCCACCTTGTCCTGCTCCCGCTGCGCGAGGGCGTGGAACTGGTTCATATGGGCATTGATGTGGCGATCGAGATTCATGCTCATGAAGGCGGTCAATTGCATGAATCCAGGATAGACCCGGCGATTGGCGCCTTTATAGCGCCACGGCACCACGCCAATCATATTTTTTTCGAACCATTCGATCGGCTTGGATTTGGCGAGGTCGTTGACTTTGGTCGGATTGATGCGTGTATCGAGCGGCCCGGCCATCAGCGTCATGCTGCGGGGCTGGGCGCGATTGCCCTGTTCCGCCATCACCGCCACCGCGGCCAGCGCACCCACCGTCGGCTGACAGACCGCGACCATATGCGCGCCCGGCCCGATCGTTTCCATGAACAGGATCAAATGGTCGATGAACGCATCGAGGTCGAAGGTCCCATCCGACAAGGGCACGTCGCGCGCGTTCTTCCAGTCGGTCATGTAGACATCATGATCGCGCAGCAGCGTCTGCAGGGTGTTGCGCAGCAGCGTCGCGAAATGTCCCGACATCGGTGCGATCAGCAGGACGCGCGGTTGCGGAACGGCGGTGTCTTTTCGGAAATGCAGCAAGGACGCGAAAGGGGTATCGAGCGCGATCTCCTGATGGACCTCGACCAGGTCCTCCCCGACGCGGACGAAATCGATTTCGTAGTCGGGCCGCTGATGGGTCATCCCCACATCCGCCATCAACCCACAGGCCGCCGCGAACTGCCGCACGCCGATCGGCGTGTGCGGCCCCAGGTCAGCCATGCGCGCCAGAGACGCCCCAAACCGGCCAAAGGCACGGACGGGGCGCAGCAGATCGGCTTGCGCCTGGTACATTTGATAGATCATAGCGGGCGGCTTCACTGGTTTCCGCCGATCAGCGTATCGGAAGGCGGAGATTCTTCAAACTTCGATCGCCGAACCATGACTAATCCTGTCATCCGCGTGAAGGGGCTGTTATATTGCGGTGCAGCATGACACCAGCCGAGGGGATTGTCACTATGTCTAAAGCCACCCTGTTCATCAGCAGCAAGAACTATTCCTCTTGGTCGCTGCGGGGATTTTTGCTGGCGCGCATGGCCGGGCTGGATTTCGACATTCAGCAGGTATCGGCCGATGATCCCAATTTGCGCGCCGAGTTGCTGATGCAGACTTCATCGATCCGCATTCCCTATCTCGTGCATGAGGACGTGACCATTTGGGACACGTTGGCGATGGCCGAATACCTCAATGAACTGCACCCCGCAGCGGGAATGTTGCCGGAGGAACGGATCGCGCGCGCGCGCTGCCGATCGATTTCAGGAGAAATGCATTCCGGGTTCGCGGCTCTGCGCGAGTCGCTCCCCATGAACCTCAAGATGTTTCGGCCCAACTTCACCATTTGGTCCGCGGTTCAGGCGGATATCGACCGGATCACGGAAATTTGGCGGGAATGCCTGGGCACATGGAAAGGCCCGTGGTTGTTTGGGGAACATCGCACGATCGCCGACGCGATGTTCGCGCCGGTGGTGACCCGTTTTCAGACATATGATGTGAAGATGGATCCGGTTTGCGACCGATTCTGCCGGAACATTCTGGCCTGGCCGGACATGCGGGAGTGGTTCGCGTCCGCACAGAAAGAGCCTGAACAAATCGAAGAGCTGGACGTCGAGTTTTAATCGACGTCCAACGGGGCTGATCGAACCGATCAGCCCGCCGGCCAAGGGGTCGGGGCGGGCACGTCGCAGGGCCCTTCGACTTCGATGGTGCCGAAATCGCCGGGGGAGACGATTTCCAGATATTCCATGTCCGGTGAGTAGTCGAACAGGTAGTGGGTGATGCCCGGGCGCTGATGCACGCAGTCCCCGGCCGCGACCAGATGTTCCTTGTCTTCGTACATGAACTTGGCCCAACCCTTCAGCATGATCACGATCTGGAAATCAGCCTGGTGCTGATGCCAGCCCGTGCCTGTTTCAGGCGCGGCATTGGCTTTGACGAGGTGTGCGATCACCCGGCCGCCGGTGGCGGCGAGAACACCGAGATCCCGGTACAGGAAGAAATCCCGCAGACCACCGCTGACCCAGGGGGTGCTATCGGCTTTGAGGTGGGAGAAGTTGTTAACCATGGTTTTGTCGAGCATCGCGGAATTCCTTAACGGCGCCGCGTACGGGCATGGGGCCCCGTAAGCGGCTGGTGGGTCGCCTTGCGCATGAATATCGGACGCACTTCCCCGTATGCCCGCGCGTCCCTCGCTATGGGTTTCGCCGCGCTTGCTGCACTGCAGCGTGGCACATCGCCACTTTAACATGCAATCATTTTTATACGATTATTTTTTAGGCATTTTGGTTTCGCCGCCCACGTGTTTATGCTCCTGCCAGGGCGGGAGGACCTAAGTTCTGCGTTCTGCGATCCCGCTCCAGCAGGAGGAAAGCCCATGTTCGCCTATGTCGGGGGATACACCACCGCGGACCGTGACGGCCGCGGCAATGGCATCAACGTTTATCGCATTGATGAAGCGACAGAGACCTGGACGCATGTTCAGACCATCGGCGGGCTGGAAAACCCGTCATTGTTCACTTTGAACCGCGCCAAGACCCGTCTTTGGTCCGTGCATGGCGGACGCACGATCATGAGCGCGTTTGCCGTCGATCCGGCCTCGGGCCATTTGACGCTGTTGAATCAACAGAACTGCCTGGGGAACAATCCGGTCGACTCAGCCCTGGCCCCGGACGAACGTCATTTGGTGATCGCGAATTACGGCAATGGGGCCGTCGCGGTGATGCCCATCGCCGAGGATGGACGCCTTTTGCCGGTGACCCAGTCGATCACGCTGGAGGGCACACCGGGGCCCGACCCGGTCCATCAGGCGTCCTCGCATCCGCATGCGGTGATTTTCGACCCCTCCGGCCAGTTTGTCGTGGTGCCGGACAAGGGCTTCGACCGCACGTTCTTCTTCCGGTTCACAGCGGGCCGATTGGCTCCAACGGCTCAGGGCTCGGTGGCGTCGGCACGCGGTGCCGCGCCGCGACACACCGTTTTCCATCCCCATCTTCCTATCTTGTATGTGAACAATGAGTTGGATTCGACCGTGTCGGTATTCAACTGGGACAACATACATGGGTATGTCCGGGAAACGCAGGTCGTGACCACGATTCCCGACGGTCACCCGGGCCGGAACACCACTGCCGAAATCACCTCCTCCGCTTGCGGGCGATTCCTCTATGTATCCAATCGTGGGCAGGACAGCATCGTTCTGTACAACATCGATCAGGTTTCCGGCCATCTCACCTTCGTTGAAGCCGTGCCGACCGGTGGGCTTCGGCCACGATTTTTTACAATAAATATCAAGGGAGATCAGATTTACGCGGCCAATCAGGATAGCGATGACATCACCGCATTCCGTATTGATTCCACGACGGGGCGCCTTTCCCCCACAGGTATCCGCATCACAACAGGCAGTCCTTCCGCGATTAGTCTTGTTGCAACCCCTGTCGCTAGCTAGGCCGTGTGGACGGAATCCCTGATATGCCATTTTTGGGGATTCCGGCGCGCTCTGTTGTCTGACTCATAGGAGGTCGGTTTCAGGGAGCCGACCATGCTGACACGGATGACGGACGACGACTGGGCGCTGGTTGTG